>WTJC01000017.1:0-10933 GCA_011525015.1 Flavobacteriales bacterium
GTTTACCTGATTTCACTACAGCCGAACTGTACTTTCTTTCTGTTGCACTGGTCCTCATCTTTCGATGGACGGGCGTTACCCGCTATGCTGCACTGTGGTGTCCGGACTTTCCTCTTTAAAAAAGCGATAAGGTGACCTGCTTGCTACAAAGGTAGTTCTAATGTTGATAATTTTTGAACTTATGCACTAATATCAAGAGTTGCGAACATTTTTGAATAGTATATTTGTGATATGGAGCAATACGTCGTTTCAGCACTCAAATACAGACCCCAGGATTTTGAAGAGGTCATTGGTCAAGAAGCCATTACACGGACTCTAGACAATGCTATCAAACAAAATCACCTGGCACAGGCTTTGTTGTTTTGCGGTCCAAGAGGAGTTGGAAAAACGACTTGTGCGCGTATTCTTGCCAGAAAAATCAATAGTGATGACAGCAGCGCAGCCCAAGAGGATTTTTCATTTAATATTTTTGAACTTGATGCAGCTTCGAACAATTCGGTTGACGATATTCGGAGCTTAACCGATCAGGTCAGAATACCTCCACAAAATGGACATTACAAGGTATATATTATCGATGAGGCCCATATGCTCTCTTCGGCTGCTTTCAATGCCTTTTTAAAGACCCTTGAAGAACCTCCTAAGCACGCAGTGTTTATTTTGGCCACTACAGAGAAGCATAAAATTATCCCGACTATACTTTCTCGATGTCAGATATTTGACTTCAAAAGAATTACAGTAGCTGATACGGTAAATTACCTGCAAAAAATTGCTGAAGATCAGGAGGTTGAAGCTGAAGAAGAAGCGCTTCACATCATTGCCCAAAAGGCAGAAGGAGCTATGAGAGATGCACTTTCGATTTTTGATCGTATCGTGAGTTATTCCGGAAATCGAATAAGTCGAAAAGATGTCAGTGAAAATCTGAATATTTTAGATTATGACAACTACTTCAAGCTCTCTTCTTTTATTTTAGAGAATGCCATCCCCGCACTACTGCTTGAGTTTGATGAACTACTACAAAAAGGCTTTGATGCTCATCATATTGTAGCAGGTTTAAGTTCTCATTTTAGAGATCTTATGGTATCCAAACACCAACCGACTCAAGAGTTACTACAAGTACCAAAAAATACGATGAGCTTATATATCGATCAGGCTCAAAAATGGAACGAGGAATGGTTGTTAGAGGCAATTGCGATTAGCAACACCTGTGAACTGAGTTATAAGAACAGTGAAAACCAAAGATTACATGTAGAATTGTGTCTGATGCAGTTGGCTTCTATTAGCCACCCTTCTAAAAAAAAAAGTTTAGACTGATCGACCCTCAGTGGCTCGAAGTCATTGAAACAGCTGCAAAACCCCAAACTGAAGCTGAAGTTCCATCCGTAGCGGCCAAAGAAAAAGAAGTGCCAACTTCTGCTGAAATAGAGTCAGTTGAAGCTGAAGTTCCTGAATCTACAGTTCCCACATTAGAAATACCAAAAATAAATCTCAATCAAGAACATCAGGTTTCTGGATTATCACTGGCAGGATTAGCATTGCAAAAAAAGCACAGAGAAGAAAAAGCACGACAAAAACCAAACTCAGAAGAAGACAAAAGAGCGAAAAAGGTCAATAAAGAAGAACTTCTAATTCACTGGAACAATTATATCGCGCAACTAGAGACAAAGGGCAAGAAGATAATGGCTGCCAATTTAAACATGGATGAGCCTCAACTTCACGAAGACTTTTCGATGCGTATGACAGTGCCCAACCAAATAATTCAACAAGAAATTGATCGAAATAAATTCGAACTTCTCGATTACTTGAGAGATAAACTCGAAAACGACCATCTAGAATTAGAAGTGATTATCAAGGAAGAAATGAATGAAAAATATATTTTCACCCCTGAAGAGAAGTACAAAAAAATGGTCGAACAAAACCCATCTATCGCAATCTTAAAGGATACCTTTGATTTAGAATATTAATTATGCTCGGATTAAAATTACCCACTGACCCTCGATGGGTCAATATCGTAGAAAAAAACATTGAAGAAATTCTAACTGATCACGCCTACTGTGAGCAAAAGGCTGCAAGTATGGCCATTTCACTTATTATAGGATTTCCGGAAAAACCTGAACTGGTAAAGGCTATGGTGGCGCTTTCTAGAGAAGAAATGGGACATTTCAATATGGTGCATGAAAAAATCCTTGAAAGAGGATGGGTTCTTGGACGCGAACGTAAAGATCACTACGTCATTGAACTAAAAAAGTTTTTCCCAAAGGGAGGAAGTCGAGAGACACATTTGGTTCATAAACTACTCTATGCCGCACTTATTGAAGCGCGCAGCTGCGAACGCTTTCGTCTGCTTTCTGAAGAAATAAACGACAAAGATTTATCTAAGTTTTACAGAGACTTAATGGTGAGTGAGGCGAATCATTATACCATGTTTTTAAAATTCGCTCGAAAATATGGCAATCGCGAGGAGGTCGATCAAAAGTGGAATGCCTTACTCGAATACGAGGCAGAATTGATGTCTACCTTAGGCACTAAAGAAACCATGCACGGTTAGGTTGGGCGCTTATTTTTTTAGGTTGAGCTTACTCTTATAGTAGTCGTAGGTCACGAATTGAGAGCGTATTGCTGGCTTTTCAAGCATTTTGTACGCATTGTCAAAACGTGCAGAGAAGACTCTGGCTTTCACATTATCTCGCCAAGAAATTTCGAAGGTGTCTAAAATTTCTTTTTTGATGTTTTCTTGATAAATCGGAACCCCTACCTCTACTCTATTTTCAATGTTTCGCGTCATCCAATCGGCAGATGAGAGATAGACTTTGGGTTTACCCGCATTACCAAAAATAAAGACTCTGGGGTGCTCCAAAAATTTATCTACTACGCTAATGGCAGTAATGTTTTCACTTTGCCCCTTAACACCCGGAACCAAGCAGCATATACCTCGTACAATTAAGTCAATTTTCACACCGGCATTTGAGGCCTCGTACAATTTATCGACCATTTTAAACGAAGTAAACGAATTCATCTTAATGCGAATGAATGCGGGCTTACCGGCTTTTGCATTTTGAATCTCGTTTTCAATGAGACTGGCGTATGAAGATTCTGTATAATGCGGCGATACAATCAAATGCTTAAACTTGGGCATTTGATAAGGTGTCTCAAAAAAGTCAAATACCGTTTTTAACTCATTTGCAATCTTGGCATTAGCTGTAAAAAGCGTGTAATCCGTGTATATACGAGCGGTGGATTCATTAAAATTCCCCGTGCTCACAAATGAAAAAACCTCCTGCTCACCCTGCTCATTTTCTCGAGTTACATAACAAATTTTACTGTGCACCTTAAGGCCTTTAACCCCAAATACCAATCGAATTCCAACTTCTCTAAAGGTATTGGCATAATCGATATTGGCCTTCTCGTCGAATCGGGCCTGAATCTCAATTTGTACCGTTACTTTTTTACCGTTGTTGGCCGCATTGATCAAAGCAGCAGCTACTTGTGAGTTTTTTGCCAGACGGTAAATGGTAATCTTTATTTCACTAACCTTAGGATCTAGAGCCGCCTCTTTCAGGAATCGAATGACATACCCGTAATCTTGATAAGGGGTATACAGTAAATAATCTCGCCTTCTGATTTGATCAAAAATACTCCCCTCATTATTCAAATTGGGTATGGCCAATGGCTTAATTTTTTCGTATTGAAATTCGGGCTTCTTTAAATCTGGAAAAGACATATAATCTCTTCTGTTGTGATATCGACCTCCTGGAATAACACTATCGGTGTCTTCGATTTCCATTTTCTTTTTTAGAAAATTCAGGGTATCGATCGAAATTCTTTTGTCGTATACAAATCGAACCGGATCACTGATTCTGCGATTACTTACTGAGGTGGATATTTTTTCTACAAAAGACTTCTCAAAATCATCATCAATATCTAATTCTGCATCTCGAGTAACCTTAATCATGTGGGCACTGATCTTGTCAAACTCATACATAAAAAAGATTTTGTCAATGCAAAAACGAATGACATCATCGAGCATAATCACATATTGCTTGTTGTCAATAGAAGGCAAAACGATAAAACGGTCTAAATTATCAGGGATTTCTATAAGACCATAGCGCACCTTTTCCTTATCCACAATTTTTAAGCTTTTGTTCTTATAGGCCTCTAGCTTAACCGCTAAATAGGCAGCAGACTCTTGAAGCATTGGAAAATGAGCAATACTGCTCAAATCAATGGTTTGTAGGTTTGGATTTACTTTTTGATCAAAGTAATTATGCACAAAATCGTGATGTTCCTCAGGAATTTGAAGTTCATCAATGATGTAGATATGCTCTTGTTCTAATTCTTGTTGAATTTCTTCTAAAATGGTCAAACTCTTCGCCTGAAGCTCAATGACTAATTCGGTTATTTTCTCTAAGAGTTGTTTTGCAGTCTCACTATTGATCCATGTTTCTACACTGTCGTCTGCATCTACCATTCGTTTTACTGAGGCATACCTTACCTTAAAGAATTCATCCAGATTATTACTGAAAATACCTAGAAATCTTAGGCGCTCTAAAAGAGGCACGTTTGGATCAGCACACTCTTGTAGTACCCTTTCGTTAAAGTGTAGCCAACTTATTTCTCTATTGATATATGTATACCTCATATGCAATTAACTATGGTGCTAGTCGTTCAATAGTCCAGTGATCCTCTTCTGATTTTGAATAGCGCAGCCGATCGTGAAGACGGTTTTGTCTGCCCTGCCAAAATTCAAAACTAGAGGGAATTACATCATAACCTCCCCAATAATCGGGTTTCTGCAGATTAATTTGGTCAAATTCACTCAATCTATCTTCTAAAAATTCTCGATTTGGAATGACCTGACTTTGAGGTGAAACAATAGCTCCTATTTGACTCCCTTCGGGTCTTGACTTAAAATACGCCTCAGACTCTTCAGGGCTCAGAAGTTCGCAATGTCCTTTTACAATTACTTGCCGCTCTAAAGGAGCCCAAAAAAATGACAAACAAACGTTCGGATTATGAGCAATAGCTCTTCCTTTTTGACTTTGGTAATTGCTGAAAAATCGAAATCCCTTTTGAGTGATTTTTTTGAGCAATACCACACGAGCCAGAGGAGTGTTGTCTTCTCCCACCGTTGTTAAAGTCATTGCATTAGCTTCTTCAATATTAGCATGTGCGTCAGCCAATTGAAACCAATTTTCGAAAAGTGAAAAAGGGCTTGTGGGCACATTAGTCTCAAGAAGTGCATCCCGATCGTAACTTTTTCTATAATCACTGAGATCTTTCATCTGGGCTAAAAATCAAAAGTTGCTCCGTCTTCAGCCAATAAAACGTTTTTGAAAATCGTTTCAGCCTCTAACCTGAACAAATTTAAATCTTTATAACGTGTGGAATAGTGTCCTAGCAATAAATTTTGTGCGTTAGCCTGCTTGGCGACCATTGCTGCTTGGCGTGCACTGCTGTGCTTTGTGTATTCACAGAGACGCTCCTCTTGAGCTAAAAAGGTTGATTCGTGGTACAGGCATTTCACCTCTTGAATTAAAGGTGCGATACGTTCTGAGTATTTGGTATCACTGCAATATGCGTATTGGCGTTGCCAAGTGTTTTCTGACTTTTGCTTTGTTTCAAATAAAAATCCATTGGTATAAATTCGATGCTCTAAGGGAATGGTAGATACTCTAAGGTTTTCTAATTCTAAAATAAGCTCTGATGACTTCGAGTCTAATTCATTGAAATGCAGCGGATAATCTGTCCAGCTGTCTCCCAGTTTCAGCAATAAGGTAATGGCCTCTTTTATGCCTTTTGGGCCGTGTATGGTCAGTGGTTTATCCCTTCCTAAAAGTCGTAGCGTAGAGACCAAACCCGGTAAACCAAAAAAATGGTCTCCGTGCAGGTGAGAAATAAAAATGTGTTCTAATCGAGAAAATTTCAGCTTTTTTCGTCGGAAAGCAACCTGAGTTCCTTCTCCACAGTCGATTAGAAAAAGATTTTTAGGAAGCTCCAGCACTTGTGCTGTAGGGTTATTGTAAGACCTAGGCGTGGCTGCGTAACAACCTAAGACATGAACTCTCATCCTAATAGGTCCCTTTGCATTTCTTCAAATGAAATCAAATCATGTGCTTCTTCAAGGCTAGGCACAACCGTTAAGGCATCGCTGCTCTCGTAATCTAATTTTGTAGAAACAACTACAAAACTCAAGTCCTTACTTCTCAGCATTTGTTCCATCGCCTCGAGCTGCTCAATATCACTTGCACTTAGTTCTTGCTCATCAGCAAAGGCTATAATACTGTGCTGCTGTTTTTCATTTAGACCAGATGCTAAATCTTGCATGAACGCCTTAAGGCTTTGTGTGTGTTGAGTATAAACTTCTGTCATGATCCTAAAAAATTAGTTTCTATTCAATTTAGAAGCCAATAAATACAAGACAGCCATTCGAACGGCAACGCCATTTTCTACTTGATTGAGTATGATTGCGTCACTAGAATCTGCAACTTCTGAGCTGATTTCTACCCCTCTATTGATTGGTCCAGGATGCATGATAAGGGGTTTATTTTTACCCTTGTTTAGTCGCTCTTGAGTTAGGCCGTACTGAAAGACATAATCTCTGTTTGAAGGAAAGTAATCCAAATTCATTCTTTCATTTTGCACGCGCAGCATGTTCAATACGTCGTTATTTTGAATGACCCGATCAAAATCCAAATCGACTTTGACTCCTAATGTATCTACATGCTGAGGAATCAAAGTTTTTGGTCCGCAAACCGTTACCTCAGCTCCGAGTTTTTGAAGAGCGTAAATATTTGATAAAGCTACTCGTGAGTGTAAAATATCTCCAACGATAGCCACTTTCTTACCCTTGATATCGCCTAATTTTTCCCGAATCGAATAGGTGTCTAAAAGCGCTTGTGTCGGATGCTCGTGAGCACCATCCCCGGCATTGACTATTTTGGCATCTACTTTTTGCGCGAGAAGATGACAAGCCCCTGGATGTGGATGTCGCATAACAACCATATCCACTTTCATGGCTAAAATATTGTTTATGGTATCTACCAGTGTTTCTCCTTTGCTGACACTTGAGGATGAGGCAGAAAAATTGACAACATCCGCAGAGAGTCTTTTCTCAGCGAGTTCAAAAGACAGTTTTGTACGCGTACTATTTTCGAAAAAAACATTGGCAATTGTGATATCCCTAAGGCTGGGTACCTTTTTAATCGGTCGATTAATCACCTCCTTAAACTGGTCGGCCGTTTTAAATATGAGCTCTATGTCTTCTTTTTGAAGATCTTTTATACCCAATAAATGATCTACACTTAATTCTGTCATATTTTGTTTTTAACCAAATACACACAATCCTCCCCATCCTTCTCCTTCCATGCTACACGAACGTGTTCTTCACTAATAGCGTCCACCTGTCTCCCAGTATAAGAGGGCTGTATAGGCAGATGCCTGCTAAATCTTCTGTCAATGAGCACCATCAATTCCACAGCTTTAGGCCTGCCAAAAGATTGAATCGCACTAAGGGCAGCCTGAACACTTCGACCTGAGTAGAGCACATCATCTATAAAAATCACATTTCGATCTTCAACCAAGAAATCGATCTGGGTTGAATTGGCCTTTAGTGGATTTTCGTTTCTTCTAAAATCGTCTCTAAAAAAGGTGATGTCTAATGTTCCGTAGTTCAGATTATCGACCTTGTACTCCTTAGTCAACAATTGGTGCAATCGGTTGGCCAAGAAAACGCCTCTGGGCTGTAACCCAATTAATACGGAGTTTGAAAAATCTAGGTGATTTTCTAATAACTGACAAGACAGCCTGTGAAGTACTACTTGCAACTCTTTTTCGTCGAGAAGAATTTGTTGATTCATTTCTATTAGAACGCTGAGTTGTATCTATTTTGTACAAAAGTAAACAAAAAAACCCCGGAAATTTCCGGGGTTTTGATTTGACTAATGAAAAAAGATTAATTATTTCCTTCTTTCTCCATTTTATCTTTAAGCGCTTGAAGCTGAGCGTTAGCATCACCAAAAGTAGTTTTTGATTCTTCAGCTTGAGCTTCTTGTCTGCGTTTCGCCGCTTTCATATTGCGCTCTTCTTGCTCTTTAAAGGTCGCTGTGTGACTCGCCACAACTCTCTTAAAGTCTTTGTTAAATTCAATAATCTTGAATTGCGCTTCGTCACCTTTCTTCAATCTAGAGTTGTCTTCTTTCTCTAAATGTCTTGAAGGAATGAATGCCACGATGTCGTCGTTAAAAGTGATAGTTGCTCCTTTGTCAACAATCTCTCCAATAACTGCAGTGTGCACTGTACCTTCTGCAAATTCAGTTGAGTAAGCATCCCAAGGGTTTGTTTGAGTTTGCTTGTGACCTAAACTCAATTTACGTCCTTCAACATCTAATTCTAAGACTTCGATTTCTATAGACTCTCCAACAGTAACAAACTCTGAAGGATGTTTTATTTTCTTAGTCCAAGAAAGGTCAGAGATATAAATCAATCCGTCGATTCCCTCTTCAAGTTCTACGAAAACACCAAAGTTGGTGAAATTGCGAATCGTACCTGAGTGTCTAGAACCAACTGGGTATTTTGAAGTAATATCAGTCCATGGATCTGGAGACAACTGCTTAATACCTAAAGACATTTTACGTTCTTCACGATCAAGAGTGATCACCATTGCCTCAACCTCATCACCAACACTTACAAAGTCTTGTGCAGATCTCAAGTGCGTAGACCACGACATTTCAGAGACGTGAACTAAACCTTCAACACCCTCAGCGATTTCAATAAATGCTCCATAATCAGCGATAACTACAACCTTACCTTTAACCTTAGAACCAACCTGAACATCGTCTCCAAGGGCTTCCCATGGATGTTTCTCAAGTTGCTTAAGTCCGAGTTGGATTCTAGATTTATTATCATCAAAATCTAAAATAACAACGTTTAATTTCTGGTCTAGTTCAACCACTTCACTTGGATGGTTAATTCTGCTCCAAGAAAGATCTGTGATGTGGATTAATCCATCAACACCTCCTAAATCGATAAAGACACCATAAGAAGTAACGTTCTTCACGATACCTTCAAGCACCTGTCCTTTTTCTAATTGAGAAATGATTTCTTTCTTCTGGATTTCGATGTCTGCTTCGATAAGTGCTTTATGCGAAACAACAACATTTTTAAATTCGTGGTTGATTTTTACCACTTTGAATTCCATATTCTTTCCTACGTACTGGTCGTAATCACGAATAGGCTTAACATCGATTTGTGAACCTGGTAAAAAGGCCTCAATTCCAAAGACGTCTACAATCATACCTCCTTTAGTTCTGCATTTTACAAAACCTTGTACGATTTCTTCTTTGTCATGCGCATCGTTTACACGGTCCCATGCTTTGATTGTTCTCGCTTTTCTGTGAGAAAGAACGAGTTGCCCCGTCTTGTCTTCACGAATGTCAATCAGGACTTCTACCTGATCACCAACCTTTAAATCTGGGTTGTAGCGAAATTCGTTTAATGAAATAACCCCTTCTGACTTTGCATTAATGTCAATAATCGCTTCTCTGTCTGTCAAGTGAATTACAGTACCTGTAACCACCTCTTCATCAGCAGTATCGACAAAATTTTGTTCAACGAGGTTTTCAAATTCTTTGAGTTTAGTCTCATCAACGCGCTCGATTCCTTCTTGGTATTTATCCCAATCGAAGGAAGCTAAAAATTCTTGTGGATCTTGCGTTGGAGTTTGCTCCGCAGAAGTCTCTTGTGCTTCTGTTTCTGGAGTAGTTTGTTCATCAGCCATATGATGCTGTGTTTAATTTGTATTTCAAGCAGACTAGGGCCGTTCGCAACTGCTTAAAAGCGTTTAGTATATTTTGTTTCCTTTTCCCGTACCCATAAATGCTAGAAAAGGAGTGCAAAAATATTAAAATAATTGAAATAGAGAAAATTAGCTGCCTTTAATTCAAAGTCTTTTCAACCAGCTCTAAAGCGTATTGCAGTAAATTCTCTTTAGAGCGATTTGAATTGTCGATGACAATGGCATCTTTTGCCTGCCGAAGTGGATTGGTTTTTCGCGAACTGTCTTTGTCGTCTCTTTCTAAAATGTTTTGAAGCACCTCTTCATAACTGACGTTTTGACTAGACTTGAGTTCTTCAAATCGCCTTTGAGCTCTGATTTCAGGTGATGCTGACATAAAAAGCTTTAACTCAGCTTGAGGAAAAACTGCAGTGCCAATATCTCGACCGTCCATAACAACCCCTTTGTCTTTTCCATAGCCTTGCTGAATTTGAATCATTTTTTGACGTATGGGTGCAATCGCGGCAAATTCACTAACACGCTCAGAGATATGCATGCCACGAATCTCGTCGGAAACATTTTCTTTATTCAAAAAAATTTGTCCACTGACATCGAATGAAATACTGATCTCATCTAAGTGATCAATGATTTGTTCCGCATCAAAATTGTTCTTAACTGCATATAAGGTAACCGCTCTATACATCGCTCCAGAATCGATATAGACGTAATTGAGCTTTTGAGCCAATGTTCGTGCCAGCGTACTTTTACCCGTAGAGGCGTGGCCGTCAATAGCTATGATGATGCGTTTACTCACAATTTTTTGGGTGCTTTTACCGACTGCTTCAAAACAGCTACATCAATGACTTCTTTCATTTCTGTAACAAAGTGAAACTTGAGACCCTTAATATACGAATCTCCTATTTCTTCAATGTCTTTTCGGTTTTCTTCACAGAGTATTATTTCTTTGATGTTCGCTCTTTTAGCCGCTAAAATCTTTTCTTTAATGCCGCCTACGGGTAGCACCTTGCCTCGAAGTGTAATCTCACCTGTCATGGCCAAATTTCGCTTTACCTTTTTCTGCGTGAAAAGAGATACCAAAGAAGTCAACATGGTAATTCCAGCACTTGGCCCATCTTTGGGAGTTGCTCCTTCAGGCACGTGAAT
>WTJC01000017.1:11033-45392 GCA_011525015.1 Flavobacteriales bacterium
GTCAAAGCAGGATCAAACTCTTGATCCATTGCCATGGACTTAGCGAGGTGACGCACGATAGTGGCAATTTGCTTTTCTAAGCCTCGAACGCCTGACTCCCTAGTGTATCCCTCTACTAGTTTTTCACATACAGTCTTATTCAATTTAAGGTCTTTTGTAGTGAGTCCGTGTTCTTTTAGCTGTTTAGGCAATAAGTGTTTTTTGGCAATTTGCACTTTTTCTTCAAGGGTGTAACCGCTGACATGAATGAGTTCCATACGATCTAAAAGCGCAGGTTGTATGCTCGACAAACTATTAGCCGTTGCAATAAACATGACTTTTGACAAATCATAACCCATCTCTAAGAAGTTATCGTAGAAAGCGTTGTTCTGCTCAGGATCTAAAACTTCTAAAAGTGCAGAAGAGGGATCTCCTTGTGCACCACTACTAAGCTTGTCAATTTCATCTAAAATAAAGACTGGATTTGAGCTTCCTGCTTTTTTAATGCTCTGAATTAATCGTCCAGGCATTGCACCGATATAGGTTTTGCGATGACCTCTGATTTCGGCTTCATCTCGCATTCCACCCAAGGACATTCTCACATACTTACGTCCCATAGCCTCAGCGATGGACTTTCCTAAGGAAGTCTTACCCACACCTGGAGGGCCGTGCAGACAGATAATTGGAGATTTCATATCTCCTCTTAATTTCAATACGGCTAAATGCTCAATGATTCTTTTTTTAACATCCTCTAAACCGTGGTGATCGCGATCAAGAACTTGTTGGGCTTTTTTCAAATCCAAGTGATCTTCTGTGAATTCATCCCATGGCAATTCTAAGAAGAGCTCTAGATAATTGCGCTGTATAGAATATTCCGCGACTTGAGGGTTCATGCGCTGCATCTTCATCAGCTCTTTGTCAAAATGCCCCTTGACTTTTTCAGACCATTTTTTTGTTTTGGCCTTTTGACGCATTTCTTCAATTTCTTCTTCATATGAAACTCCACCAAGTTCTTCTTGTATGGTTTTCATCTGTTGATACAAAAAGTACTCTCTTTGTTGCTGATCGATATCAGATCTTACCTTGGATTGAATGTCATTTTTGAGTTCCAATTTTTGAAACTCCACATTCATGTGTTTTAAGGTTTGAAGTGCGCGTTCTTTTAAATTGTGGATTTCAAGAAGTTGCTGCTTGTCAGATACCTTTAAATTCAAATTTGAAGAAACAAAATTGATCAGAAACGAATTCGATTGAATGTTTTGAATGGCAAAGGTGGCTTCTGTAGGGATATTTGGATTGTCTTTGATGATTTTCAGGGCCAATTCTTTAATCGCCTCCACAATGGCCAAGAACTCTTCATTCGTCGCTTCTGGTCTTATTTCGTTGGCATCTCTAACCTTGGCTGTTAAGTAAGGCGTTTTGGTCAACAATTCTTCAATCTCAAACTTCTTCTTTCCTTGAATAATGATGGTTGTATTTCCATCGGGCATTTTTAAAACCCTTAAGATTCGAGCAACCGTTCCGGTAGTGTACAAATCTTCGAGCTCAGGAGACTCTTCATTCTCATCTTTTTGAGCAACCACTCCTATGGTTTTGCTGCCAGAGTTCGCATCTTTGATAAGTTGAATTGAAGTGTCTCTTCCAGCGGTAATTGGAATAACCACTCCTGGAAAAAGCACTGTGTTTTTTAAGGGCAATATCGGCAGTGTACTAGGTACCTGCTCATTATTCATTTCTTCTTCGTCTTCTGGAGTCAAAAGCGGTATTAATTCAGCTTCTTCGTCAATTCCTGAAGTAGACAAATTGTCAATATCCATAAATTTCATTCGATTCATATCTCTCTTTTTCACGTCATTTTGTCACATATACCTTTTTTGCTGGCTTTTACCCCTAACCTCCAAATGCTTGTTTACGCTTATATTTAGGGTCGTTATAAGTGACTCCACCACCTGTGTTGCTCTTTATAAAACAATTCTTATGCCAAGAAAGTGTAACATTTTAAGAATTCTTACATCTTACCTATAAACAACTGCAATTGGATTCACCACGTATTCAGAATTTAATACAACAATGTCAAGCCCATGATTCTAAGGCGCAGTTTGAAATCTATAAGATGTATTCGAAGCCACTCTACAATACCGCCTACAGAATCGTCAAGCACGAAGCAGAAGCAGAAGATGTTGTTCAAGAGGCTTTTTTAAAGGCATTCAAAAACATGAATAGTTTTTCGCAAAAAGTTCCTTTGATGGCTTGGTTAAAAAGAATAGTGGTCAACCAGAGCATCGAACATCAAAAAAAATTAAAACGCTACGATTTTGATGCGCAGCACAAATTAGAACAAGAGCAGGCCTTAGTTGAAGATGAAGCAGCAGCAGTAGATTCCTCAGCATTGTCGAGTGCAATTTTAAAAGAAGCGATTCAGCAATTGCCCGAAAGAGAACAGCTCATTGTAAGTCTTCATTTGATAGAAGGTTATGACTACGATGAAATTCAAGAAATTACTGGATTGAGCTATGCAAATTGTAGAACCTCATTTTCAAGGGCTAAAAAGCGATTACAAAACGAACTAAAAAACAAGAGCATATCATGATTAAAGATGAATTAAAAGAATGGGTAAACGCCCATAGAGAAGAGCTCGATGACAAAGAATTACCCATGGGCCATGAGATGCGTTTTATCGCTAAACTCAATGCTGAAAAAAAGTCTAAGGTCAATTGGAAATTTTTAGCTGCAGCAGCCTCCATAGCTTTATTGTTTAGTCTAAATACACTTGTGAGTTCCAATGGATACCAGAACTCAACAGAGTACCAAGAATTTACCACGACAGCAACTTATTACGAAAATTTAATAGAACGCAAAATTGAATCTGTATCGAACACTAGCAATTCTGAGCAGATTTTAAACGATCACCTTCAGCAATTGGATCAATTGGATCAAGAATATCAAATGCTTCGAGAAGAGCTTCTCGCAAGTCCAAATGCTAAAAGGATAATTGACGCCATCATCTATAATTTCAATACACGAATATCATTACTTGAAGAACTATCAGTATTTAACTCCTCTAAATTAGAATCTTATGAGAATCTTACTCTTTAATTTATGCTGCCTGGCCCTGGTCTTTTCGACTAAAGCACACAATGCTTCAAACAATTGGGATGGTAAGTACACCGAAACTAAAGCGATTTCAAAAACATTCGAAGTCGAAAAAACTGCGCTACTCGATATTAAAAATAAATACGGCAATATTGTTTTCACCTCTTGGGATGAGAATGAAATTCAAATCGATGTAGAACTAAAGGCCAACGGCAATAATTTAGAAAAAGTCAAATCAGAACTTGAAGCCATCGAAATCTATTTTGAAGCTTCTTCTATAAAAGTTGTAGCGCACACCGATTTGAGTGCTCTTGAAAAACGTTTTTGGGGGAGAAAGTCGGTAGACATCGAAATCAATTATACCGTTAAGCTTCCTGTCAAAGCAAGTGTCAAACTCGACAACAGATACGGCAGCATCAAAGGAGATCGTATAGATGGGCACGCGCGTATCAATTGTGATTACGGCAGTGTTTCAATTGATGAGCTAAGAGGAAGAAACAATCAAATTGAATTGGATTACTGCAATGCCTCTTATTTTGGATTCATCAATTCTGCTTTTGTCGATGCGGATTATTCAAAATTGGAAATCGACCGATCAAACCGCATTGAATTAAATACAGATTACACCTCTACCAGCTTTGGAAATGTCATCGAACTCAATTACGATATCGACTACGGAAATTTAGAAATTGAAGAAGCAGGAGAAGTGGCTGGAATTAGCGACTATGTAGGTATTCGTATCAACTATCTTCAAGGTTCTTTAGAGGCTGATTCTGACTACGGTTCTATCAAAATTATGGAAACAGATCCCGAAGCCTCAGGTATTGAAATTGATTCTGACTATACGGGCATTAAAATCGGGCTGCATCCTGAGTGGGAATTTAACTTTGATTTTGACGGATCCTACAGTGATGTTAAAGGAAGAGATTTACTTAACCTAACAGAAGTGATTCAAAAAAATACGAGTAAGTCATACAAAGGATACCACCTCAACCAAAGCAGTACTAATCGCATTCAAATAGCAATGGATTACGGCGGCTTGCGTCTTGAAAGAACGATAAAATAACTATGCCCATGAAATCAATTACCACACTCACGCTGGCACTCACCTCATTTCTATTTTATCTAAACGTAGATACCAGTGAGATCCGAGAAGTAGGAAGCTTCGATGGAATCGAAATATCAGGAAATTTTGAGGTAGAATTGTACAAAGGACAAGAAGGTCAAATTGAATTGACTGGCGCTGCTGATCAATTGGAAAACATCATTACCGAAGTAGAAAACAACCAGCTTAAAATACGAATCAAAAAAGGCCGCTATTTAAAATGGTGGAAACTCTCAAAAGTATACATCAAAATACCTGTAGAAGAAATTAATTCTTGCGGATTTTCTGGATCAGGCCTGATTAAAAGTCGTGACGTACTAAGCGCTGAATTTTTGAATTTAAACCTGTCAGGGTCTGCTAAGGCCTATTATCAAATACAAACAGATAAACTCAACAGCAGTATTTCAGGTTCAGGTATGATTCAACTCACAGGCAGCACAAAACAAAGTAGCCTAAATGTATCAGGTTCAGGTAGCATTAATGCTAAGACATTGAACGCGGTACAAACTAGTGCTCAAATATCGGGCTCAGGGCGAATTACCGTTTTGAGTTCAGAAGAATTAGACGCTTCGATATCAGGCTCAGGGCGAATTCGTTATTCGGGCAATCCTCAACGAATTAGTAGTAAGGTTTCTGGTTCTGGTGAAATCAGTACTTTTTAGAACTGTCTGTTGCCAATAGTGTTTGAAACATAACCTCTGTACCCTGTGCGATAGCCTTGGGAGTTGAATACTCTCTGGGTGAATGAGAAATTCCATCAACACTGGGAATAAAAATCATTGCTGCAGGACCGATTCGCGTCATTTCTTGACTATCGTGTCCAGCCCCACTAGGCAAATACGTATAGCTGTACCCTTTTTTGTTGATTTGCGCTTCTATAATCTTTTTTAAAGAGGCATCTGTCATCGCTGGTGCGCCTGTAGCATCAATACTCTCATAAGTGACTTCAACATTAGATGCCGTAGCGATTTCTTTTGCTCTTTCAAGGATCATATTGAACAAAGACTTCATCTTTTCACTTGATAAATCGCGAATCTCTAAACTTAAATTCACGACTCCTGGAATTACATTAGGGGCTCCAGGTAAGGCCTGTATTCTTCCAACGGTACACACATGACGACCTTCAACAGAAAGGGCTACTTCATTCACAGCCTGAATAAATTTAGCTGCAGCTAAAAGTGCATCCTGTCTATTGTTCATGGGAGTTGTACCTGCGTGATTGGCAAATCCGCCAAATCTAAAGTCATACCAATCTATACCTACGATACCCTCAACAATTCCGATTTCTAAATCTTCTTGATAGAGATTGGCGCCTTGTTCAATGTGGAGTTCAAATGATGCGGCTATACTTCCCTCGGCTCTTTGTACCTCTTTTACGCGACTGGGGTCTCCTCCAAGACGCACAATACCTTCACCCATGCTATAACCTGTTGAGTTTACCACTTTAAAGGCCTCTTCAGTTAAGGTGCCCGCTAAGGCTCTACTTCCCATGACACCACCTTCTTCATTACTGTAAATGATGAATTCTAAGGGATGTCTTGTCGTTATATTCAAGTCTTGTAAGGTAAAAGCGATTTCAAGTGCTGCCATACTGCCCGCGCATCCATCGTAATCTCCTCCTTCAGGAACCGTATCGATATGAGAACCTAAAACAATGGGCTTTAAACTATTGTCTAATCCAGCTCTTCTACCAATAATATTTCCTGAAAAATCAATCGAAACCTCTAAACCTGCCTCTTTCATTTTTTGCATGACAAATGCTCGTCCTTCTAAATCAGCATCACTAAAAGCAACCCTTGAATTATTGTCTTCTTCTTTAAAGGCCGAAAGAGCTGTCATTAAGTCATTGACTCGACTCGCGTTGATAACAAAATCTTGGGCGTTTAGACTCATTTGTACCGAGACTAAAAGCAGAATACTCAATTTTTTCATTAGTTTCATTTTTATTTAATTCAGTTCAATTGAACCTTCTTCGTTGGGTAAGCAACCACATAAAATGTCGGGGTCGTCGTCTTTTTCACAACTCATCAAAACGACTACGCCAAATAAAAGCAATACCACTAGAGTCCATTTTTTCATATGCTAAAGGTTTAAAACAAATCCAATTCTTGATTTTTGTGATAGTTCACGAGGTTTTTAAGTAAAATGGCACCAATTCCAAAGAAGATTCCCATACATATGGCTGCAATTCTCATGCTTCCCGTTGATTGGGCCAAGTATCCAAATATGAAGGTCCCAATGATGATTCCAATTTTTTCGGAAACCTCAAAATAACTAAAATAAGAGGTCGTATCTGTGGTATCAGGCAGGTATTGCGAATAGGTAGATCTAGATAGGGTTTGAATACTGCCCATCACTAATCCAACAAAACCTGCGGCCAGATAAAATTCTGAAGGCGTAACCACAAAATAGGCGTAAATGCAAAGCAGCATCCAAATGATATTGATGTAAATCAGTAATTTGACATTTGGGATTTTTTTAGACAGTTTGGCTGTGATTACAGAACCTATGATGGCAACAAGTTGAATCAATAAAATACTTACAATCAATCCTATGGTTCGTTCTTGATCTCCACCCCAATTTATTTCAGACTCTCCAAAATAAGCCGCGATTAATAGAATGGTTTGTACCGCCATAGAATACACAAAAAAAGCTTTGAGGTATTTTTTTAAAAAAGGAGCTCGAGCAATTTCTTTATTGACCGTTTGCAATTCCCGGATTCCTCCAAGAATAATGTGTTTGCGCTGGCCTTCTTTTTTTGTTCCGCTGGGTAAATGTTTAAAGGTGTATTGACTAAAAAGTGCCCACCACACTCCTACTGTAATAAAAGAGTATCGCATAGCGACAACCTCAGCGGGCTGGGTTTCAGTTCCACTTATACCTACTTTATCGGGGAACATCACCATAAATAAGTTTAAAACTAAAAGCAATACTGAACCTACATAGCCCATAGAAAAGCCTTTTGCACTTATAGAATCTTGTTGGTTTTTATGGGCAACATCCGGTAAAAATGAATTGTACATCGCTAAACTCAACCAATAGAATACAAGGCCGAAAAAGTAAAATCCCAGACTGATATAAATTGACTCTAAAGAAAAGAAATACAAAGATGAGGCACACAAGGCTCCTGTATAACAAAAGAATTTCATGAAGGTCTTTTTATTCCCCAAATAATCGGCCACGCCTGAGACCAATGAAGTCACTAATGCCACAACTACGAATGCAGCCGAGGTAACATAAGAAATCAATGGACCCCTCTCGAGTACTGTACCAAAAAACTCTACACTTTCGACCTCAGCCAGACGAAATAGAGCTCCATAGAAAATGGGGAATACCGCAGAAGTAATCACTAATGAATAAACAGAGTTGGCCCAGTCGTAGAACGCCCAAGCGTTCAATACTTTCTTTGAACCTTTTTCAAATGGAATTGCACTCATGCCGAATAGTTGACATGAGAAAGGTACAAAATTTAGTTGGCGCTAATATGAATCTCCGAAAAATCCTTAGGTATGACAATCTCATTAGGTGAAGAGGCGCTGTACTTAGTCAAGTCAACTTCTTCATTGTCGATCTCTAACACTTTAATGTCAAAAGGAAGACCGTGAAAAACGATTCTAATGTTCTCATAATCTGTTACGAATTTTCCGTCTTTGAATTGCTGAATAACGAGTTCTTTTGGACGTCCTTTTAATCGAAATTTTCGCAATGCGAATCGGTTCTTTTTGTAATCGTATCCGTCTTGATTGTCTTCGTATACTACAGATCGCTCTACCCCGTCAATGAAATAAGCGTCGAGTCGCAACTCTTCGATCTTCTTCTCCCCTACATATTGTTGAACCGGATACTTGGGAATTAAAGCCCCCGCTTTTACAAATAGTGGAATTTTACTCAGACCGGTTTCAACGTATTTTTCAACGCCACCCATTTCAAGTTCATCCGTCCAGTAATTGTACCACTCCCCTTTCGGAAAGTACATACGTCTACCCATGGCGTTAGGCTCTTGAATAGGACACACCAATATTTGATCTCCAAACATGAATTCGTCCGTTCTAAAATAGGTTTGGGTATCCTCTTGTTCCTGATAAACCATAGACTGAATCATAGGAACTCCTTCTGTGCTGTATTTGTAAAAAGCCGTATACAAATAAGGCAGCAACTCGTACCTCAAGTTGATAAACTCCCTCACATGGGCCAAAATATCATCTCCAAAAGACCAAGGCTCCTGATCTCCGTGATCTCCACTAGAATGTACCCTACAAAACGGATGAAAAACAGCCATTTGTATCCAGCGTAAAAACAACTCTCCACTCGGCTGTTCCGCAAAACCTCCGATATCAGACCCAACAAAAGAGTATCCGCTCATACACATGCGCTGTACTTGGGCATTGGCTATAAACAGATGCTCCCATGTAGCGACATTATCGCCAGTCCAGGTTGATGCATAGCGCTGGGTTCCTGCGTAGGCAGCTCTTGTAATAACAAAAGGCCTTCTCGGAAAACTGTGCTTTTTAACACCCTCATAGGTAGCTCTAACCATCTGCATACCATAAACGTTATGCCCTTTTCTATGACTACAAGGATGTCCATCGTAATTGTGACGAATATCTAGATTGGCAGTCTTACTTGGAACATCCATAACGGCTGGCTCGTTCATATCGTTCCAAACCCCTTGAATTCCGATATCACTCATCATCTCCTTGTACAAATCAGCCCACCATTCGCGGACCTTAGGATCTGTGAAATCGGGAAATTTGCACTCTCCCGGCCACACCTTTCCTTTGAAATGTGTTCCATCAGCTCTTCGGCAGAAATAGCCTTTTTGATTGGCCTCATTGTACACCCAATACTTACGATCTATTTTGATTCCTGGGTCAATCATGGTCACCAATTTAAAACCATCAGACTTTAGGTCTTCCAATAGTTTTTTTGGATCAGGAAAACGCTCTTCATCCCATGTAAAACACCTGAACCCATCCATATAGTCAATGTCTAAATAAATGGCGTCACAGGGAATCTGCTTTTCTCTAAAAGTTTGTGCAATTGACCTCACCTGACTGTCTGGAAAGTAACTCCATTTAGATTGGTGAAAGCCCAATGCCCATAAGGGTGGTAGTTCAGGGGTTCCTGTCAGTGAGGAATAGGCCTCAACTACCTGAGCCATATTAGGACCGTAGAAGAAATAATAATTCATCTCTCCACCTTCGGCCCAAAAACTTGTGACGTTGCGTTTGTCGTGTCCAAAGTCAAAAAAACTTTGAAAGCTATTGTCAAAAAATACGCCGTATGCTTTTTGGTGATGTAGACCAATATAAAATGGAATCGCTTTATAAAGCGGCTCTTGATCTTTGCCAAAAGCGTATTGATCAGTCACCCAATTTTCAACTTTTCTTCCTTTGAGATTGATGTGCGAAGCCTTGTCTCCCATTCCGTAGTACGATTCTGCAGCCTGTGAAACTTTGCTCATTTTTACGCGATTACCGCCTTGATCGTAATTTTCTTCCCAATGAAAACCAACCTCATCATTTAGAATGATTTCTCCTTCTTTATCGGTAATGCACACTTTTAAATTACTCTTGTTCACGTAGATCAAAAGTTTCGAAGTTTCTATGACAAACTCCAATTCTTTTTCTTCGAAACTCAGTTCGTTATAACCGGTGGTGAAATCCGGTGCTATCGCATACGAAAAATCAGCTTGAAAATCGTAATCTACCGCGTAGCGAAATCGAATTAACGAATCTCTGAGAACACTTAATTTTAGGATGACACCGTTTTCTGAAGTAAAGAAAAAATGGTCTTTTTCTTTGTAAAAACTTTGTAACTCGTTCGGAAAATTATTTCCTTTTTGTTCAAGAGATGTATTGGTGATCATTGATGTGCAGGTTTAAAAATTTGAACTCCCAAAGGAGCTAAATCTACAGAAAATGATTGAGCTTGGCCTTGCCATGGATACTCTTCTATCGAAATTTTAGTGTTTTTTAAACCACTTCCCCCGAATAGTTCTTGGTCAGAATTTAAGACCTCAACCAGAGATTTAGCCCCCGGACAACCCAATCGGTATCCATTTCTAGGGCTTGGAGTAAAATTACAACTCACAATGAGATAGTCTTCAGGATGCTTGCCTTTTCGTATAAATGAAATTACACTGTTGGCAGCATCATCATAGGTCAACCACTCAAAGCCTTCGGCTGAAAATTGCTGCTGGTAAAGCGCCGTTTGTGAGGTGTATAAATGATTTAAGGATTTGATCCATGTTTGCATTTGATTGTGGAATGCATGGTCTAACAGATGCCACATCAAAGAGGTTTCAAAATCCCATTCCTCGGACTGCCCAAATTCAGCTCCCATAAAATGAAGTTTAGCCCCAGGATGCGTAAAATAAAGTCCCATCAAACACCTTAAGTTGGCGAATCGCTGCCAATCGTCTCCAGGCATTCTGTACAACAAGGATCGCTTTCCGTATACCACTTCATCATGTGACAATGGCAACATAAAGTTTTCACTAAAGGCGTAGGCCAGCGAAAAAGTGATGTCATTTTGGTGATATGATCGGTGAATCGGATCTTTTTTAAAGTATTCTAAGGTGTCATTCATCCAGCCCATCATCCATTTCATTCCAAAACCTAAACCACCTAAATCAACGGGTTTACTCACTCCATTAAATGAAGTAGACTCTTCTGCAATCATTTGAACGTTAGGGTGAAATTCATAGACAGCCGTATTCAATTCCTTTAAAAAAGAGATGGCCGCTAGATTTTCATTTCCACCAAATTCGTTGGGATCCCACTCGCCTTCTTCTCTGGAATAATCCAAGTAAAGCATCGATGCCACTGCATCTACGCGTAATCCGTCAATGTGATATTCTTCTAACCAAAAAAGGGCGTTAGAAATCAAAAAAGAACGCACCTCATTTCGTTCGTAATTAAAAATCAAGCTTTTCCAATCCGGATGAAATCCTTTTTTGCGATCGGGATGTTCGTATAAATGTGTTCCGTCAAATAGGCCTAAACCGTGCTGGTCTTCTGGAAAATGAGAAGGAACCCAATCTAGAAATACACCAATACCTGCCTTGTGAAAAGCATTGACCAAAAACTTGAACTCGTCAGGATTGCCAAATCTTGAAGTTGGCGCGAAGTATCCTGTAACCTGATACCCCCATGAGGGATCGTAAGGATGCTCCATAACAGGCATAAACTCAACATGAGTGTAGCCCATTTCGCGAACATAAGAAACCAATTCTTCAGCCATTTGGGTATAGCTCAGCATTTTCCATCCCTCCTCTTTTTTCCAAGAACCCAAATGCACTTCGTACACCGAAATTGGAGCGTCTAAGGCATTAGTCTTTGCTCTGCTTTGGATGAAGTTTTCATCTGACCATTTGAATTCTGTGCGATGAACAACAGAGGCCGTGTTTGGTCTTAATTCAGCCTGTCGCGCAAATGGATCAGCTTTTTGAACTGCCCCTTGAGTAAATTCAGAACTGATGCTATACTTGTATACTTCACCTTGATCAAGGCCAGGAATAAAACCTTCCCATATACCACTGCTATCCCATCTTACATTTAACGGATGCTCCTCAGCATTCCAAAAATTAAAATTTCCAACTACGCTTACGCTTTGAGCAGCAGGCGCCCAAACCGCAAAATAAACGCCAGAAACCCCATTGAGTTCAATGCAGTGAGCCCCCATTTTTTCATGGAGTTTATAGTGTTTACCCGATTTAAATAGGTCGATGTCAAAATCAGTAAACAGCGAATGAGAAACGACTTTATTCATTTAAATTTTCGCATTTAAGCTGCAATAATACGCACTTTCTAGTGGATTGATAAATCGCCTTAAAACATTTTGGCAAGCTTTTTGTTTATGTTAAAATAGTAACATTAAAACTATGAATTATGAAACAGATTTACCTTTTATTCGCTTTATTGACAACGGTAGTATTTTCATCATGTGAAGGTCCAATAGGTCCAGCTGGTAGAGATGGTTTTGATGGACTCGACGGTCGTGATGGTTCCGATGGGGTCAATACACTAAGTCAGGTTATTGAAATTCAAACCTCTTTTGATGCAAACAATGGCTATGAACAACTTTACACTTTTCCGCAAAGTGTTCAAGTGTTCGAATCTGATTTGATTCTTGTGTATTTACTTTTTGAGCAAACCACAGACAATCAAGGGAATGCCATAGATGTTTGGAGGTTAATGCCTCAAACTCGAATACTCGATCAGGGCTTATTGCAATACAATTACGATCACACCTTTATAGATGTTCGCCTCTTTTTAGAGTCTGATTTTGATTTGAGTCTGCTTGGAGCGGGTGATTTAGAAAATCAAATTTTTAGGATTGCGGTCATTCCAGGTGAATATGCAAATGCAGGAAAAATGAACCTTTCTTCACTTGAAGAAGTGATGCACATTTTAAATGTTGAAGAAAAAGACATTTCAAGAGTCCTCTTGAATTGATATTTTAGCAAAAAAAAGTTATGAAATTGAAAACCTTACTATTGGTAGCATTAGCCGGGAGTATTCATTTACTCTCGGCTCAAATGCATGAAGAAATTGTTGTGGACGAAAACTTCAGTCCTAAAGTGAAAAAATCTGAAATGCAATGGAAAAAAGAGCTCAGTTCTACGCAATATCGAGTACTGAGACAGGCAGGAACCGAATATGCATTCACCAGTGATTTACTCGACAACAAAGAAGAAGGCACCTATCACTGTGCGGCATGCGACGCACCCCTCTTCAAGTCAGAGCACAAATACGATTCAGGTTCGGGTTGGCCCTCTTTCGATCGTCCTATCAAAGGAGCTATTGCTTATGATGTGGATTACAACATTGGTGTTCAGCGTATCGAAGAAAAATGCGCAAATTGTGGCAGTCACCTAGGTCACGTGTTTAACGACGGGCCCACGAGAACAACAGGTAAACGACACTGTATTAATGGTGTAGCCTTAACTTTTGTACCTAATGGAAAATAGAAAACCAATGGAAAACGCCTCTTCTTTAAAAGAAGAAGACTGGCGAGAGCAGCTGGATGACTTGAGTTACTCTGTACTTAGAGAGAGTGCTACAGAATCTCCATTTATAGGAAAATACTACAGGCACAACGACAACGGAAACTACTATTGCAAAGCGTGTAACGCTCTTCTATTTGAGAGCGACCACAAATATGATTCGGGCTGCGGTTGGCCTTCATTTGACCAAGCGGTCGAGGGAGCCATTAGTTATGTACAAGACAAAAGCTACGGTATGATTCGCACCGAAACCAAATGCGCAAATTGCAACAGCCACCTCGGACACGTGTTTGACGACGGTCCTCAGCAAACCACAGGGAAGCGTTATTGCATCAATTCAGTTTGTTTGGATTTTGACAAAAAAATCTAAGTCAAAAATGTCGCTTTATTGATTACTTTTGCCTCACGAAATAAATTTAAAAGACATTTGATATGAGTCAATTTGATGTTGTTGTTTTGGGGAGTGGTCCCGGTGGATATGTTACAGCGATTAGAGCATCTCAATTAGGACTTCGCACTGCGATTGTTGAAAAAGAGAATCTTGGAGGCGTATGTCTAAATTGGGGATGTATTCCAACAAAAGCTCTTCTGAAATCTGCCCAGGTTTTTAATTACCTCAATCACGCAGAAGATTACGGCCTTCAAGCTGAATCAGTTTCTTACGATTTCGGAAAGGTGATCAAGCGTTCACGTGGTGTTGCAGACGGTATGAGTAAAGGCGTTCAGTTTTTGATGAAAAAAAATAAAATTGAAGTCATTGAAGGTTACGGAAAACTGCTCACAGGTAAACGCGTGGAGGTCACTCAAGATGAGAACACACAAATTATATCAGCCGATCATATCATTGTAGCAACAGGGGCACGCTCTAGAGAATTACCAAGTCTTCCGCAAGACGGCAAAAAGGTAATCGGATACAGACAGGCAATGACCCTCAAAAAGCAACCTAAGAAAATGATCATTGTAGGAAGTGGCGCCATCGGAATCGAATTTGCCTATTTCTACAACGCCATGGGTACAGAAGTAACCGTAGTGGAATACATGCCGAGAATCGTTCCCGTAGAAGACGAAGAAATATCAAAGCAACTCGAAAAAAGCTTCAAAAAAGCAGGAGTCAAAATAAAAACTAATGCCGAAGTCACCTCAGTGGACACCTCTGGTGATGGGGTAATTGCTAATATCAAAACTGCCAAAGGAGAAGAACAAATCGAAGCAGATATTTTATTATCTGCCGTTGGTATAAAATCGAATATTGAAAATATTGGTTTAGAAGATGTCGGAATCATTACAGATAGAGACAAAATCCAAGTAGATGCTTATTACAAGACCAATATTCCAGGCTACTATGCAATTGGTGATGTGACTCCAGGTCAAGCCTTAGCTCACGTGGCTTCAGCAGAAGGAATCTTATGTGTTGAAAAAATAGCAGGAATGCATGTAGAGCCTATTGATTACGGAAATATCCCAGGATGTACCTATTGTGCTCCAGAAGTCGCTTCTGTTGGCTTGACTGAGCAAAAAGCTATTGAAGAGGGATACGAAATCAAGGTTGGTAAATTTCCGTTCTCTGCGAGTGGTAAAGCGCAAGCATCAGGACACGCAGATGGTTTTGTAAAAGTCATCTTTGACGCCAAATACGGAGAATGGCTAGGATGTCATATGATTGGCGCTGGAGTTACTGATATGATTGCAGAGGCAGTAGTGGCTCGAAAACTAGAAACTACAGGTCACGAAATTTTGAAAGCTGTTCACCCTCACCCTACCATGAGTGAAGCTGTTATGGAAGCTGTAGCTGCAGCTTATGACGAGGTTATTCACCTCTAATTAAGAAAAGAAGAAATAGCTAAAACATAGCTTTGTATTCCAAAGCCTAAGATTACACCCTTGGCTTTAGGCGATATGTAAGATTGGTGTCTAAACTCCTCTCTTGCATAGGTGTTCGAAATGTGAACCTCAACAACAGGCGCATTGACTGCTGATACCGCGTCGCCGATACCGACAGAGGTGTGCGTATAGGCCCCTGCATTGAGTATGATTCCATCGTGATCAAAACCGACCTGCTGAATATAATCTATCAATTCACCCTCAATATTGGACTGAAGAAAAGTAAATTCGACCTCTGGAAAACGATTTGCTAAGCCCTGCATGGCTTCTTCTAAAGAAGTTGATCCATAAATTTCAGGCTCTCGCTTTCCGAGCATATTTAAATTAGGTCCGTTAATTATTGCTATTTTCATGTAATACTTTTGTTATGTCCTGGCACGATTACTTGCAAGATTACATATTTTATCTAAAAATGGAGCGCGGTTTAAGCCAGAATTCCGTTGAAAATTATCATTTTGACGTAAAACGCTTTATTTCATTCTGCCAAGGACAAGCACATTTAACCCATCCTCGTCAAGTACAACTAGAAGATTTAGAGCTTTTCTTAACTGAGATTTCTAAGGAACTTACCGCCAGAAGCCGAGCTCGACTCTTATCAGGTCTAAAAAGTTTTTTTTCATACCTCAGTTTTGAAAATATTATAGATGAAAATCCTTGTAGCAGTTTAGAGCTACCCAAAATAGGTCGAAAATTACCTGTTTTTTTGAGCATTAATGAAATGAATTCGCTGCTTGATCAAGTTGATTTGAGCGCTGCAGAAGGCGAGCGAAACAAAGCTATTTTTGAAGTGCTTTATGGTTGCGGACTGCGCGTTTCAGAATTGGTTAATTTGAAAAAAAGTCATCTGTTTTTTGATGAGGATTTTATTCAAGTCAAAGGAAAAGGAAACAAAACCAGACTCGTTCCAATTCACAAGGTGACCCAAAAGTACGTTCTGAACTATTTTGAAAACAGTCGTAAAAGCGCTCCTGTTGTTGAGGATCATCAAGACTTTGCCTTTGTCAATAGAAGGGGTAAACAACTCACAAGGGCAATGATTTTTACCTTGGTTAAAAGACAAGCTCAGCGCTGCGGAATTCAAAAGAATATTTCTCCACACACCTTTAGACATTCCTTTGCCACTCACCTGCTCGAAAGAGGTGCCGATTTGCGGGCAATTCAACTCATGTTAGGGCATGAGAGTATAACGACCACTGAAGTTTATGTTCATACCACCAAGGACTACCTCAAGAATATGTTAGACGAAATTCACCCAAGACTCGATTTAGAATCCACCTAAAATCTATTTTTTAAAGTATCTTTCTATTCAATACTAATAAAAACAACTATGAAAAGTTTGAAACAAATTATCGTTCTTCCGCTTTTGCTTTGCGGTTTTATTCTAACTGCTCAAAAGTCAAAGGCAGATATCATTAAAGGAATTGATAAGGGCTACGACAAATACGCCTCAGTTGCAAAACAAATTTGGGACTACGCAGAGATGGGCTATCAAGAATACAAGAGTAGCGCAACCTTAATAGATCTCTTAAGTGAAGAAAAATTTAGCATCCAAAAGAATGTAGCCGATATTCCAACGGCATTCGTTGCTGAATATGGTTCAGGTGGCCCTGTAATTGCCATCTTAGGAGAATTCGATGCCCTACCTGGCTTGTCACAAAAAGCACAGGCTTCTAAAGAAAGTGCAGGAGGTATTGGAGGTCACGCCTGCGGGCACCACTTGTTCGGCACCGCTTCTTCTGCAGCAGCTATAGCCGTTAAAAACTATATTAAAGCCAATAAAATAGAAGCCACCATTCGCTTTTACGGGACACCTGCCGAAGAGGGTGGAGGCGCAAAAGTATATATGGCCAGAGCCGGCTTGTTCGACGATGTTGATGCTGTGATTCACTGGCATCCAGGAGCTTCAAACGATGCTAGCGAAGGAGCAGCACTTGCCAATATTTCTGCCAAATTCAGATTTTCAGGAATCTCTTCACATGCCGCTGCAGCGCCAGAAAAAGGTCGATCAGCCTTAGACGGTGTTGAGGCGATGAATTATATGGTTAATATGATGCGCGAACACGTTCCCCAGGAAACTCGTATTCATTATGTGATCACAGACGGAGGAAAGGCTCCAAATGTAATTCCTGATTTTGCTGAAGTGTATTACTATTCAAGACACAATCGTCGCGATGTGGTAAGAGATGTGTTTAATCGAATTGTTTTGGCGGCAGAAGGAGCAGCTAAAGGAACAGAGACTGAGATGAGCTACGAAATTGTAAACGGCGTGCATGAAATGCTTCCCAATACAACGCTGCAAAAAGTGATGTACGAAAATTTAAAAGCTATTGGAGGTTTCGAATACACCCCTTCGGAGAAAACCTTTGCAGATCAAATTGCACAGTCTATGGGAATGTCTGAAGCTGATGTAGCTACTGCCCTAGAAGTTCAGCCTTATAAATCAGCGGGGCGTGCCTTTGGTTCGACCGATGTTGGTGATGTCAGTTTTGTAGCACCTACGGTAGGTTTAAGAACAGCCACCTGGGTTCCAGGTACTCCGGCGCACTCTTGGCAAGCGGTTGCTGCAGGAGGAACTTCAATTGGGTTTAAAGGGATGATGGTCGCTGCGCGCACAATGGCCTCAACCATTATTGATTTACTCGATCAGCCTGAATACTTAAGAGATGCTCAAAATGAATTTGAAAAGAGAAGAGGAGCAGATTTTAAATATGTACCGCTCCTTGGAGATCGCCCTCCAGCCTTAGATTACAGAAACTAATCTTGGGGTTTGACCTTAATGAGTGATGGATGTTGTTCAATGGCAAAGGCGAGTTCGTCCATAATGTCATTTACATCCATATTTTCAAAATCTAATAATAGAGGTGCTTTGACTTTCATGGTCTGAAGTACCTCTTTCTTTTTTATGTACAATCCCTTCTTGTCAAAGGATCTTCTAAAGCCATCTATTACTACAGGCACAACAATGGGCTTATAGGTTTTTATAATGTGCGCTGTCCCCTTTCTCAAAGGTGCCCAAGCCTTAGTAGTTCCCTGAGGGAAGGTAATTACCCATCCGTCATTTATAGCCACTCCAATATTAGAAATGTCACTCATCTTGACCTGTCTTTGGACTTCTTTTCCAGAAGCTCTCCAAGTTCTCTCAATACTTATTGATCCGGCATAGGCCAGTAATTTAGTGAGTAAACTTTTCTTCATCGTCTCTTTGGCTGCGATGTAGTAAAGATTGAGTTTTGGTTGATAGAGATACAAGACATTTTTAATCGAATCATCCCGACCTGTAAGAGCTGCATTAAATACGTGATACATGGCAATGACATCCGCAAAGTAGGTTTGGTGATTACTGACAAAAAGCACTCGCTTAGCCGGTAACATTCTTAAAATTTCAGAACCTTCAATACTCAGCTCGTTGAATTTTCGATACCGTGAATGGGTTACAGCACCGGCCATCCAAATCAGCAATCGCTTTAAGAATAAATAATGTCCAAAGGGATTCTTTTTCAAAAATGTGTTTTTTATAACTGCGCTAAATTACAAAGTCTCCTTAATCTGTCTTTCTAAATAGACTTAAAATTTCAGAAATCATCATTGCGGTTGCTCCCCAGACGATTTCATCTTGAAACCTGAAACAAGGCACTTCTACATCTATTCCATAAGATGTGCTGACCTTGTGCTGCCCTACTATAGAACCATTATTCAATAAGGCTAAAGGTATAGAAATGACTTGCTCAACTTCTCTGCTGCACAGTTGAAAAGAAGGCGTTTCTTTAAGCAATCCAACGTAGGGCTGAACATTAAAATTACTCGGAGGAATATAAATGCTACTCATTGGAAAAACATCTTCGATTAAGTCGTGACCTATTCCGACCTCTTCGTAAGTCTCGCGATAGGCCGTTTGCAAAAGAGAGGCATCAGACTCGGCGTATTTACCTCCAGGAAAAGAAATCTGCGAAGAATGCACTCCTTTGTACGGCTTTCTTTTGATCAGTAGTAAAAGCGTCTCATTTGTGAGGCTGGGATAAAACAAAGCAAAGACAGCAGCTTGTTTTGCAACTTGTTTTTTTCTGCGCGATAAAAGGGCTAATTGTTTACGACCAGGAGGTGACATGAGCACCTGAGCTTTCTCCCCTGGTAGTGCCATATTTCTGACTTTCTTAGTAACTTTAATGAATAAATCAAACTGCATGAAAAACCCTCTTTTTCGTCTAGCGATTAGCTTTTTTGGATTTCTTTTAACCCTTTCATGCCAAGATACTAAGTCTTCAAATCAAAAAGAAAAAGAAATCACCACAGAAGCGACTGTGCAAAGTGAAATCCCTCAAGAAAGCAGCGAAAACAAAGAATCAAAAGAGCAAGAGCCTTTTAAACTCAATGAAGAAAATGCGATCTCTTTTTTCTATGACTATGAGAAGACCCTAACCGAAAACAAGGTCAAACTCACTACTTCTATGGGTAGTTTCACCATTGAGCTTTTTGAAAATGTTCCCTACCACAGAGCAAATTTCATTTTTTTAGCTAAAAAAGGGTACTTCGACAATACCATGTTTCACAGAGTTGTAAAGAATTTTATCATTCAAGGAGGAAATGCAGATAATCAGCAAACAGCAAAAAAAAGGAGTGAAATCGGTCGATACTTACTCCCCCCAGATACGAGAAAAGGACATCAGCATCATCGCGGAGTAATATCGATGCCTAGCAGCGATCGAGACAACCCACATAAGCTCGCTTCTCCCTATGAATTTTTCATCGTTGTTACCAAACCAGGTTCCTATCATTTAGATGGAGATTACACCGCTTTTGGCAAGGTAATTGATGGTATGGATGTGGTTGATCGCATCAATAATGTTGAAGTTGATGCAGGTGATTGGCCGATGCAAAATGTATACATTTTAAAAGCCGAAGCATTTTAATTTAAATCATATGAGATTGAAAAACACCCCAATTAAATCTTTATTGCTCGTCTTGATGATGAGCACCTCTGCCCTATTTGCCCAAGAATTTAAAACCGTAAAAGGTATTGTCAAATCTGCAGATGGTAAGCAGGTTCTTGAATTCGCATCAATTCAGCTGGTGGGAACAGAACTAAAAACAATTAGTAATACCGAAGGTTCTTTTGAAATTAAGGTTCCTTTATCCGTCAAAAACGCTCAATTGCGTATCTCTTTCTTGGGATATGCTGACCGCGTTTTCAGTGTCGATCAATTTGATGCCAAAGAAAAAGTCATTGAATTGTTTAGTCAAGTTACAGAGCTTGAAGGTGTAGAACTCGAGCGTTTGACCGACCTTAAAAACCTCATTCAAACGGCTCTAGAGCGAAAAGCATCTTATGTTCAAGATGCACAGCGATTAACCACCTTTTACAGGGAGACCATAAAAAAAGGAAACAAAAATGCAGCCTTGGCTGAAGCGGTTAATTACGTTTATAAGGCGCCTTATCAAAACAGTCAACTCGACAGAATTTCACTGATTAAATCGAGAAAGCAAACCGATTACAATCGTTTGGATACGGTAGCACTAAAATTGCAAGGAGGACCTTTTAACGCCTTGTATATCGACCTTGTCAAGTATCCGAGATATATTTTTGAAGGCGATTTGATCGATGCCTATAACTATACCCTTGTAGAGCAAAATTATCAAGATCAAGATTTGATTTATACCATAGCCTTTGAACCCATTCAAGTGACTCGAGAATACATGTACAAAGGGACATTAAAGATAAATGCCTCCAAATTACAGTTGCTTCAAGCGTCTTACGAATTAAATATCATTGATCCAGATAGAGCTGCGCAACTCTTTGTGCGAAAAAAACCATCGAATCTCAGGGTTTGGCCAAAGCAAGTGAATTACTTTGTCAATTACGGTCTGTACAAAGAGAAAGGGATTTACAATTACAGCAACGTCAATATGAGTTTTGCTGTCAATTACAAAAGAAAGATTTTTAATAAGACCTTTACCCTCAAAGCTGAAATGGCCACAACGGATATTAAACCCGTTGAAAACACCAAAATCGAAAAAGATCAGCGCTTTAAAACTTCAATTATTTTAGTCGATCAGGCAGAAGGTTTTTCAGACCCAGATTTTTGGGGTGCTTTCAATATCATTGAACCTGAGAAATCAATTGAGGTGGCTATCCGAAAAATTCAACGAAAACTGAGGCAACTGGATTAATCCAATTATTTAGCTTCAACCGCTGCAAATGCATTTATTGTCGATTTGATAATCCCGGTGCATTCGAGAAGTTCTTCTTTAGATATCACTAAAGGAGGTGCAAATCTGATAATATTACCGTGAGTGGGCTTAGCAATAAGCCCATTTTCTTTTAGGGCCAAACAAATATTCCAGGCGGTATCGCTCTCTTCAGTGTCGTTTATGAGAATGGCATTTAAAAGTCCTTTACCCCGTATGGCATTAACCAATGGATTAGACGCTACTAAGTCTTGTAATTCTGACCTGAATAGCTTCCCTAACTCAAAAGCATTTTCAGCTAATTTTTCGTCTTTAATTACACTAAGCGCCTCCATTGCCACTGCAGCTGCAACAGGATTACCTCCAAATGTACTACCGTGACTTCCAGGAGTGATCACCTCCATTATGGCGTCATTTGCAAGAACGGCTGAAACGGGATAGGTTCCTCCCGAGAGTGCTTTTCCCAAGACAAGAATATCAGGCTTTACCTCTGGTTCTCCACTGCAATGTCTATCGCTACACGAACAATTTCCGCAAGTGGCTAATAACTTTCCTGTACGAGCAATACCCGTTTGCACTTCATCAGCAATGAAAAGAACTTCGTATTTTTCACACAAGGCTTTGGCCTGTTTCAAATACTCATCTGAAGGCACATAAACTCCGGCTTCTCCTTGAATAGGTTCAACAAGGAATCCAGCAATTGTTGGGTCGGTACTCAAAAGCTGCTCTAAGGCATTAATATCGTCGTAAGGAATTACCTCAAAGCCCTCTGTAAAGGGACCAAATTCACTTTTTGCCGTTTGATCTGTTGAGAAAGAGATGATGGTTGTGGTTCTACCGTGAAAATTATTTTCGCAAACTGCGATTTTAGCCATTCCTGCAGCAATACCTTTTTTCTGATAACCCCATCTTCGGGCAATCTTTAAAGCGGTTTCAACGGCTTCGGCACCGGTATTCATCGGAAGAAGTTTGTCAAACTTGAAGGTTTCAGTGGCCATTTTTTCATAAGGCCCTAAAACATCATTGTAAAACGCTCTTGACGTCAAAGTCAATCGTTCAGATTGCGAGATAAGTGCATTTAAGATTCTGGGATGCGAATGCCCCTGATTAACGGCTGAATAGGCTGACAAGAAATCAAAATACTTTCGTCCTTCAACATCATATACATACACCCCTTCTCCTTTGGTCAGAACAACTGGAAGTGGATGGTAATTGTGCGCGCCGTATTTGGCTTCTAGCGCTATTGCTTTTTCAGAAGAATTTGCCCGTTTTGTCATACCCTAAAATTTTGATAAAAATACGGCAATTATTAGGCTTAAAGATATGGAGCAAAGAAATAAAAGCGATTAACTTTGCTGGCCATGGGACGAAAGAAAAATATTGTTTTAGAACAGGTATCCATTACCGGAACTGCTGCTAAAGGTAAAGCTCTAGCTAAACACGAAGACGGTAGGGTCATCTTTATCAAAGAAGGTGTTCCTGGAGATCTTGTCGATCTCAGGGTTGTCAAAAAGCGAAAAAATTATTTTGAGGCAGAGATTATAAAACTCCACAAGGGTGCTCCAAATAGAATTACTCCAGTTTGTTCGCATTTTGGCGTATGTGGTGGTTGCAAGTGGCAACACATGACCTATGAGTTGCAGCTCGAACAAAAACAGCAAGAGGTCGTTGACAACCTAGAACGTATTGCAAAAGTAAATGTCGAGCAATACTTACCCATCAAAGGTGCCGAAGAGACTTTCTTTTACCGTAACAAAATGGAATACTCCTTTTCAGATTCCAGATGGCTCACTCAAGACGAAATAAATTCTGAAGAGACCTTTGATCGAAATGCTTTAGGCTTTCACGTTCCTGGAAAATGGGATAAAATTGTGCAAATCGACAAATGCCATTTACAAGAAGATATCGCCAATAACATTCGAAACTTTTGTAAACAAGAAGGAGAACGTGAACAACTGAACTTCTTTAATCCAAGAAATCAAAGCGGGCATTTACGCACCTTGATGATTCGCAATAGCAGCAAGGGTGAGTTGATGGTACTCGTTCAATTTTTTAAAGCGAGTCAAGACGAGATTAATACCTATATGCAGGCAATCGCAGCTGAATTTCCACAAATCAAATCGCTGTTGTACACCGTAAATTCGAAAGCCAACGACACCATCTACGATCAAGAAATTAGTTGTTTCAAAGGTGAGGCTTTCATTTTTGAAGAAATGGAAGGACTTGAATTTAGAATTGACGCCAAATCTTTTTATCAAACCAATTCAAAACAAGCCTATGAACTCTATAAAATCATCAGATCCTTCGCCGATCTAAAAGGTGACGAAGTGGTCTACGATTTGTACACAGGAACGGGTACTATTGCCCTTTTTCTGGCAGCTCAAGCCAAAGAAGTTGTTGGGGTGGAGTCTGTTCCTCAAGCCATTTTAAATGCCCAATGGAATGCGAAACACAATGAAGTCACCAATGTGAATTTTGAAACTGGTGATATGAAAAAGGTGTTTAATGATAGTTTTATTGCAAGACATGGTGTAGCCGATGTGGTCATCACAGATCCGCCACGTGATGGGATGCATTCAGATGTCGTACATCAACTCATCAAACTGTCTGCACCTAAAGTCGTTTACGTGAGTTGTAATTCAGCCACCCAGGCTAGAGATTTGGCTTTGTTAGACCCCCATTACAAGGTGATAAAAAGCCAAGCTGTTGATATGTTTCCTCAGACACATCACATTGAAAATGTCGTACTTTTGGAAAAACGAATTTAGTGAGTCAGCGTATCAAACTTTTGCTACTTATTTTGAGTTGCACCTTTGTGACTCAGTGTGAAAAAGACGACGTTTGTGTCGAAGGCGACACTGCATTATTGCACATCGCCTTTTACGACAAAGATGCGACAGGTGAAGAGTTACAACCCAAGGCCGTTACGCGCTTGAGGGTTATTTCAGTAGATGAAAATGCGACGATTAACACCTTTTCTGATCGAAGTACCCAAGACGATATTTTAATCCCTTTGGACTCCAGAAAAAACCTTGGAGATTTTGTTTTAATCTCTAATTCAGCTACAGAAGACAATCTTGAAACTGGACAAATTGAAGAGCTTAGAATCTCTTATACTCCAGAGGCGGTTTATGTTTCTAGGGCCTGTGGTTTTGTAGGTCAATATGCCGACCTTGGAATCGAGCAAACCGGACTTTCGAGTTGGATCAGTAGAATTGAAATTAACAACACAAGAATTGACAATAGTGACGAAATTCATGTCTCCATATTTCACTAAAGCCTTTTGGACGCTTGCGCTTTGTTTAGTCTCCTTGAGCGGATGGGCACAAGGTACTCCGGATTCTCTGCGGGAGCCCACACAAAAATATGGACTTCGGGCTGGCCTCGAACTATCCAAACTCCTGAGAACCTCATTAGACGATGATTATACCGGTTTAGAATTAGTTGGAGATTACAGGTTGAGCGAAAAACTATTTTTAGCTGCCGAATTGGGAAGCGAAAATAAAACCACCTTTGAACGCATTGTCGACCTTCCCCTCTATCGTTACAATTCAAGTGGAGCCTATCTAAAGGCAGGTGTTGATATTAATAATTATAAGAATTGGTTCGGAGAGCAAAACCTCATTTTTTTCGGACTTCGATACGCCTTATCTACCTTTAAAATGGAAGTGTACGAAAGGTACCTCTACGATTCTTATCGCTACTACGAGCCGGACTCTTTTGTACTCTTTTCAGAAGATAAAATAGAATACAATTCGCTTTCAGCAAGTTGGATAGAGATCGTCTCAGGCTTTAAAGCAGAGGTGCTTCCCAATATTTACATGGGTATGTCTGCGCGTATTCACTTTTTGCTTTCCTACAATCAACCTGACAACTTCGATAGTCTTTGGATTCCTGGCTTCAATAAAAAAACAGACAACAGTCGTTTTGGATTGGGATACAATTACAGCATCAGTTATTTTCTTCCGCTGTATAAAAAGCCTAAGAAGAATCTCGAGGAGCAGACTTCTTTTTAGTTCCCTCATACATTTGATAGCAGACCAATCTCGATTCAAGAGAACCGTTAAACAACTTAATTTTTCTTGAAGTTCTAAGACCGACATGTTTGATGGCCTCTAAATTTGAACTGATAAACCAGGCTTCACAACCCGTGTATTCTTTTTTCAGCGTATCTCCTATTTTTCCATAAAAAATGTCGTAATCAATAGGAAGACGTTCTCCATAGGGTGGATTAAAAACCAAATGCAATCTGTTTTCAGTGGGTCTAGAACTTCTAAAAAAATCAGCCCTTGAAACCTGAATATAATCCTCAAGGTTGGCGGCATTGACGTTTTCTTGTGTCTTTCTCACTGCAGAAGGCGCCTTGTCCATAGCGTAAATTGGCTTGTTGTGTTCGATGGTTTTGTTGAGTGAGGCATTCACAATAGTTTCAAACAAATCTTCGTCGTAGTTGTTCCAATTTTTAAAAGCAAAGCGGGTTCTGTTGATATTAGCAGGAATATTACAAGCGATCATAGCTGCCTCAATGGCGAGTGTACCACTACCACACATTGGGTCTAAAAACTCATGTAATCCACTCCAATGCGAATGCAGTAATAGCCCTGCTGCCAAAACTTCATTGATAGGTGCAATATTAGTGCTTTGCTTATACCCTCTCAAATGCAAAGACCTACCTGAACTATCCATTGAAATTTGCAGAAAATCATCAACCAGATGCAGTTGAATGCGGATGTCTGGATCTGTAGTGTTGACATCGGGTCGTTTTTTAAAACGAAGTCTAAATTGGTCAACTATGGCATCTTTTGCCTTTTGAGCTACGAAAAGTGAATGCTCAAAAACACTACCAAAGACAGTTGCTTGAATGGCAAAGGTCTGATCTACACTAAAAATACTTGGCCAATCAACCTCTTGCATACAGCGGTACAGATCGGCTTGATTCGAGATATTGGCTTTTTTAACAGGAACTAAAATATTTAAGGCGGTTCTCAAGCAAAGATTGGCTTTGTAGACAAATCCCAAATCACCTTTAAAGGTGACAACCCGATTGCCTTCTTTTACATCAATTGCGCCAAGCTGTCTGAGTTCCTTGGCCAGTATAGGTTCAAAACCGTAAAGTGTTTTCGCTACAAGAGGTCTGTTTTCTGTTTTCATAACTCTGGTAAAAATAGGCTAATTTCGCCAAGGAATAAATGAATGCTTTATGCTGGATGTCACGCTGTCTTTCTCAGCAATTTTTATCGGTGTAGGATTGCATTACACTGGGTTTTCACAGTCTAAAAACGGTACAAAAAGCCTCTTGCTCTTTAGTGGAGCTTTCCTATTGGGCACTATTGTACTGGAGGTACTGCCTTTTGTTTATGACAACAAACCCAGTGCAGGTTTATTTGTGCTGGCTGGAATTCTTTTGCAGCTCTTTCTAGAAACGATGAGTAAGGGAGTCGAACACGGACATTTTCATCTCAGGGATACCAAACCCATTATTGTGATGTTTGCGCTTTCTATTCACGCCTTTTTAGAGGGTATTCCAATAGGGCAATTTGACCATTTTCTGCTCGCGATTGTATTGCACAAAATTCCAATCGGAATCGTGTTCTATCAATTTTTAATGGCTATAAAGCTTTCTAAATCAGCTACGTGGTTACTTATCACAGCCTTTGCCCTAATGACTCCTTTAGGAAATTTAAATGCAGAACACATCTCATTTTTTCAGAACTATGAAGTAGAGTTGTACGCCTTTTCTGCAGGACTGTTGATTCATATCGCATCCATAATACTATTTGAATCTGACAACAAACATCAATTCAATTTCAGCAAGCTCATTCTAGTGCTATTGGGTGTAAGTTTAGCCTATCTACTTTAACTCAAAAATGCGAGTTCGATGATTTTCAAAAAGCGCTTTTTGCTCAAAAATTTTGAGATAGTGCTCCTCTAAGAATTTAAGCTGTTCTCGATCTCGTGTATTGGTTAATATAAGACCATCAGGATGATTTAGTATCCACTGCTCCAATTCATTATACTCTTTTACCACAGGATAAACACGTTGATAGTTCACTGGGAAAGCAGCGTCCATTCGACTAAAAACAATAATATTTTCTTTATTGTGGAGTATGGATTTTGCCTTTTCAACCGGAGAAAATGCGGTGAGTTGCGGATAGATATGACCAAACAAAATGAGGTACATAAAGACCCATCCCATCGCCGTCATTTGCAAAGCTTTAAAGGTGTTTTTCTTCAAATGCAATACAAGCGCCACCAACGAAACTACAGGTAGAATGCCTAAATAATAAGCCAATGACTTCAACTCGCTCAAAGACTCCTCTTGAGCCAAGGCTAAATAACCCACAATAGGTAAAGCAATAGTAATAAGCAGAAGAAATCCAAAAACAGCCGTCCATTTCTTGGGGCTATTAAAGGCTTCTTTAGTATTCAAATACAAAGCAGCAATGACAGCCATAAATGGAACAGCTGGAAGGGTGTAGTTCGGAAGTTTCGTGCTCGAAAAACTGAAAATTCCAATGACGATTAAGGCGCATGAAACAGAAAATCGCAGTAAATCATTCTTGCTACTTTCATTTTTTGCAAAACCAAAAGTCTTAAATAAAACAAGCCCTCCTGGAAAGAGACCGAGTAATGCAAATAACCATGTGATGATAAATAACCCTCCATGACCTTCTTTTTCAGCACTAAATCTCGAAATATTGTGATCTAAGAAGAACCCTTCGGTGAATGCTCCAGCCGTTTCTTTGTGAACGAAATAAAACCAAGGAAAGGCAATGAGTACACTCCAAAATATTCCAGCTAAAGGCCTAAAAGACTTTATAGTATTCCAACTAAAGCGCTTTGACCATAGGAGATAAATACCCATAGCCCCAACAGGAATTACAAGGGCGATTGGTCCCTTGCTCAATATACCTAAACCTGTAAGGGTGTAAGCGGCAAACAACCATTTTGACTGATGGGTTTGATCAAATAAAAAAATAGACCACAAACTAGCTGTTACAAAAAATATCAAATAAGGATCTGGAACAGCCAAATGAAATTCTTGTACAAAAAACAATGAACTTAACAGTAAACCTAAGGTCCAAAATGCAGTTCGCTCATTGGCGACTTTACGAACAGTATAGAACGAAAAAAGAAGACATAAAGCGCCAAAAAAAGCTGAAAAAAATCGAGCGCCATAGGCATTGACTCCAAACAACTTGTAACCTAGACTCATAAAGTAGTAGTGTAGCACAGGCTTGTCACTTCGCAATTCTCCATTAAAATAAGGCACGATGTAGGATGCGTTTTCGTACATCTCTCGAGCCGCTTCTGCATTCTTAGCCTCGTCCAAAATATAGATTGGATAAGCTCCTGAGAAAGAGTTTAATAAGCTGAAAACAAGCAAAAAAAGAAAAATGTAAAAAGCCTTTCTGGTTTTCATTTTGTTCTTGACTTTAAAATGCTTCGATTCCAGTAATCCTTTTTAGCGGACCCCATAATTAAAAGAGCCAAATCGAATGCAATTATTCCAAAAAGTGCTCCAAAAATGACATCTATATAAAAGTGTTGTCCCAAATAGATTCTAGATAAGCCAACGAGCACAGCTAGTGAATAGCATATCCATTTACTCGCATTGGAAAAACCATTGTAAGCCATCAAATAAGAAGCCATAAAAAAAGCTGTCGCGGTGTGCCCAGAAGGGAAACTATTCCACTTTCGAATTTTTACACCTTCAATGAGATGTAAAAGATCGACCTCTGTGCGCTGCGTAAAATAGCTAAAAGGCCTTGGCGCACCATTGGCCAACCATTGTTTGAATAGATGTACAAAGAGACCGTGAAGTACAAAGGCCAAAATTAAAAGCCCCAACCACCTGTAATTGGATTTAAACACAATCCACAACAAAATTAAAACCGTCCAAGTAGCATCTCCGAATACTGTAATTCGACTAAAAAATAAATCCAAAAAATCATTGTGAAAAGATTGTACCCAAAGAACAGCATCTCCTTTTTCTAATAGTGGTAGAACACAGATGGCTATTGCAATCGCAATGTATTTAAACAGTATATCTTTTTCAAACGTAATCTTGGTCATATCACCGAATATCCCCGCGAAGTTAAGCAATGATTTGAGGTAAAAACAAAAAGCCATTTCAAATGAAATGGCTTTTTATTATTTATAAGGTTTTTGACTAGTACCAAACGGCTTCTGAACCGTTGCTGAACGTTTGAGTTCTATTAAGCGCATTGGTATCTCCAGGAGTCGGAGTAGGCACAACATAAATCAACGCATCACCAAAATCATCATTTGATCGATTGACGTATAAGATTTCTGCTCCATTTGGAGAATAAAACGGATCTGTTTCATTGTATCCAACTTCTTTTCCTGTGTTTAATTCAGTTGATACGAGCGTTGCCATATCTAAGCTGAAAATTCGATTGTCAAATTTTCTGTGCTGGGCATTCTCTTCTCCTGAAATATCTGCAGTATAAAGTAAGGTTGTTCCATCAATTGAGTAATCTAATCCTCCAAGAGCTCCACCTGTACTTGAATAAACCACAGTTTCAGAAAGGTCAGCAGGATTGAAAACTACAATCTCTCCTCCATATCCATCGCTATCTGTAATTACCATTGCAATCTCTCCAGTAGCTGGGTTAACATCCACTTTTGAAATCATACGGTCTGCAGCAGCTGTGTAAATCGCTTCAGAGAATTTAGTAATTGAGTTTACTGCGTAGAGCTTGTTGAAACGAGGGTAATAGATTTTATCCCCTTCATTATTCCAAGCCAATTTAATTTCTTGATTTCTAAAACTTCCAGTAGGAACATTAGTCGTCAATTGGGTTCTACTGAATCCATTCGCATCCATAACGAATACTTGGTCGTTAGAACCTACAGTTTGAATATAAGCTACTCTATCTCGCTCTGGACTTACTGCTGGTGCATAGGCATTAGCATTTTTCATAGTAACATTTACTTCTACTGCACCTGCTTGATTTCCTCCAGAAATGATGGTATTGTTATTGTCCTCAGAACGAACAAATAAGAATCTATTCGCCTCAGAAATTTCAATTTTAAAGCTGCTTACACCACTAATCACTGATGGGTTTAAACCATCACTACTAGTAACTTGCCAGAAATACTGTGTACCCAACACAAGCGCGTCAAGGGTAAGAGTAGTATCTGCAAGATTTTGTCTGCTGATAACTTCGTCAGTGTTTCCGTTTCTCAATTCAAAGTCATAAGAAAGTTCATCACTGTCATTTTTACCTGAAGTCCATGCAAATTCAACCTCTGTATTGAATACCGAAGCGTTGTCTGCTGGTGCAGTTAAAGCGGCTCTATTTGGACCTAAATTTTGGGTGTCTTCATCGACCATTTCAATGACAAGACTATAAGTAGCTCCAGCAGAAACTGTAGCTGGCTGGTAGCCTGAAAGATATCCGTCATATTCTGCTCGGATGGCGTATTCGCCCTCAGGCATGTCATTGATAGTAAACTCACCATTAACATCTGTAAATACAGTTGATGTTGCAGGAGATGTACTTATTTTGGCGTTTTCAAGCGGTGCTTGAGTTTCTTCATCTAGAACCGTTCCTGTAAGGGCTCCAAATGTTGCCTGATCTATCAGCTCAGACTCACATGAGATGAGCAATAGCACAGCAAAAATTGAACTAATTGTTTTTTTATTGAAGAGCATCATAATTTCGTTTTTTACCTAATCTATACTTTATTTGAATTCCCATATTATAAAATCTGTCATTGATGTTACCGAACACGTTACCATCAATATCGTCTGCGTTGGTATGCGTATTCTCCATGAATATTGACACTGATATATCATCATTTATAACATATTGTAAACCTGCACCGTAGTGAAAACCTAGTGCGTTTGCTTTGGCGATATCACTATCTCCATTTAACTGACTACTTAAGTTTGCCATATACGATCCTCCTCCGTATACGTAAGGAGCTAATTTATCGTAAGGTGAAAACTGGATGTTTAATCCTAATCTCGGTTGCAAGTAATTTCTTTTTACTCTAGTCGCTGTAAGCTGTGTCATATTTAAATCTCCTACTGCGGTGAAATAATCATTGAGCTTGTAGTGATAGCTAAATCCAGCTGAAAAACTAGAAGAAGATTCTGTAATATCATCTAAAAGAGTTGGCATTCCGATTCTCAAAGAAACTTGAGGATCTTCTGTACTTGCCATACGCTCTCTTCCGTACAATCCACGTTTTAATTCCTCTTCTTTCGCTTCTTTGTAATCATTGATTAAAACAGTCTCAGTTTCTACACCGTCTTTTGATCTCCAAAGCTTGTCTTCCAGACCTTCAACGATAAGAGAGAACACTGCCTTTTCAATGGCATCCTGAACAGCCAATTGAACGGGTTCGTTTTTGGTAATCCCAGTTTCAGCTTCCATCAATCGCTCGACCGCTACATATCTGAACAGACTTGCATCTATAGCCTGAGACAAAATAGTCTTAGAAACGTTTACATTTTTAAGGATACGCCCTGTTGATGTAGAGACCGCTCTTAAATAAATTGTGATACGATCTTCACGATACTGAGTTGAACCTCCTACACCAAAATATCGAGCACCATATCCTCCGGTTCTAATATTTGAATCGTAAGAAACAATTCCTCCCTCGATCAAAACTCCAGCGTAAAGAAGCGGAGCCAATTGATTTCCAGAATTCGGTTCATACTCTGTTCTGGTCTGTCTGATGATGTTTCTCTCGTTTAAGAGATTTGATAAATTCTCACGCTCAATAGGTAAAAACCATTTTGAGTCTTCAAGAGTTTTTATCAGCATCGAAGTCAAACCTTGAGGAACAGCAGTACTAAAACTACTTCCTGCCTCTACAGTTTTATATTGACCTGTTTGATCTTTGAAATTGTATACAGCCACTACAATAGGCTCAGCCGCTTCTGGGAGCTCTTGCAGTTGACTTGAATGATGTGATGTTTCTCCTGCTCTAGATTTTGCCGTCTCAATGGGTGGACTAAAATAAGTCACACATGAGGAGGCCGTCAAAAGAACAACTAAACACCATAAGAGATTTTTCATAATTTCTGTGTTTTGATGTAAATTTTAGTTAGGGACTATGATTTGGGTTTGGTCTCCATTATTGGTATCCAAAATGTTAATGACCAATCCGTTTCGCGTTTCAAAAACATCTAATACTAGGGATCCCACGTTAAATACTCCAGGTCTTAACCCATCACCTAATTGAGAATCTAGAAAAGAGTTTGAAATTTCTCTTAAAACAGAACTGTTTAGATCTTCTTGAATTTGCTCTAATTGTGTTTGCTGAGCAAATGGATCGTCTTCTTCTACTTTAAACTTATTCTGAGCTTGCGCTGAACTTAATAACCATGAATAATTGAAATTAGCGCCTCCAAAATTTGGGTTTTTAGGAGTGTATACCAATTGTTGAGAATATCCAAAAGCTACAAAGCCGAATATTAATGCTGTTGTGATTAAAAATTTATTCATATTTAAAAGTTTCATCTTTCAACCTGTTTTGTTGCTGAAAGTATTGGTTTAACGTTATTACTGTTTGATTTGTTGCTTCTTCGATAAAATTAAATCGAGGTGATAAGAAAAATTGAAATATTACATCATCACCGGCAATCACTTTTATCAAAGTATTATTAGCGATCGCTAATTCCTCACGAATTTTTACAACTTCGGTACTTTCGACGTTGTTCGCCTTAAATTTTAGATAAAATTCACTAAAAAAGTCTCTTCCGCGTTTAGTTTTGGTCTCATCGATGACCAAAGTTCTCAAAAGGGCCGCTTCAAAATCTGAAGATCTGGCCACAGTTGTATTGAGCGTGCTGATACTGCTGAGAAGATCAGTTTTTTGTGCATCTACGACTTCTTGACCGACGATTTGATCGTCTTCATAGATTAAAAGAAATCCAACGATATTATCTGCATTCACCAAACTGGCATTAATCGTTCCCAAATCGATAAACTCTCCGTTATTGAGAACCTGATCTTCTGTCTTTTCAATGCGATCTACAATCTCATTGTCTTTAGTTTTGGTAACTACTACTGCTTGATATCGTATACTCTTGTTGACCTGTTCTTTATTGAATACAGAAAATCGAACGGTAATTTCATTTTCTGTAGGGGTAAACTCAATAGAAGGGCTCACGGTTCTGTTCAATGAAGAACTTTCCTGCGCGCTTAGACTAAGCACGAACCCGAAACACAATATGAGTTTAAAGAACGCTTTCATTAATAGTTAAATCCTTTTATATATATGTTTTGAGATCCTCTAGAAATGATGGTCATATTATTAATCATTTCATTACTTCCTTGGATATTAATTTTAGACCCCTGTCCGTATTGTGTGATATTCCTGTTGATTTCTCCTCTTAGACTAACGCCAACATCGATTAACATATTGTTATTGCCGTATTGCATCAGTTGATAATTTGCTTTTGGCGCAACTAAAGCAACCCCAGCAATATTAAATTTTCCTTCTTGGCCTATTTTAATATCTCCCTCTGAGAGTACATTGGCTGAAACGATATGGTTGTATTTCCCAACTTGCGCAATGGAAGTTTCAATATTGAAAGCAGACCCATAATTGGTTTGAACTGCTTGAGACAATGCAGGAAAAAAAATGTCTGGACCAGTGTCACTTAAATTGACAGCTTGGGCACGTGTCACCTGGTAGGTCGTGGTGACGAGAAGCATTAAAAGGATATATTTTCTCATAATTTAGGATTTTTACAAAAATGCAATTTTGACTACGTATCACTTTAAAAATACGTTGAAAATCACATCATCATAGACCTAATACACATATTCTTTAATTTATGCTGCTTATTTGCAAGTTAATTGCGAGTTGATACCGGAAATGTAAGAAAATTCTGAATAATTGAGTGTACAAAAAAACCTCCAAAAGAAGTCTTAGGAGGTTTAATATTTTCGGAAAATCCGATTTTCTAGGTTCGATTCAAAAGTATAATTGGTTCTAAATGAGAGGAATAAAATCCTTTAAACGACACAAATACTCGTTTATACGACTGTTCATAAGATTTTAAATAAAAAAAGCCCCGCACATTGCTGTGCGGGGCTCGAAGGAGGCGGCGACCTACTCT
>WTJC01000006.1 GCA_011525015.1 Flavobacteriales bacterium
GCCACTTCTAAATTAAAGGGAGGTTGCTCATGTGACCCTAAGACATTGGCGTAAACGATATAAGTGTACTGACCATTGGTAAATTTATAATGGTGATTGCCTCCAGTGCCTTCAGCCATCCATACCCCGTTGTTAAGCACCAAAGAAGGTTTTTTTGAAAGCTTAGCACCCTTTGACCAAGAGGCGTATCGAAATCTTCGCTTTTCTAAAAGGTCAATCCGCACTATGAATTTAGACGTCTCAATGGTATAAACAGGTTTTTTAAATTCCTTGAGACTGACATGCAGCAGTTCTCTTTCGTAATCAATCCATTCTTGTTGAACTGCCTTTTCTTTTTCAGAGATATAGTTTGTGGTTATGAGTTTGCCGTCATAATCGATCCAAACAGTTCCACGATTGAGCATAATTCCGCGGTATCCTACATCAGACCAATCTTGGGTGCTATTTGAGTTCACGATTAAAGAAGTCAAATAATCATCAAAGAGTTCTGAATAACGATTCTTTAGCTCTTCTTTGTTGCGAATAGGCGGCATGGGGTATGGGCGCTCAATCGGGTAAGTTACGATGGAGTCGAGCTTGTCAATATCTGCGTTCTTAATGCAGTCTATAAAATTGTCAACTACCTCTTTGTATTCGGGTCGTGATAACTGAGCGTATCCAGCATTCAAACCAAGCGTAAAAGTTAGAACGGTCAATACTGTCTTGATCATTTTTATAATGTGTGGAGCCATGTGTAAAGTGTGTTGCAATAGAACTACTGGATAGACCTAAGATAAGCATCAATTCTCATTTAAAGATGATATCTTAACTTTAGCTCATTACACGACTAGACTATGATTAAAATCGCATACATCGGCGCGGGTAGTTTACAATTCGGCCCTATGATTGTTCAGGATATTCTGATGAGTAACATCCTTTCAGAGAACGGATTGAAAATCTTTTTAATGGATATTGAAAAATCGCATTTAGACCATGTTATGGCTCATGGCGAATACGTCAATAAAGAGCTGGCGCGCAATGCTGAAATTGTGGCCACAACAGATCGAGATGAAGCCATAAAAGATGCTGATTTTGTCATTTGTGCTCTTGAAAAAGATCGCAATGTGTACTGGTCACAAGATTTTCATATTCCCAGAAAATACGGGTTCGACCAGGTATATGGCGAAAATGGGGGAGTGGGCTCACTCTTTCACGCCTTGAGAAACATCAAGGTAATAATGGATTTAGCCAAAAAAATGGAGCAGCTATGCCCCAATGCCCTCTTACTCAACTTCTCAAATCCCGAGCATAAAATATGTGAAGCGGTCACACGCTTAACTTCTATTAAAGCAATTGGCTTATGTCATGGTGTTTTTATGGGCAGAGAACAACTCTCGAAACTTCTCGAAGTACCCTTGACCGATTTACAAACCAAAGCCTGTGGCATCAATCATTTCACCTGGTTTCAAGAGATCAAAAAGAAATCGACAGGAGAAGATTTGTATCCCAAACTAAAAGAAATCGAACAAAAAGGAGACTGGCTGGCCGACTGGCATGAACTTGCCTTGGGACGCATTTTATTTAGAAGATTTGGGCAGTGGCCCTCACCAGCATCTAATCATTATGGCGAGTATTTGCGATGGGCGGGTGAATTTGTGATTCCACAACTGCAGTTTTTCTATGACCCTTATGACGGTCATCCCTGGGAGAACAATCAAATTCCAGAAGGTGTTTACACCGTTGATCGCGTGAATTACGAACGCGAATGGACCAAAGATTGGAGTAAGAAATTATTACCCGTAGGATCAACCGAGGAGATACAATTACAAAACGAAGACGGAAGCTTTAAAAGCTCAGGTGAAATAGCCACCCTAATCATGGAATCGGTAGTAAGCGATAAAAAAGAATGGCTTGAAGCGGTCAATGTTCCAAACAAAGGTGCCATTCCTAATTTACCAGATGATTTGGTGGTTGAGGTACCCGCCTACAGCGATGCTTCAGGTATACATCCGGTAAAAATGCAAGCTATTCCAGAAGGTATTGCAGCAACCATACGTTTGCATGCAAGTATACACCAGCTTTTGGTTGAAGCCTATCATGAACGATCTAAGGATAAACTCTTGCAAGCCATTCTTATTGAGCCAACGGTAAATTCTTATCGCAATGCCGTACAAATGTGTAACGAAATGCTCAGCTTACAAAAAGAGGTGCTGCCTCCACTTAACTAGAAACAAAGTAGATGGGATTAGAACTCTTAGACTGGGCGGTAATCACGGGCTATTTGCTTTTAAGTATTGGCATTGGCGTTTTTGTGGTCAAACATGATTCTAAGAATATTACAGATTTTTTTGTAGCCGGACGCAACCTGCCTTGGTGGCTTTTAGGCACCTCAATTGCCGCCACTTGGTTTGCTACAGATGCCCCCCTTGCTGTAACAGCCCTTGTTCGCACCAAAGGAATCTACGGCAATTGGTTGTGGTGGTATTTGGGAGCTGGCATTATGATGATGGTATTTTTCTACGCAAAATATTGGCGTAGGGCTGAGATACTCACAGATGCCGAGATGATAGAACTTCGATATAGCGGCAAGTCTGCATCTATTCTAAGGGGTTTTACCGCAGCCTTTTTCGGAATTTTTAAAAACTGTATTTCACTCGGTTGGATCATGCTGGCCATGCTAAAGTTTTCTAATGTCATGCTGGGTTGGAGTGCAGAATTTGCCCTTGGCATCACACTGACTTTGGCCTTGATTCACACCTTGGTTTCAGGTATTAAGGGAGTGGTCGTTCTCGATATGCTGCATTTTTCTGCAGGAACCATAAGTACGATTCTCTTAGCCATTTTGGTTTTGGTTCAAGTGGGCGGACCAACTGAATTAAGCCTAAAATTAGCCGCAAGTACTGATGCTCCTTTGGGAATCACAGATATGCTACCAAATATGTCTCACATAGGTGCGACAGAGATGATTGCCTTTGTCTGTCTCATCGGCGTTTTATGGCTGGGTCAAGCGCAAGGAGATGGTTATATCGTACAACGTTTGTTTTCTGCCAAAAACGAAAAACACGCCATAAAGGCTTCGCTTTGGTTTGCCGTTGCAGGAATCGTTATTCTAACCTGGCCGTGGATTGTCGTTGGTCTGGGTTCTGTTGTGATATTGCCTATTTCGCAGGCATCTGAAGCTTTATTGGCCGATCCTGAACTTGCTTATCCCATGATGATCAATGAGGTTCTTCCTGTAGGATTGAGAGGTCTTTTAGTCGCGGCATTTATGGCGGCATTTATGAGCACCGTAGACACCCATCTATGTTGGGGAGGATCTTATGCAGTCAATGACATTTACAAGCGCTTCATCAATAATAAGGCTGATGATGATCATTATCTAATCGTATCGCGTATAAGTATAGTGCTAATACTACTGCTTTCAGCTGTTGCTGCATGGCAGATGGATAGCATTGCAGGTGCTTGGATTTATATCATTGAAATCGTTTCTGG
>WTJC01000037.1:0-44958 GCA_011525015.1 Flavobacteriales bacterium
ATTAAACTTTGCTGCCCAAGTATATCTGTTGCCTGCATAGGTCAAAGATAACATTGTATTAGAATTAGAAGTCCGTAGGCAAATAGATTCTACCTATTAAAACAAAAGATTTGCTTACATTTAAGCTAACAAAACCTCATATTTTACAACATGAAATTTTTACCCATTTCCCTGGGCACACTATTATTGTGCACTATTTTCTCTCTTTCAGCACAAGTTGAAGTAACAGGAGACTTTAACGTAACAGGAACGATTTCTTCTGGCGGAAACATCATTTCTTCAGATTATTTTGCCGCCGTCACAGAGGCTTCGAACAGCAGCAGTTTTACAGATACAGGAAGTGATGTTTATACCGTTACGCTGGCCAACTGCAGTCTATGTACCAAATTCTACATCAAATGGAACCCCGGAATTAATGGCAGGTATATTTCTTCGAACATAAATTATGTGCTTAAAGACACAAATGGGGACAACGTTCCTTTCAATGCATATTACGAAACAGGAAGTAATGACGGTGTTTCAAGAGACTACTATCACGATTCAGATGGGGCCGGTGGAGCCGGCCTTTCTGAAGGAGACAGCCCAATCGCTTCGGGCCAATTTGGAGTATTTTTTATACAAGCAGCATCTACTGTAAGCAGTGTTCAAATCACCCTAAGTTTATCTGACCAGAACACGAACATTTCTGGTTCAGCATCACCATCATTCACACTTAGAAGTCTAAATTAATATGAACAAGACTATTTTAGCTACAGTTTTGGCGCTAACCACCTCGCTCTGTTTAGCCCAAACAACAACGGTAAGCACTGGCGGTTCGATTACGATACAGTCCACTGGTAGTTGGAGTACTTCTGACTTAAGCGTAAGCGGGGGCTCAGTAGTGATTAACTCAGACGCTACTAATAGCGGCACGCTCATCGCTACCGGCACAGGATCAACCTCTTCAGGAGGTACGATTACCTACAATAGATACCTTGACGATACCGATTATCACATTATATCTTCTCCGGTTGAAGGTCAGGCAGTCACCGCCTTTGTGAATAATACTGATAATACTCTAGCCACTTCAGGCACCTTGGTGGGCGTGGGTAAATACGATAACACTAATGCCTCAGGTTCAAGATGGGAGTGGTACGACACCTCTTCAAGTTTTGCAGACACCAACTTTAACACCGGAGAGGGCTATGCGATTCGAAGAACAAGCGCAGGAACACTCAGTTTTGAGGGAGGTTATCCTACCACAGAGACCAACGAGGTTAAAGTCACCTTATCAACCTCTGCAAATGGTCACTTTTGGTATATGGTGGGTAATGCCTTTGCCGCTTATATGCCTGCTACCAACACCGATTCAAATGTCAACACATTATTGAGTTTAAACAACAGTATTTTAGACGATGCATATAAAGCACTTTATTTTTATGACGGCTCCAGTTGGACTCCTGTAAACGCCACATCAAACACCTACATCGCCCCAGGCCAAGCCTTCGCTGTGCGAATGGCAGATAACAGCTCTTACGTCTTTAGAATGCCCCAGTCGTATCAAGAGCATCGCACAGAAACAGAGACCTTTTACAAAGCCGATGAGCTTCCCAAACTCACCCTCTACACCACTGACGGAGATCGCCTAGCGCAAACTGTTGTGATGTATGCCGACAATGGAACAGAAGGCTTAGACCCTGGCTATGACGCAGGAACCTTTGAAAGCGGGCAAGAACTCACCCTTGACACCAAGCTTATTGACCCTGTGGGCACGCAAGATCCTAATTTCAGCATTCAAGTACTCTCGAATATGCGTTATGAAGAGCAGGTAATTCCAGTAGCTATTAACGCAGCAGCTGACAAAGAAATCAGCTTCTCGTATGAGGCTACCAATATACCTTCTAACCTTGACGTCTATCTAGAAGACCGATTAAACAAAGAATTCTACAACCTCTCAGAGCGAAGCGCAAGCTTTACCTTTTCTGCGGAGGAGACAAAAATCAATCGCTTTTTTATTCACACCAGCAGCGTCTTTCCAAAAGACGATTCTGAAGGAGACTATCAAGACGGCCCAACAGACATTGCCTTTGACTTTCACAAGCTACAAGACAAGACCTTGTACTTTGAGGGCATAGGCAACAATGAACCGTTACGAATAATGATCTACAACATCTCAGGTCTTAAGGTCTTAGAAAGCACCGCTCCCATTTCTACCGACAACAATGAGATTAAACTCCCCGCAACCCTATCGCAAGGAGTCTATATCGCCATTGTTCAGCGAAAAGACGGATCGATTACTACTAAGAAAATAATCATTCAATAACCCTTACTACGATGAAAAAAAAGAATGATCAAATTACAAGAAAAGAAGCGTTAAAGAAGTTTTCAAAATATACAGCATTAACGGCCATAGGCACCTTTGCTATACTCAATCCTCAGATGGCACAAGCGGTCTCAAACCCAGACAACCCAAACACAGGGCCTGTAAGAGATCCAAACAATGGAGGCCCGGGGCTATTTGATAATAATTCTTCGAGAGGCGCAAGAGACAGAAAGAACGGCTATGTTCGAAGAAAGAACAATTCCATATGGTCAAATGGTACCGACCCTCAACGCTCTAGAGATGATTACAAACAAAGAAACCGATTCAAAGAAGAAGAAAAACACAAAGAGAAAGACAATGACTTTTCTGTTTGGAGCTGGAGAAGAAAATAAGACAAAGACTAAGATGAAAAAAGCTATTTTACTTTTCCTTTTTGCATCAACTACAGCAATAGCTCAAGTTGGAATTAATACAAGCACGCCGGATGCTTCAGCAGCATTAGATGTAGAATCTACAACAGGGGGATTTTTACCGCCAAGAATGACTCAGGAGCAAAGAGAGGCTATTTCTAATCCTGCTAACGGATTAATTGTTTATCAGACTGATGAAACTCCTAGCATTTATGTGTATAGTGACAACTCTTGGATTCAGATTTTGAATTCTACCCAAAACCCTTCTAATATTCATGGCATTGTAAATGTGACAGCAGGAAATTCAGAAACGTGGGTTGTTCCTCAAGGTGTTTTTAATATTTCAGTTATTGCCAATGGCTCTCAAGGAGGAAGCTCTGGCCAATCTTGTAGCACTAACCTTGTTAATGGCTGTTCTTGGCCGGCATCTAGTGGTTCAGGAGGAGGGTATGGAACAATCACCTACAATTACAGCGTTGTTCCTGGACAAACATTTGTTCTTACTGTTGGAAATGACGGTGTCAACGGAACTAATGGAATTAGGTCAGATGGTGGGGGTACAGCAGGTACAGATGGTGGTGATTTAAGTATTTCTGTTAACGGAAATGTCATTACTCAAATATCAGGAGGAGCAGGAGGAACAGCAGGAACGTATCCTTGTTCATCATGCGCACCTGGAGCTGGAACAAACGGCTCGAATGGGAGTGTTTCCTATACATCTGGGCAAGGATTACTGAATGTACAAACCGACCTTAACTCTGGCTTTTATGGATTGAACTCTTCTTCTAGAATTAGAATTGAGTATTAAAATCGCCTACAACGTCAAATAAAACCCCATTTTAAACTTTATGTTTTAAGAGGTGAATGTTTTGTGTAATTTTGCCGCGTCTTAATCCGCCAATTATGAGAACACTACAAAACACATCCTTTGAGAACAAAACAGCATTGATTCGAGTTGATTTCAATGTTCCTTTAAATGAAAACAACGAGGTTAGCGACAGCTCGCGCATAGAAGCTGCTAAGCCGACTATTCTTCACATACTTGAACAAGGAGGGTCTGTAGTGCTGATGAGCCATTTGGGAAGACCTAAAGGGCAGGTTAAACCTGAGTTATCATTAGGACATATCTCAAGTGAAGTGAGCAATATTCTTGGTGTTGAGGTCAATTTTATAGATGAGACCATCGGTCAAAAAGCAAAAGACGCCTGCGGTCAAATCAGTCAGGGCGAAGTGATTTTATTAGAAAACTTGCGTTTTCATGCTGAAGAAGAAGCAGGCGATCAGGCGTTTGCAAAACAGTTAGCAGAGCTCGGAGACATTTACGTCAACGATGCATTTGGCACCGCCCACAGAGCACACGCTTCTACTGCAATTATTGCCCAATTTTTTGAGCAAAACAAGTGTTTTGGCTTCTTGATGGAGAAAGAGATTACCGCCACTAAAAAGGTTTTAGAAGAAGGTGAAGCCCCGGTAACTGCTATTATGGGTGGCTCTAAGGTTTCGACTAAAATCACCATTATTGAAAACATCCTTCCCAAAATTGATCATTTGATTGTTGGTGGAGGAATGACTTATACTTTTATTAAGGCCCTTGGAGGATCTGTAGGTAATTCGATTTGTGAAGAAGACAAACTCGATTTAGCGCTATCTATTTTAGATAAAGCAAAAGCCAATAATGTTCAGGTGCACCTGCCGGTTGACGTGATTATAGCTGACGATTTCAGTGTAGAGGCGAACACAAGAGTTTGCGATGTCAATGAAATTCCTGCCGGATGGGAGGGATTAGACGCGGGCCCTGCAACAATCGAACAGTTCAGCCAAGTCATCGCAGATTCAAAGACGATTCTATGGAACGGTCCTGTGGGTGTTTTTGAGATGTCCACCTTTGCCAAAGGAACGATTGCCATTGGAGAGGCCGTAGACACAGCCACACAAGCCGGAGCCTTCTCTTTGGTTGGAGGCGGAGATTCTGTCGCCGCTGTAAAACAATTTGGATTTGACCAGAAGGTAAGTTACGTTTCTACAGGAGGAGGAGCAATGCTCGAGAGCCTTGAAGGAAAAACACTTCCTGGAATTGCAGCGATATTATCATAAATCTTATCTAATTTTCTTACAGCTCTAGACAGTGCTTGTAGTGCAATGCTTATATTTGATAGTACTGCATTTAAGCATAAATGACTATGAAATCAAGACTATCTAGCTTCCTTATTATCGCTTCTTTTGGTTTTGCTTTAGGGCAACAACAATTATTGCAAACAGATCAGATTGTAGACGGCTTTAGGTCGGTTGGAAATCCTTCTCCCTATGGAGACCAAAGAGGGTTGACTTACGAGTTAGAAGACCAAAAAGCCGCATATATAGCAGACAGCATTATGCTTTCTAATATGCTTAGTTTTTTTGACAACGACAACAAGTTAGTAGACGAGTCTGATATTGCCTACGAGAAAGCCATAGACAACACCAGCCCTTTAAGCACGCAGGAGATCAAGAATAGGCTTGAGATTTTAGACCGTAAATCTCCATTCAATTTCGAGTACAACAAACAGCTCGAGCGGGTGATTGTTCATTATTTAAAAGACAAGCGTCCGTTTTTAGAGCGCATGATGACTTTGAGTCAGTTTTATTTTCCCTTGTTTGAGCAAGAGCTAGACAAGAGTGATTTACCCATAGAATTGAAGTATTTGGCCATCGCAGAATCGGCGCTTAACCCAAAGGCAAGGTCAAGGGTTGGCGCAAGAGGTCTTTGGCAATTTATGTATGCCACAGGGCGTTATTTCGGCTTAAGAGTAGACAACTATATCGACGAGCGATACGACCCCATTAAATCAACACAGGCTGCGGCCAAGTATTTGCAACAACTGTACAACACCTTTGACGATTGGGATTTGGCTCTTGCCGCCTACAATTCTGGTCCAGGAAATGTGAATAAGGCCAGACGCAGATCTGGAGGCTACAACAACTACTGGAACCTTAGAAACTACCTTCCAAGAGAAACAGCGAATTACGTGCCTTTATTTATAGCTACAATGTTCGCCTTTGAGTTTTCAGAAGATTACGGTTTGCATCCTCAGCCCTATGAAAGAAATTATTTTGAGACAGACACGGTTCACATCAAGTCTAAATTATCCTTTGAGCAGCTTTCTAAGGCGCTCAGCATGAGTATCGAAGAGTTAGAGATTTTAAATCCAACCTATAAAAGAGGAGTCATCCCAAAAAATTACAACCAAAACAAGCCCAATATATTGCGATTGCCCAAGTTAAAGGCGGGAGTCTTTGTCAGCAATGAAAAAGAAATATACAAACTCGCAGACGCCTCTTGGAACAGTAGAGAAAAGCAGAACCCTGAACTGCAAAGAGCACAACCCGTTCGAAGTCGCTATAGAGTCAGGTCAGGAGATTACTTAGGCAAAATTGCCCAGCGTTACGGAGTGAGCATTTCAAACCTTAGAAGGTGGAACAATCTAAAGTCCAACACCATAAGAGTGGGCCAAAGTCTAGTCGTTTATGGCAAGAAGACACCCTCCTCGTCACAGAGATCTGTGGCTCAAAGCGGCTCTGTTAAAAAGGTACACGTTGTAAAAGAGGGCGAATCGCTTTGGAAAATTGCCAGAATGTATAAAGACATCAGCATAGATAAACTCAAGATTTGGAATGAGCTCAAGACCACCCAAATCAAACCCGGCATGCAGCTAAAAGTCTGCCAATGTTAATTTAGAACCCCCTATGAATTACCGATTAGTTAAATGTTTTGTTGCGGCTTCTACCCTACTTGCGGTTATTGCTTGCGATGAGGTCTTACAACAAGAAAAGTTTCTTCCAGAATCTACAGGATCAGTCAACCAGGTTATAGTGGTAACTACTGACACCATCTGGAAAGGTGCTGTTGGAGACAGCATTCGAAAATATTTTGCAGCGCCTATTGAGGCCAGTACAATACCTGAGCCTGAGTTCACTTTGACCTTTTTGCCCCAACCCATTTGGAAAGGCGCCATTACCAAGTCAAGAAACGTATTGTATGTTTTAAAAGATACTCTTGAGGCTTCTTACATCAAAAAGAACCTCTACGCCAGGCCCCAAAATATAGCTGTGGTAAAGTCTAAGGACCTGGAAAATTTAAAAAACAACCTCATTTCGGTTGCGGAGACCGCTAAATACAATTTTAGAGAAACTGAGCTTGAACTCGCTCAAGAGCGCTTGTTGAAATCCTTGTCTTCTAAGGCACTTTTCGGGGAACGCTTAGGCCTGAGCTTAAGAATGCCTTCGGTATACCGCTTAGGAGTTGACAAGGACAATTTTTTATGGTACGATAGACCTGTTGAGGGCGGAACCTTAAATCTTATGGCATACAGCCTAGAAAAAGGCTATTTTTCTGACAGTGAAACTTTCGTCGATCGAATTTTGAGTTTACGTGATAGCATAGGTGAAAAGTATGTGCCTGGCCCTGATGTGCCCGGAGCTGTCACGTATATGATTTCAGAGCGCACTTTTGCACCATATGTAAGGCCAACTGAGGTTGGAGGGTTTAAAGCTGTTGAGGTAAAGGGAATTTGGGAAGTGCAGAACTACCCTATGGCAGGGCCTTATTTGATGTACCTTGTCAATGACACCGTAAACAGGCGCACCGTTGTTTTGGAAGGATTTACCTTCGCTCCATCAAAGCCAAAAAGAGACTTTATGTTTGAATTAGAGGCAATTATGAAATCGATTGAAATTACCGAATAAGCTTATTCCTTATCGATTTTTTCGTCTTCTTTAGTGGCGTCTTTGAACTCTTTGATTCCACTGCCCAAACCACGCATTAGCTCTGGAATTTTTTTACCTCCAAAAAGAAGTAAAACAACCACAACAACGAGAACTATTTGCCAAGGACCTACTAAACCGAGTGTAAACATGAGCTTTAAATTTAATCTGATTGTAAACATACAAATTTATAAGCACAGAAATCAACAAATAATGGCTTTCTAACGAAAGTATTGTTAGCTTCAATTATATTTGTTCTATGGCATACGAGAGTGGAAAAAAGAAAAATTTAAAGCGAAGACTGCTCACGCAGTATCGATTGGTTCTGGTCAACGACCGAACCTTTGAAGAGGCTTCTGCATTCAAATTGACCTTTTTAAATGTGCTTATTGCCTCTATGGTTACCATTGTCACCATCGCTTTGGGCACCTTTTTCTTGATTGCTAATACCCCTTTGAGGTATATCATTCCTGGAAAAGAATCTAAAGACGCAGAGCGCATTGTTCAAGAGTTGCTTTACAAAACAGATTCTATTTACTACGTTTTAGAACGAGACAATAAACAGTTTGACATCCACAACAAACTCATCAATGGCGAGGTGGAGTATGCTGAAATGGAAGAGCTTACAGACAGTATTAACGCTGCACCAATAAACACAGCCTTGACCGTTCAAAAAAACAAGGCCATTCAAGACATTGAAGAAGACGTTCAAAAAGAAGAAAACTTTAATAAAAAAGTAGACGAAAACAGCTTTGATAACGCCATGCTGTTTGTGCCTGTAAACGGAAGCATCTCTCAATCTTACGACCCTAGCATTGACAAAAACCATTTGGCTATTGACATTGCTGCAAAAGAGGGTGAGCCTGTCAAAGCAATTTTAGCAGGTGTGGTGATGCACGCGGAATGGTCTTCTGACACAGGATACAACGTCATTTTACAACACAAAGAAGGGCTGACCTCAATCTATAAACACAACGGAGTACTTGCTGTAAAACAAGGAGAGCGGGTTAACGCGGGTCAAGTGATTGCCTCTGTGGGAAACACCGGAGAGTTTTCAAGCGGCCCCCATTTACACTTTGAGCTTTGGATCAATGATAAAGCCGTCAATCCTTCAGACTATATTGATTTTCGACAACAATGACCTTAAAATCAATTTTGGCCATCCCCTTTGCCAAATACACCTACAACAAAGAAAAAAAATGGATTGATCATCCGCTCAAAGCCCAGCAAAAAACCTTGACGTATCTCATCGAACAAGGGCGTTCAACGGCTTTTGGCAAAGACCACGACTTCAATCACATAAACGACTACGTCTCTTTTAAAGACAGGGTTCCTGTTCGAGATTACGAGCAGCTCAAATCCTATGTACAACGAATTATTGAAGGCGAAAAAGACGTACTCTGGCCTGGGCAACCCGCCTACCTCGCAAAGACCTCAGGAACGACCTCAGGCGCGAAATACATTCCTATTACAGCCGAATCGATGAAAGAGCAGGTGCGCTCTTCAAAAAACGCTCTGCTGTTTTATATCGCACAGACCAAGAACGCCAATTATGTCAATGGTAAAATGATCTTTTTGCAAGGAAGCCCAGTTTTGACCAAAAAAGGCAACATTAATGTGGGGCGACTCTCGGGAATTTCAGCGCATTACCTGCCTTCTTATCTGCTCAAAAACAGGTTGCCAAGCTGGGAGACCAATTGCATCGAAGAGTGGGAAGACAAGGTAGATGCAATCGTTGAAGAAACTTCAAAAGAAAACATGACTCTCATTGCGGGTATTCCCTCTTGGGTTCAAATGTATTTTGAAAAACTTAAGGCGAGTTCAGGTAAAAAGGTAGGCGAGCTATTTCCGAACTTTTCGCTCTTTGTTTATGGAGGCGTTAATTATGAGCCTTACCGAAAGAAATTTGAAAATTTAATCGGCAGAAAGGTCGATAGCATTGAACTCTTTCCGGCCAGTGAAGGCTTTTTTGCTTTTCAGGATGATCAAAACGACAATGGATTATTGTTGCAGCTCAACTCAGGAATTTATTACGAATTCATCCCTATCGAACATTATTTTGACGAGAATCCTCCTCGCCTCAACATCGAAGAGGTTGAATTGGGAAAAGACTATGCCCTTATCCTTTCGACCACTGCAGGCCTGTGGGGTTATGACATTGGAGACACAGTGCGTTTCACCTCACTAAAACCTTATAAAATCATCGTTTCAGGGCGAGTCAAGCATTTCATTTCAGCTTTTGGAGAACACGTTATCGCCAAGGAGGTTGAACAGGCCATGAAAGAAGCGATTGAGCAAACAGACGCCAGAGTAAATGAATTTAGTGTTGCGCCTCAAATCAATCCTAAAGAGGGTCTACCCTTTCACGAATGGTTTGTAGAATTTGATCAAATGCCGAAGGACATCAGTACTTTTGCCGCAATTATCGATGAGAGTATGCAGCGCCAAAACATCTATTACAAAGACTTGTTAGAAGGAAACATCTTGAGACCTGCTGTAATTAGCGCGGTATCCAAAGGAGGCTTTGAAGCCTACATGAGTGCAGAGGGCAAACTAGGAGGCCAGAACAAAGTAAAACGCCTGTCAAACGATAGACTTATGGCAGATAAACTAAGCAGTTTTCTACAGTGATGAGTACAACTAAACAGCGCGTATTAATTACGGGAGCCGCCGGATTTTTGGGGTCACATTTATGCGATCTTTTTCTCTCCAAAGGATACGAGGTCATTGGGATGGACAACCTCATTACAGGAGATTTAAAAAACATCAATCACCTAGAAGGCGCGACTGATTTTAGCTTTGTTCAGCACGACGTCACTGACTATGTCGAAGTCGAAGGACCTTTGGATTATATTTTGCACTTTGCCTCTCCCGCAAGCCCAATAGACTATTTGAAAATTCCCATTCAAACCCTTAAAGTAGGGGCTCTTGGAACGCATAATTTGTTAGGGCTGGCCAAAGCAAAAAAAGCGAGGTTTATGATCGCCTCAACCTCTGAGGTATACGGAGATCCTTTGGTGCATCCGCAAGACGAAACCTATTACGGAAATGTAAACACTATAGGCCCAAGAGGAGTTTATGACGAAGCCAAGCGCTTTCAAGAATCAATAACGATGGCCTATCACAGAGTGCACGAACTAGACACTCGTATAGCTCGAATATTCAACACCTATGGTCCGCGCATGCGTCTCAACGATGGGCGTGTTATTCCAGCATTTATTGGACAAGCCCTAAGAGGAGAAGAACTCACCGTATTTGGAGACGGCTCGCAGACACGTTCTTTTTGCTATGTCTCTGATCTAGTTGAAGGATTGTATCGCCTACTTATGACGCCTTATCATTTGCCGGTTAACCTCGGCAACCCTGAAGAAATCACCATACTCGACTTTGCCAAAGAAATCGTAAAACTAACGGAATCATCTAAAGGAATTAGCTTTAAAGCACTACCCAAGGACGATCCACTACAAAGACAACCAGACATCAGCAAGGCTAAAGAACTGTTGTCCTGGGAGCCTAAGGTGCAACGCCATGAAGGGATGCAGAAAACCTTAGCCTATTTTAAAACCCTATCACAAACCGAGCTCAATAAAACCGAGCATCGCGACTTTAATAAGCACAACACCAAATAAAAATGAAACACAACGTACTACTTATTGGATCTGGAGGAAGAGAACACGCCATGACTTGGAGAATTGCACAAAGCCCTTCATGCGGCGAATTATTCGTGGCACCAGGAAATGCAGGAACCTCTTCTTTAGCTACAAATGTCAATTTAGACATCAGCGACCTCCAGGCTGTTAAGGCGTTTTGTTTGGAGCGGGCCATAGACCTTGTGGTTGTAGGACCAGAGCAGCCCTTAGTAGACGGTATTATAGATTTTATCAGGTCCGAAGAAGAACTTCAGCAAATCGCTGTAGTAGGGCCAGATTCTACAGCAGCTCAGCTTGAAGGAAGCAAAGAGTTTGCCAAAGAATTCATGAGTAAGTACGACATTCCGACTGCGGCTTACCGAAGTTTTCAGGCAAATGAATTGGAAGAGGCACTGGCCTATATCGACCAGATTCAGGCGCCATATGTTATCAAAGCAGACGGTCTGGCCGCGGGTAAAGGTGTGGTGATTGCAGAAGATGCAGATACAGCAAAGAACACCTTAATCGCCTTTTTAAAAGACAAGCAATTCGGAGAAGCCTCTTCAAAAGTGGTCATCGAAGCATTTCTTAAAGGCATCGAAATGTCTTGTTTTGTGGCCGTTGACGGAACAGAAAACTACATTGTGCTACCACGAGCTAAAGATTACAAGCGTATAGGAGAAGGAGATACAGGCCTAAACACCGGAGGAATGGGCGCCATCTCTCCTGTTCCCTTTGAAGACCAAGCCTTGTTTAAAAAAATAGAAGAGGCGGTTGTCAAGCCAACGGTTCAGGGAATTTTAAGCGAGGGGTATCACTATCGTGGATTTGTTTTTATAGGGCTAATGATTGTCGATCAAAACCCTTTTGTAATTGAATACAATGTGCGTATGGGAGATCCTGAGACCCAGGTAGTTTTTCCTCGATTTGAGACCGACTATATCGATTTTTTCAAGGCCATTGCCTTAGGAAATTTAAACGCGGTAGAGCACAAAGAACTTCAAGAGGCAGCAACTACAGTAATCGCAGTTTCAAAGGGCTACCCTCAGTCTTATGAAAAGGGTAAAGCCATAACAGGCCTAGCTCCAATCGACAATGACCGAATTGTATTTCACGCCGGAACAAAAACCGACAACGGACAACTGTTGAGTAATGGAGGTCGGGTGCTTGCCTTTACATCCTATGGCAGCACAATTCAAAACGCATTAGACAAGAGCTACGAGCAACTTTCGAAAGCCAGTTTCGAGGGAATGACCTTTAGAAAAGATATTGGCTTCGACTTAGAAACCGAATAATTAGAGGTAAGAGTGAGAAGAAATAGACTTGTCTTCTTCTCCGTTATCGCTGTATTTTTTGAGCTCGCCCATCCAGTAGACTGAGGCGATAATACCTACGACAAAAAACATCCAGTTTACGGCGTTAGATGTCCACCAGCTTTCCATAGCTCTGAACAAGTTGAAAGGAATGAACAAATAGTTTTCAAATAAATCAGCAATACCGTAAAAGATCGAAGACCACATAATTCTATTATTTGCAGCAAAAATAAACATTAAGCCCATTAATGCAAGTTTTGTTCAGTCAGAAAATGCAAAAATTTAAGCGCGAAAAGAGCACATTATTTAAGCTCGCTTCTCTCTAACGGAATATAGGATTTATCTTAGCAAAAAAATTTAGGCTAAATGTTTACACAGAAAGCGTTCGAGATCTTTAATCAAGCTATTTCAACCTATCACATCAAAGACGATGTCAACCAAGAAATGCCGTCGCCTTATGAAAAGGGGAGTATAGAAGATTTATTGTTTACTAAAAACTGGATTGACACTGTTCAGTGGCATTATGAAGACCTGATACGCGATCCAGAAATTGAACCCACTGCAGCTTTGGCGCTCAAACGACAAATTGATGCTTCAAATCAAAACAGAACCGATTTAGTCGAATATTTGGACGCCTATTTTTTAGAGTTGTACAAGTCGGTTGAGGTAGACAAGAATGCGAGCATCAACACAGAGAGCCCGGCTTGGGCATTTGACCGCCTATCCATCCTGGCTTTAAAAATTTATCACATGCAAGAAGAGGCCAGTCGTGAAGATGCCTCTGAGGAGCACCTTAGCGCCTGCAAACAAAAACTCAGCATATTGCTGGAGCAAAAAGAAGACCTCAGTACAGCCATTGAGCAATTGCTTAACGACATTTCAGAAGGAAAAAAATACATGAAGGTCTATAAGCAGATGAAGATGTATAACGACGATGAGTTAAACCCTGTTCTGCGTGCCAAAAGAAGCTAGAATATTAGTTATTCGGTTTTCTGCCATGGGTGACGTGGCCATGTGCCTTCCTGTACTAAAAGCCTTTCAAAACAAATATCCCAATCAGCGCCTTTCTATATTGACCAAAGAAGCCTTTATTCCTTTGTTCAAAGACCTTTCAAATGTTGAGTTTATCGGACTGAAAAAAGGAGAAGGCATCTTTTCTTTGCTGCAACGGGTCTTAAAGTTAGAGCCCTTTGATTTGGTAATGGATTTGCATTCGAGCTTGCGATCTGCATTCGTCTGCTCAGCACTTGCTTTAAAGGGCGCTAAAACGCACAAAATCGATAAACGCAGAGCAGCTAAAAAGAAGTTCTTAAACACAGAAAACACTTTGTTGAAACCCATCACTTCTCATGCTCAGGCCTATTTGGACGTTCTCGAATATTTTGGGTTTAAACTGAGCATGAACGATTTAAAGCCAATTAAATCAGAGAAAAAGAATTCAAATCAAATGCGCATAGGCGTGGCGCCCTTTGCTGCTCATTCTTCAAAGACTTATCCTGAAGATTTAATGCAGACCCTTATTGAAAAGATCTGCGACTTCAACTCTGATATTGAAATCTTGTTGTTTGGGGCTCCGGGGGTTCAACAAGATCGACTCAAAGCGTGGTGTAAAAAGTCAAAGCAGCTCAAAACCAATGCAGGCATGAATCTTGAAAAAGAATTAGCCTTGATGACACAATTAGACCTTATGATTAGCATGGATTCTGCAAACGGTCATATGGCGGCCAATTTTGGTGTTCCTGTTATTACCCTTTGGGGAAGCACACATCCGTATGCAGGATATCAACCGCTTTTTCAGCCTTTTAACAACAGTTTTTTACCAGACTACCAGCAATACCCTGAACTACCCTCTTCTATTTTTGGGGAGCGTCAAATTAGCGGATATGAAGACGCCATGCGTTCTATAAATCAAGAATCATTACACTCACGCATTAAGGAGATTCTAAATTTGTAATATGGCTAAAGAGGCATCAAATAAAATAGCGTTGATCTTATCGGGAGGAGGGATACGAGGCATTGCTCACGTTGGGCTCTTAAGGGCGATGCAAGAATTTGACCTAAGGGCAGATGAAGTCTCAGGAGCTTCGATTGGCGCTTTGGTTGGGGCTTTATACAGCAACGGCAATCCCTGTGAAGAAATCCTCAATTTTTTTAAAGAAACGCCCTTGTTTCGTCCAAACAACTTTGCATTTAACAAAGCCGGGCTTTTTGATACGGATAAATATTATAAGGTTTTGCAATCCTACTTAGGGCATTCAAGCTTTGAGGCGCTTAAATCAAAACTTTATGTAATCGCTACAGAATTGGGTGAGGGCAGAGAGGTGGTTTTTCAAGAAGGAGAGTTGATAAGGCCTCTGTTGGCCAGTGCCGCGCTTCCACCTGTTTTTAGTCCTGTCGAAATAGACCAAAAAATATATGCCGATGGAGGGATACTAAACAACTTTCCATTGGAGTACGTGCGAAAAAAGAGTTTAAAAATCGGCTCAAACACCACAGTGATTAATTCTTTACAGAAAAAAGACATCAGCAATGCCATACAGTTGACAACACGTGTATCAAGCATTATGATTCACTCTTCCACTGCTAAAAAGCTCGACGGATGTGATATTTATATCGCTCCCAAAGAGCTGAGATCTATAGGCTTGTTAGATAAAACAGCTATAGAAAAAGCCTATAACATTGGTTACGAACACGGCTGTAAAGCTATTGAAGCTTATTTGAAGGCCAACGATTAAACGTCGTCAAAGTCAATTGAAAGCGGTGCTTCAGTAATTTTAGCTTGACAAGCCAAGGTAAGCCCTTGTGCTATTTCGCTGTCGGTTAAAATTTGATTTTTGACCATTTCTACAGCACCTTTTTTCACTTTGCAAATACAACTGCTGCACACACCTCCCTGACAAGAATAGGGGGCGTCTAGGTCGTTTTCGAGCAAACTGTCTAAGACCAATTTGTCAGCTGCAGCATTGATACTGTGGGTCACGCCATCGATAAGCACATCGATAAGCACCTGTCCTTCAAGACTACTGCTGACCTCTTCTTTTTCAGAATAAAACAGCTCGTACAAAATTTTGTCTTCTGGCATTCCGTATTTCTGTAGGCTTTCTTTTAAGGTCTCAATCATCCCTTCTGGTCCGCACAAATAAGCGAGGTCTAATTTAGGCTGGCCAAAAGCATTCTTCAGTGTATGCAGGCAGAGGGCGTTGTCTATGCGCCCAAAGGCACCTTTATCAGAAGCCGCTCTGCTGTATGTTCTAAACAGTTTTAAGCGTTCAGGGTAAGCGGCTACAAGCTGATCTAATTCTTCAGCGAACATTTCGTCTGCCTCAGACTGGTTTCCATAAAGCAGATAAACTGTATTTGAATTGTGATTTGAGAGCGCCTCTTTGGCAATGCTCATTATAGGAGTGATTCCACTACCGGCAGCAATGCAAAGGATGTTTTTTGAACGCCATCTGTTGTTTTCAAATGTGAAACGCCCTTCTGGAGTTGAAACCATTAAAACATCACCTGCAGACAATTCTCGATTGGCATAAACTGAAAATTTACCCTGGTGAATTTCTTTCACTCCCATGACGAGTTCACCTTCGCTAGGTGCGGCGCAAATAGAATAGGATCTCCTAATAACCTCTCCTTGATGCTGGTGTTCTACAGTGGCGTATTGGCCTGCTTTAAAGGCATACGTTTTTTTGAGTTCTTTGGGGATTTCAAAACTGACGGCTACAGCCTTGTCAGTAAGACGTCTGACCTGCTTTACCTTTAGGGTGTTAAATTCCATGCGCTTTTCTTTTTTTACAAAGGTAAGGGTATACTTTTTATGCGAATGCCTATTTTTATGGCGCTATAACCTATTCATGAGAAACTATTTTTCACTGCAAATCAAACAACTCTTAAGATCTCCTACCTGGGGGCAAACCCTTTGGATGCGAATCTTAGTGGGCTTTTTTGTGGTTTACTTTGTAGCTGTTTTTCTACTTTTAGGGATTGGCCTTTTTTTCATTATCGAAGAATTAGAGCTTGGAGATCCTTTAGACGTTGTTCATGGATATATGCTTTTCTATGTTTTAGGGGATTTGGTTTTTCGCTATCTCATGCAAAAAATGCCTGTTGCAGACATCAAGCAGTACCTTTATTTACCTATTAAAAAGGGAAAAATCGTAAGGCTTAACTTGCTGAAATCCTTGTTTTCGTTTTTTAATGTAAGCCACCTCTTTTTTATTATACCTTTTGGTATTATTTTGATCGTTGAAGGATATCCAGTTGCCGAGACCTGTGTTTGGATGGCCTCAATATACATTGCACTTTTGGCCAATCATTTTTTGAATATGCTGGTCAACAATAGCAAGGTGGTTTTTGCTGTAATGCTTAGTCTTCTTCTTGGCTTGTTGTCTCTTCAATTTTATTTTGGAGTCGACGTCACCCCATATAGTTTTGAGATTTTCGCACCCTTTTCAAGCCTAAATCCCATGGTGACAGGAGCCTTGATTTCATGGGTTGTACTCTTGTACACCTTGGTATTCTACCAATACCGGTCTCAAATGTATTTAGACGCCGGACTTTTAGACAAGAAAACGAAGTTTAGAGAGAACGACTACACCTTTTTAGAGCGTTTCGGGCCACTTGCTCCATTTTTGAAAATGGACCTGGCCTTGATCACGCGAAACAAGAGATCGAAAAGCGCGGTGATTGCGGGATTCATTTTTGTTTTTTATGGCTTATTGTTTTTCACAGGAGCGGTTGAATCTTATGAGTCACCTGCTTGGCAATTCTTTGCTGGGATTTTTGTCACAGGAGGCTTTATGTTCAGTTTCGGACAATACGTACCCAGTTGGGATAGCGCATATTATCCCCTATTAATGAGCCAAAACATACGCTATATCGATTACTTAAATTCGAAATGGTATCTCGTACAAATTGCAACCATCATCTCGACAATACTTGCTACATTTTATTTGTATTTGGGCTGGGACGCTTATCGCTATGTACTTTTAGGCATGATTTACAATTTGGGAATCAACTCGTACATGGTTTTGTGGGGAGGCGCTTTTGTAAAGACAAAAATTGACTTAGGCTCGAATAAAAAGGCCTTCGGAGACAAAAGTGCGTTTAATTACAAAACCATGCTTTTGATTTTACCCAAACTAGCCTTACCGTTACTCATATACGGATTGACCGCCTATTATTTCTCTCACGAATTAGCGAGCAGTGCGATTATTGCTGTTTCAATTTTAGGGTTCACGCTCAAAAGGCCGGTATTCCGTCAAATTGAAAAAGTTTACAAGAAAGAAAAATACACCACTTTAAAAGCCTATAAATCATGATAGAAGTCAGTAATGTTGTCAAATCTTACAAAAAAGAAGTCGTTCTTGAAATTGAACAACTGCAGATTGGCAGAGGTGAAGTCTTAGGCTTAGTAGGAAATAACGGTGCAGGAAAAACTACCCTTTTTAGTTTGCTCTTAGATCTCATCAAAGCGAACCAGGGTCACATTACCAACAAAGAAATTCGCGTAGACCAGAGCGAAGAATGGAAGTCGCATACCGCTGCTTTTTTAGACGAATCTTTCTTAATAGGTTATCTATCGCCTGAGGAGTATTTTACGTTTATAGGGTCTCTCAGAGGGCTCAACAAGCAACAAGTCTTAGATTTTGTGGGCGGGTTTGAGGATTTTTTCAACGGCGAGGTGCTCAACAAGAAGAAATACATCAGAGATTTTTCAAAGGGAAACATGAAGAAAATAGGCATTGTTGCTGCGTTCATCGGCGAGCCTGAAATAGTCATTCTAGACGAACCCTTTGCCAACTTAGACCCTTCTACTCAAATTAGACTGAAAACCTTGATTCAGCACTACACAGAAAAGCACAATGGATGCTTACTGATTTCTAGTCACGACTTGCATCACATCACAGATGTGTGCAATCGAATTGTTCTATTAGACAAAGGAAAGGTAGTGAAGGACAACCTAAAGTCAGAACAAACTCTAGTCGACCTCAAAAAATACTTTGAAAACGAAATTGCCAAGTAGATGAAGTTAAGCCGCTTTATTAGAACTGCAACATTCAATCTCAATCTCTTGAGTTATACAGTCATTGGCGCGCTTCTTTTGAATTCGTGCAGCACTCAAAAAGATAAGTTTATCAATAGAAACTGGCACGAACTCAACACCACCTATAATGTACTCTACAATGGGAATACTGCATTAGAGGCGGGCTTGAATCAACTCAAGGCAGAGCAAAAAAACAACTACCTCGATTTATTACCGATAGAGCCATTTCCTACCGAGAAGTTCGATGTTTTTTTAGACGATGTCGCCAATGATGAAAATTTTGAACGAGCCGAAGAAAAAGCGACAAAAGCCATTCAAAAGCACAGTATGGTTTTTGGCTCAAAACAAAAAAACCAGCGCATTGAAGACGCATACTTCCTATTGGGAAAGGCGCGTTATTACGACCAGCGATTTGTGCCGGCAATCGAAGCCTTTACCAAGGTCCTTAGTCAGAGCAGAAGCGAATCAAATAAGGCTTTAGCCCATATTTGGATTGCTAAAATCTACTACAGAACAGATAATGTTGATCGCTCACTATCTCAACTGCGCAATGTTAAAGTCGACAGAATCGACAAAGAGGTTGCCCTTGAGTACTATTTAATTCAATCTCAAATTGCCTTAGACGCCGAAAATAAGTCCTTATCCAGAGCCTACCTCAAAAAGGCTGTGGCACTGGCTGAATTAGGAGAAAAAAAGGCCAGATGGGCATATCTCTTAGGTCAGCTCTATGAAAGAGATCAAAAATTAGACAGTGCCTATCTGGCGTATAAAGAAGTGATTAGAATTGGGCATAGAGCTCCAGCTCTTTTGCAATTATCGGCAAAATTGAGCGCGATAAACCTTTGGGAAGAGGTGGACGAAGCCCTACAAGAATTAAGACAGATAGAGGATTATTGGGAGTACAAATCATTTAAACCTTTTGCGGAGCGCACTGAGGCAAAACTCAGAATGCGTAAGGGCGAAGACAGCCTGGCCTTATCAAAATACACCCAGTCTAATCGAGGTGCTCAAGGACAGTTTAGAGCGCTTCTTCGCGAGAATTACAAAGATCAGGCCGCCTATTTTTTTGACCGACAAGAGTTGTTGTTGGCGGCAAATTACTACGACAGCTTATATCCGCTATTGACCCTTCCCAAAGAGAAAAGAGAGGTGTCTAAGAAAATCAAAAGTTTAGCAGATCTAAAGATGCATTCTCGACAAATTGCAACGGCAGACAGCATCTTGTTTCTGATGAATCTCAACGAAGAAGAGCGTGTTGATTACGTGGTCAATGCATTGAAAAAGCAAATGATTAAGGAGCAAGAGCGCAAGCAGGCAGCACTCGAGAACAGCGCTTCTTCGGGTAATTTTTACTTTGACAATACGCGCAGAATTACCAGTGGTAGAGCAGCCTTTCGTCTAAAATGGGGAGCAATTTTAAAGTCAGACAATTGGTTTTTGAAATCTTCCAATCAAGGTGGAGTCACTGAGATCATCCAAAAAACAACCCAAAAAGACAATTCACAAGACAGCTTAAAAACAGTTGCCCAAGCAAAATTGAGTACACTGCCAAGCACCGAACGCGAGTCAGACAGTTTACTGCAGCTAATCGATTTTCAAAACTTTCAGATTAATCTGTTGTATGAATATCGTTTTAGTTTAACCGATAAAGCAGAAGATGGATTTTCTCAATTGGCAGAAAAAGAAGATGCATTTGCAGAATTACCAGCCCGCTTTGAGTTGTACAAAATTGCCTTAAATCAGTCTGAATTTGAAAAGGCAGAACAACTGAAGAGATCGATATTGGAAAAATTTCCTCAATCTATTCAGGCAGGATATCTCAAAAACATTAACAGTTCGAACTTTAAAGAAGCATTAGCAGCGCTAAACGAAAACAAAGACAAGTTGCTCATAGAGGCCGACAGTTTGTTTCAAGCAAAGAAATACGACGAGCTGATTGAGCTTTCAAGAAAAAACGCCTTTGTGGTTTTTGATCGTTCAGTAAAAGCGCAGTTGGATTATTACGACTTGCTCGCCACCTTGAGAGCTAAAGGCTTAGAAGCGTTTAAGCCAAAACTATCGCAATTTAAAGCGCTTTATCCCGAAGCCGACAAACAAAAGCTCATGAACACTTTGAGCGGGCTGTTCGATGAAAGATCAAAAGAAGCCTCAGGCTCTTGCTATATATTGTGGAAGGTCGGAGATTACAACGAAGACCAAATCAACGACCTTATCGCTCAAATCAAAAAGGCATCAATTTCTTTTTCTCCTGAAAGACAGGAGGTTTTCATTGATTATTTCGACAAAAACCTTAAAATTATCGTTCTCTCGGAATTTAACAATGAGAAAGATGCAAGCATTTTTTTAACTTTAAACAAAAATTTAAATCGCTCTAATTTGGTGGGTATCATGAGTATAGAAGACTATGAAAAAGCCCAATTAGATAAAAATTTATTGCCGCAAAGCACGCTAAATTCGAAAAAGAGCCGTTAATTTTGCAGACCGATTATGTTCCAATCAGGCCAAAGATTTTTAAGTAATTTAAATAAGACAAACGAAATGTTCGAAAACAAAGGAGGAAAATTCATGGGAGAAAGTCAAGGAAATCAGCCAAATAGGATAGAAAAGAACACCTCAATTACCGGTAATATCGTATCTGAAAACGATTTTAGAATAGACGGAAAATTAGAAGGAGACATCAAAACATCCGGAAAAGTCGTTATTGGCCAAAACGGAAGAATAAATGGGAAAATTGAATGCGTAAGCGCAGACGTTGAAGGATATTTCACAGGAGAAATAGCCGTAAGCGAAACACTATCCCTAAAAGAAACAGCAACTATTGAAGGAACAGTCCACGCTGGAAAACTTCATATCGTACCAGGAGCTAAGTTCAATGCTAAGTGTCAAATGAGCTCAAGATCAGCGCCTATGACCGTTGAAAAAACGACAGAGACCAAACCTGCAGGCACAGAAGAAAACAAACAAAATATTGCCTAAACCTTCTCGCTATATAGAATATACAGGAATGGGCATAAAAATGTTCTTGTATATTTTTTTAGGCAATTGGATTGGCGCAAAAACTGCAATTTCCACCGAGAAAGAATACTGGGAGCCACTATTGACTATGATAGGGGTGGGACTGGCCATGTATACCATTATTTCTGACGTCATTCGAAAAAGCAATTGAAAAAGCAACTTTATATCGCAGGTTTAATCTCGGTTTCAACAGCTCATTTAGCAGTCAATTTCAGCCAAAGATTGTTGCTCATTTACCTCTTTTTTTATCTCTTTTCTTGGGCTTTTCTGACTGTAGTGTATCGGCTTAATGCAAAGCACAACTTCCAAAATGTAGGATTTATCTTTTTGATTTCGGTTTTCGCAAAACCCATATTATACGGGATAGTTTGGGGCTCTTCTTCAGCTCTTTTTAGGAGCGAACCAAACTACGACCTGCAAAATGACCTGCTGCCTTTTCTGCTTTCAACCGCCTTAGAGGTCATTGTATTAATTCGATGGTTAGCTCGTTCCGAAAATACTTGAGTCATCTGGTCTAAAAAAGCCAAAAAATAGCTAGACTTTTCTATCACTTTAATTACATTTGCACAAAATTTTGAAAGACCAACTCAAGCATGCGTTTAACGTCTAAGCTTCAAATTGTTTCAATTCTTTGTTCTGTATTGTTTTCTGCAGGGATTTTTTCAGTGCACGCAAAGGATTCAGATCCTAAAGAAGGACACCACGAAGAGGCAAATGCCATCGACGAAGATGATGAAATTGCCGAATACATTCTTCACCACATTAAAGACGCCCACGATTTCCATTTATTCTCCTATAACGACAGTCATGGCGAGCGTAAACACGTAGGCTTTGGGCTTCCAATCATCGTAAAAACTTCTGACGGCTTCCGATTTTTTTCTTCTTCAGAATTTCACCACGATGACTCTGGCCATGTGATTGTTGAAAAAGAAGGAGTGTCTTTGGTAAAATATCACGAAAAAATCTACGAACTCGACAAAGGGCAAACAGAGATACACTTTGACGAAGATCATCATCCAGACAATGCACATGCCGTATTAGACTTTTCTATTACCAAAAGTGTTTTTGGAATGTTGCTCGTTTTCACCTTATTGATTTTCTGGTTCAGAAGGCTTGCAGCGCAATACAAGAAAAGCAGTATCCCAACAGGGTTTTCTAGAATTTTAGAACCACTTGTGATATACGTTAGAGACGAAATAGCCAAACCGAATATTGGAGAGAAGCAATACAAAAAGTTTATCGGCTTTTTAATGACCGTCTTTTTCTTTATTTGGGTTTCAAACCTTTTAGGCTTAATGCCTTTCGGCTTCAACATAACCGGGCAGATTGCAGTGACCTTTTCGCTAGCCTTGTTTACTTATATCATTACGCATTTCAGTGCGAACAAGGATTATTGGAAGCACATTTTTTGGATGCCTGGTGTTCCGATTCCGATGAAAATCATTTTAGCTCCAATCGAATTCTTGGGAACCTTGACTAAGCCGTTTGCACTTATGGTACGTCTGTTCGCCAACATTTCAGCAGGACACATTGTAGTGATGAGTATCATTGCAATTGGGATTACATTGAGAAGCACAATGGGTGTCTTTGGAGCAAGCGCTTTATCTTTTGCATTATCACTTTTTATAACCATAATAGAACTGTTAGTGGCCTTTCTACAAGCCTATATCTTTACGATGCTTTCTGCATTGTTTATCGGTATGGCTGTCGAAGAACACGAACATCATTAACTCGTAATTATTTCGTTTAACATAAACTCAAAATCATGACAATTCCAAATTTAGTAGGTGCCGGATTAATTGTAATAGGTGCTGGTATTGGTTTAGGCCAAATCGGAGGTAAAGCTATGGAAGGTATCGCACGCCAGCCAGAAGCGACTTCTAAAATCCAGACAAATATGATTATCATCGCGGCTTTATTAGAAGGTTTAGCATTTGCTGCAATCTTCTTAGGAAAGTAATAATTAAGCTATACAAACAGGGACGGTTGGTTCCTGTTTGTATTCATTATTGTCATTAAACAAAACGTATGGATCAATTATTAAACGATTTTTCTCCAGGCCTATTCATCATACAAACCGTATTGATGTTGGTAGTCATCTTTTTGATGATCAAATTTGCTTGGAAACCGATTTTAAGTGCACTCGAAGAGCGTGAATCTGGAATTCAAGATGCTTTAAACGCCGCACAAAAGGCTAAAGAGCAGGTTGAAGCTATGAACAGCGATAATGATCGTCTTCTCAAAGAAGCTCGAGCAGAGCGAGAAGAAATGCTCAAAGAGGCACGCGCAATTAAAGATAAAATCATTGCTGACGCAGAGGAAATGGCTCAAGCAGAATCTCAAAAAATCATAGACAAAGCGAAAAGCACTATTGAAAGTGAGAAGAAAGCTGCACTTGAAGACATCAAAACTGAAGTAGCTAAACTATCTATTGCGGTGGCTGAAAAATTATTACAAGACGAGTTGGCAAAAGATCAAAAGCAGACTGCTCACATCGATGCCATTATTGACGGAGTAAAATTATCCTAAATGATAAATTCTAGAGCATCTGTAAGATACGCAAAAGCACTTTTTGAGGCTGCAGTTGAAAGCAACAATGTCGAGGCGGTTGCCAAAGACATGGCGCAAATTGCTCAAACGGTTGAAAGCTCAAATGAGTTAAAGCAGCTGTTGCAAAACACTACAGTTTCTTCAACGGTGATTAAGACCTATTTGGATAAAATATTTTCAGATAGCTCAAGTCTTGTCAAGAGCTTAATCGATGTTCTGGCCACCAACAAGCGACTTTCTTTAATCGCTCAAATCGCTAATGAATACGACAGAAAATGTCAAGCTTTAAATGACACGAAAAAGGTAACTGTAATTTCTGCAGTGGCCTTGAACGAGTCTTCTCAAAAAGCAATTATTACGAATCTTGAAAAACAAGGACTTAAAAATATAAGTCTTGAAAATACAGTTGACCCGAGTATTCTCGGGGGGTTTGTCTTAAAATTTGACGACAACCAATTTGATGCAAGCATCAAAAACAAATTAACACGAATTAAAAGAGAATTTTCTAAAAGTCTATAAAATGGCAGAAGTAAAAGCTGCTGAGGTATCAGCAATATTAAAACAACAAATAGAAGGGTTTGACGCAAGCGCCAAGCTAGATCAAGTCGGAACTGTGTTAAGCGTAGGAGACGGTATTGCACGTGTCTTTGGGCTTTCAAACGCACAATACGGTGAGCTTGTTGAATTTGAAACCGGAATGCAAGGGATTGTTCTTAACCTTGAGGTCGACAACGTTGGTGTCGTATTGTTAGGAGCTTCAAAGGACGTAAGTGAAGGTTCTCAAGTTAAAAGAACAGAGCGTATCGCCTCTATCAATGTTGGAGAAGGAGTAGTTGGACGTGTTCTAGACACCTTGGGTAATCCTATTGACGGAAAAGGCCCAATCTCCGGAGAAACTTACGAAATGCCATTGGAGCGAAAAGCACCAGGGGTAATTTACAGACAACCTGTAAACGAACCACTACAAACAGGAATCAAGTCTATTGACGCGATGATTCCAGTGGGAAGAGGTCAGAGAGAGCTGGTTATTGGAGATAGACAAACAGGTAAGACTACAGTTTGTATTGATACCATCTTAAATCAAAAAGAATTTTATGATGCAGGAGAACCTGTTTACTGTATCTATGTAGCGATCGGTCAGAAAGCTTCTACGGTTGCTGCCATTGCTCAGGTATTAGAAGATAAAGGTGCATTAGCATACACCACAATTGTTGCTGCAAACGCATCAGACCCTGCTCCTATGCAAGTATACGCTCCTTTCGCCGGGGCTGCAATTGGAGAATATTTTAGAGACACTGGAAGACCAGCCTTAATTGTATATGATGATTTATCAAAGCAGGCTGTGGCTTACCGTGAGGTTTCTCTCTTATTGAGAAGACCTCCGGGGCGTGAAGCATATCCAGGGGATGTTTTCTATCTACACTCAAGACTTTTAGAGCGATCTGCTAAGGTTATCGCTGATGATAATATTGCTGCTCAAATGAACGACCTACCTGAAAGCCTTAAGGATAAGGTTAAAGGAGGAGGTTCATTGACTGCATTGCCAATTATCGAAACTCAGGCAGGTGACGTTTCGGCTTATATCCCTACCAACGTAATTTCGATTACAGACGGTCAGATTTTCTTAGAGCAAGACTTATTCAACCAAGGGGTTAGACCCGCGATTAACGTTGGTATCTCTGTATCAAGGGTTGGAGGTTCTGCACAGATTAAGTCAATGAAAAAAGTTTCGGGTACATTAAAGTTAGACCAGGCTCAATTTAGAGAGCTTGAGGCTTTCGCGAAATTTGGATCAGACTTAGACGCGGCAACCTTGAATGTAATCGAGAAAGGTAAACGTAACGTTGAAATATTAAAGCAGGCTCAAAACGATCCTTTTACTGTTGAAAATCAGGTAGCAATCATTTTTGCCGGTTCAAAAAACTTGTTGAGAAATGTTCCTGTAAATCAAGTAAAAGCTTTCGAAAGTGATTATTTAGAAGTACTAAATGCACAGCACAGAGATGTTTTAGACGTTCTTAAATCTGGCAAACTTACAGATGAGGCGATTGAAACATTGACTAAAGTAGCTGCTGAGGTATCTGCAAAATTTGAATAAAAACTAACCTTATAGCTTAGACTATGGCAAACCTGAAGGAAATAAGAAATAGAATCACCTCGGTGTCTTCAACAATGCAGATTACCTCTGCAATGAAGATGGTTTCTGCTGCCAAACTCAAAAAGGCTCAAGACGCCATTACAGCTATGAGGCCCTACGCAGAAACTTTGACCGGTTTGATAAACGGCCTTAGTGCTGATCTCAATGACGATTCTTCTAACGCTTATTCTGCTGAAAGACCTATCAAGAAGGTTTTGGTTGTGGCAATCAGTTCCAATCGCGGATTGTGTGGAGCGTTCAATTCTAACATCACTAAACGCGTAAAAGAGCTTCAAGAGCAGTATTCAACTACCGCTGAGGTTGAGTTTATCACAATTGGAAAAAAAGTGGCAGACTTTGTCCAAAGAAGTGAATATAAATCGGCAGGAGACTTTAGCCAAGTTTTCGACAACCTTCAGTTCAGTGAGGTTGCGCCTATTGCCGATGACATTATTGAAAGCTTTATCGCCAAGAATTACGACAAGGTTGAAGTAGTGTACAACTCCTTCAAGAATGCCGCAACTCAAATAGTCAAGACAGAAGGGTTTTTACCGCTTCAGCCAGTGGAGAGTGAAGAAAGCCAGACTTCAGAAGATTACATATTTGAGCCATCAGCTGCTGAGATTGTGAGCCAATTGATTCCCAAGGCACTTAAAACACAACTTTTTAAAGCCATCAGAGATTCTTTTGCCAGCGAACACGGCGCAAGAATGACGGCAATGCACAAGGCCACAGACAACGCACAGGAGCTGAAAGACCAATTAAAGCTAACTTACAACAAAGCGCGTCAGGCAGCCATTACAAACGAGATTCTTGAAATCGTGGGTGGTGCCGAAGCCCTAAATTCTTAAGAACAGCTTAAGCCCTAAATTGTTTGGGTTATCTTTATAGAAACCTTAATCGATTTATGCGTAAAATTTTGCTGTACAGCGCTGCTTTTTTTATGCTGAGTTCTTGTTCTATACTCGGTGCTGTCGACTTCATTTGGCCTGAAATCACTTCTGCTCAACTCAAAACAATATATGGTGGTAGGCCTGAGCAAGAAATACAACAACGGTTGATTATTGAATGCGGCAACGACGTTTTGCCTTCAACGCGGTTTTATGTAAAAATTAGAAAAGAGTGGTTGGAACTTAAAGCTTCAGATCAAACGCGCACTACTTTTTTTGTCAACTTCGATAAATTAGAAGAGGTCAAAAGAACGGGCACTTCAGGAAGAAATGACAGTTCATCTGCGGTCTTGGTGAGAAGTTTTGATCTCAAAATACAAGGGGCTTACACCAAAAAAACCCAGCGCATTCAAGCACAAATTAACAGTAAACCAATCCTTAGACAGTAACCCATATGAATGCAATGGCTTCTTTGTTTAGGCAAACGCTGGTCTACGGTTTTGCAACGGTTTTTCCCAGAGCCTTGTCTTTTCTTTTATTGCCCTTGTATACAGCAGTTTTCATAGACTCTTCGGGCTATGGTGAATACGTTTTAATTTATTCTTGGATCGCCATTTTTAACATACTCTTTTCCTATGGAATGGAGACTGCATTCTTCAGGTTTTTTCACAAAAACACCGACAAAGAGAACACCGTTTTTACGGCGCTCATCTCCCTTCTTGTGAGTTCTATAGCACTGGGCTTGTTGGGATACGTCCTAAGTCCTCAATTAGTTGAACTTACAGGAATAAGGCTCGAATTTTTGAGATATGTCGTGGCTATTTTGGTTTTAGACGCCTTAGTGGTCATTCCATTTGCCTTGTTGAGAGCGAAAGAAAAAGCGATGAAATACGCGATGATCAAATCATTGAGTGTGGCGGTAAACTTCGGATTTAATTTATTCTTTTTATTGCTTCTAGGAGCAGATCAAAACGGAAAGGCGATTACCTACATTTTTTTAGCAAACATCATTGCAAGTGGATTCACATTACTCATTTTTGCTAATACTTATTTCAGTCAAAAAGGAACATTTGATTTGAAAATTTGGCAAAGCATGTTGAAGTATGCCTTGCCGGTTATGCTCGCAGGAATAGCCTTTACAATCAATGAGGTACTCGATAAAATCTTGATCAATCAAATGCTCTCGAGTAAAGAGGCGGGAATTTATGCCGCGTGTTACAAGTTGACAGTTTTTATGACCCTATTTGCGACTGCATTTAGAATGGGGGTTGAGCCCTTTTTCTTTAAACAGGCGAAAGCGGAAAATAGAAATCAGACCTATGCTTTAATTACACGCTTTTTTGTATCCTTTGGAGCCATCTTGTTTCTAACTGTCGTGGTGTTTATAGAACCCATAGCACAGCTATTCATAGCCAAAGAACAATACTTAGAAGGCTTAAGCATAGTGCCTATTGTTTTATACGCAGCGCTGTTTTTAGGGATTTACCACAGCCTGTCAGTTTGGTATAAAATTATTGATAAGCCCATCATAGGCACTTATATTTCTTGGGGAGGAGCTTTGATTACATTGCTGATCAATATCATTTTTATTCCGCGATGGGGATATTATGCAGGGGCTATAGCGACCTTAAGCGCTTACTTTTTCATGGCCTTGCTTTCTTTTTTGCTTTCAAAGAAATTCAATCCAATTCCGTACGACTTAAAAAGCATTCTTACCTATTTGATATTGGCCTTAGTTTTAGCTTATATCGTTTATATCCCTTTTGATAAAGTTCTTTGGAAATCTGGAATTCTCCTTCTCGCTTTTAGTAGTTTTGTTCTGAGAAGAGAATTAAAACACTATAAAAATCAAGCGAATGAAAGTTAGGATCATCAATAAGTCCAATAACGACCTGCCTCAATACCAGACTGTAGCTTCTGCAGGAGTAGACATTAGAGCTAATAACGAAGAAACAATCGTGTTAGGCTCTTTAGAGCGCACAATTATACCGACCGGTTTATTTTTAGAAATTCCAGAAGGATATGAGGTTCAAGTTCGCCCTAGAAGCGGGTTAGCTGCAAAGCACGGAATTACACTGCTCAATTCTCCAGGAACAATTGACGCAGATTACAGAGGTGAAATAGGGGTGATACTTGTAAATCTTTCAAAGGATGCATTCGAAATCAAGCAGGGAGAACGCATCGCTCAAATGGTGTTTTGTAAGCACGAGACCTTCGAATTTGAAGAAGTAGAGGAGCTCAGTGACTCTGAAAGAGGCTCAGGCGGTTTCGGAAGTACTGGAAAAAAATAAATTGATTCGAAAATGAAAATAATAGTCCCAATGGCAGGAAGAGGTTCTCGGTTAAGGCCTCACACCCTCACCGTGCCAAAACCTCTTGTTCCCGTAGCTGGCAAACCCATTGTACATCGATTGGTGAGCGATATTGCAGCCATAGTCGATCAGCCCATTGACGAAGTGGCCTTTGTCATCGGTGATCCAGCTTTTTTTGGAGATGAGGTTGTCGAGCAATTACACGAGCTGGCCAAAAGTCTAGGAGCGAAGTGCTCAATTTACAGGCAAGACCAACCCTTGGGCACAGGTCATGCCATTATGTGCGCTAAAGATTCATTGGATGGACCTGCAGTGGTAGCTTATGCAGACACCCTGATTCGAGCTGATTTCAAGATTGATCAAAATGCAGATGCGGCCATTTGGGTAAAACAAGTAGATCAGCCAGAAGCCTATGGAGTAGTTGAACTCAACCCAAAAGGACATATTGTAGAATTGGTTGAAAAACCAAGTGAATTCGTTTCTGATTTAGCGGTTATAGGGATTTATTACTTCAAGCAAATCGCTGAATTAAGAGAAGAGCTACAAGCTGTTCTCGATCAGAACCTCACCCATGGAGGTGAATATCAAATAAACGACGGAATCAAAGGCATGATTCAAAAGGGCAAGATTTTTGTTACTGGTGAAGTAAGTGAATGGATGGATTGTGGAAACAAAGACATAACCGTTGAGACCAACAAAAAAATGTTGGATTTCTTGCAAGAGGAGCAGCGTGAGACGCTTATCGCAGAAAACATCCAAAACACCAATTCGACGATTATTCCACCCTGTTTCATTGCTGAAGGAGTGCAGCTCATCAATGCCAAGATAGGGCCTCATGTATCTATAGGTTCGCAAACTGTTATAGAAAACAGCTCAGTATCTAACAGCATTATACAGTCACAGTCTGTGGTGAAAAACGCCGACTTAAAAGAGGCTATGATTGGAAATCAGGTTCATTTTGACGGATCTTTTACCAAGATAAGTATAGGGGATTACAGCGAACTAAAAGCTTAACAGCATTATGAATACGACGAAACGCTTCAGTTATTTAATTCTACTTTTAGGAGTGATGTCTTGTGGAGTAAAGAAAGCAAGCGTTGAAGCGGATAATACCGTCTTAGCGACCAGCAAGTCTTCTCTTATTGAGCAGAGTCAAAAGGCAATTGAACTCAATTCGCTCAGGGGGCGTTTACGAATGTCGTTAAACAACAATGGAAAAAACCAAACGGTTACCAGCACAGTGCGTTTTGAACGTGATTCAGCTCTGCTGATTTCAGCACCATTCGGAGTATTAAAGGCCTATCTTGATCAAGAACGATTGAGCTATTACAACAAATTAGAACGCTCTTATTTTGATGGGGATTACAACTATTTACAAGAGTTAATTGGTGTTGAGCTAAACTTTACCCAATTGCAAAATCTACTCTTTGCGAAACCCTTGATCGATGTAAATTCGAGAAGGGCATTTCTTCTTAAAAGCGAAGACTCCTATTGGGTGTTGACCAACAAGAATAAAAAAGCCTACGACTTTAGTTTGCGATTTGACAAACAAACACTGCAGCTCATAGCTCAAGATTACCGCATTTCAAAAAGTAATCAAGGGGCTCGTATTACCTATGCGTACCAAAAAGCGTCAGACTTTTATCCCAACCGTATCACATTACAATCCCTCGTGGAGGGAACAGATATAGAAGTAGACCTGCAATGGACACAGGCTGAATACAACCGGAAAGTTCAATTTAATTACAATATCCCCCCTGGATATAAAAGTATTTTAGAATGAAGGGTAAACTGCTTTTTATATTTCTTTTAAGCTTTTCGAGCCTTGTTGCGCAGCGCACAGAAGATCAAAAAAATCTAGAGAGAAGAAAGCAAGAACTCAATCGTGAAATACAAAACATCAATGCACTGCTCTTAAAAGAACAAAAGCAAGAAGGCTCAGTTTTAGAAGAGCTTCGTGCCTTAGGTCAACAATCGACTGCAATCCGCAGGGTGATTCAAATAACCAATCAACAAATTCAAATTCTCGAAGAACAAATAGAAAACAACGAAACACAGGCGGCTGAACTCAAAGAAACCCTGAGGATTTTAAAAGAAGATTACGCTCTGATGATTCGCAAATCCTATCAGAAAAACTTAGAGAAAAACAGATTGATGTTTTTATTGTCTGCAAAGAGCTTTAAGGAGGCGTATAAGCGATGGGATTACATGATTCAATACGCAGATTTTAGAAAATCTCAAGGGGAGAAAATAGAACAAAGCCAGGTCGAACTCGAACGTGTAAATCAAGAACTACTCGGCCAATTAAAAGAGAAACAAAGCCTGTTAGACGAGAATACTTACGCAAGAGCTAATTTACTCTCACAGCGCAAACGACAAGAGTCGATACTCACTACGATTCGACAAAACGAATCCAAGTATCAAAAAGAAATCGAGGCAAAAATTGCTGAACAACGAAGAATCGATCAAGAGATTAGAAGTTTAATTGAACGGGAGATTAAAAAGTCAAGCTCGAGCAGAAACACAGCTACTTTTGAGTTGACACCTGAGGCCAGGATAATTGCAGGGAACTTCGCTGCGAACAAAGGAAATCATATTTGGCCGGTTGAAAAAGGAATTAAAAGTGAAGGATTCGGTCAGTACACAGACAAGTTATATCCTGGATTAAAGCTAAACAACAACGGCGTCACCATTGCAACAGAACAAGGTGCTGTAGCGCGATCAATCTACGAAGGTCAGGTAATGACCATTATGACCAACAGACAAGGAATTAAAGGCGTTTATGTCAGACACGGGGATTATATTACCATGTATTACAACTTAGAAAGCGTCTATGTCAAAGAAGGTCAAAAAATTGAAGCTAAAACATCATTAGGGGTTATTCACACTGACAAAATAGAGAATGTCACCAAGCTGAAGTTTTACGTTTATAAAAACAAAGAGCGCTTGAATCCTGAAACTTGGGTCAATAAGTTATAGCCGAAGTCGACCTTACTCAAAAATTGCCTTCAATTCGTGGGCCTCAGCAGGTTTCATTTTACCTGCCAACACTAAACTCAACTGTCTTCTTCTTAAGGCACCATTGAAGCGTTCTATTTCAAGAGCAGTCTCAGGAATAAGTTCAGGAACTGAGGTGGGTTTTCCGGCTTCATCTACAGCAACAAAGGTGTAAATGGCTTCGTTTACTTTTGTTTTTACCCCAGAAATTCGGTCTTCGGTCCAAACATCTATAAAAACTTCCATAGAGGTATTAAATGACCTTGAAACACTGGCTTCTAAACTCAGAATACTTCCAACAGGAACAGCGTTGTTGAAGGCAACATGATTAACAGAGGCTGTAACTGCGATGCGCTGACTATGTCTTTGCGCCGTGATATAAGCGGCTCGATCCATTCTAGCCAGTAGTTCTCCTCCAAAAAGGTGGTTGAGGTGATTGGTCTCACTTGGAAGAACCATGTCAGTCGTTGTAGTTCTTGATTCAGAAGGCGTTTTACCTTTCATATCTCTTGTTTATTCAGAAATTTCTATTTCATCGACCAAAATCCAGGCATTGGGTTCGATAGAAGATTTAATCTCGTCTAAATAGGCCTGAGCTTCGGGATAAGATGTAAAGCTTTTATAGGCGACGTGATGCATGGTTTGCTCGGCGTCTTCGGCCATTTGACTTGTACGGTATTCAGCTGTAATTCCTTTTTCTGCAAGGGTACTAATGTGTCGTTCGGCATTCGCTTTGCTTCTAAATGATCCGGCTACAACATTATAGCGCTTGACAACTTTCACCTCTATGGCTGGAAGTTCTATAGGACTTTCAGCATAAAAGGTTTGACCTTCAATACTTTTTAAAACCTGTTCATTGGCTGCAGCTTCATCTGCCGCCAGCATTTTTTGATATTGAGAATAAAAGTAAAAACCGCTAACTACGAGTGAAACCACGAGTAAGCTTAAGGCCGAGTACTTAAACCAAGGATTTACATCTGCACTTTCTTCTTTGACCAAATCAAGTTTTTCGGCAACAACTTGTTCATTGAGTTGGTAAGCAGCTAAGCTCTCTGCCTTTAGATCTTGGGTTACTTTTTCTTCAAGGGGAACTCCTTTTGCTATTGATGGAATTTCAACTACTCCAAGACCATAGGAGCTCTTTAAAAGACTTTGTTTGGCAAACGAACTCACCACTACACTGTCGTTGGTTTTTTCTAATACGCCAAGCCCTTCAATTTGTACTTTTTCTCCTAAGGCCAGCTTACTTTGCCAACTTTTGACCAGCTTTTTAACAGCCTTTTCTATCTCGGCTATACTTCTGTCTTCTTTTTGAGCGATGTGTTCACAGAGTACGCCATCGTTTTCTTGAAGGTAGGGATTGAAGCTAATGCTCTTGTGCGGAGGCATTAAGTGACCTTGATCGGCAAATGCAGCCGCCCCAGATGCGTTGGTCACAAAGGCCCCAAATTCGGGCATGACCACAAACGGTTTGGAGTAGAGTAAGCTACTGATATGCATTCCGATATCCATATTGCAAATATCTATATTATAACTGATATGTTTTTACAGTGAAACAAAAGAAAATTACACAAAAATACCTTCTATTAAAACGCAAGAAATCTATCACGTAGTATTGAGAAACCTCAAGACTGATCTGCAATTCAACTTGAATGAATTAAAGCACGAATTGCATGACATCGATAGAGTGGTTGAAAAGTTAGCCTTGCGGATAAGTCCTGAGCAATTCAAGCAAGCAAAATCAGAGCTCGAACAAGCCTTACAAGCTGAAATGAAGTGGGTGTTATTGAGTGACAAAAACTACCCCGTATTATTGAGACAATGCGACGAGCCCCCATTGATTCTTTATTACAGAGGCGATATCTCCTTGCTGAATAAAAGCTTAAGTCGAGTGCTGAGCATAGTGGGCACAAGAAAAATGACGGCCTATGGGTCTTATTTAATTCGAAGCTGTATTCAAGAATGGGCTTCGTTAAGCCCTGTCATCGTTAGCGGTTTGGCTTACGGAGTAGACTATTGTGCGCAAGAGCTAGCGGTAAGTTCAGATTTAAAAACCGTACAGGTTTGTGCCCATGGGCTCGATCTTGTATATCCTCAAAAGCACCGAACTTTATTTAAAGCGATAGAACGAGACGGTTTGGTGTTGAGTGAATACCCTCCTGGAACGGCACCTTTAAAACATCATTTTCTTCGAAGAAATAGAATTATTGCAGGGGTTTCTTGGGCGACATTGGTGGTTGAATCGGCGCTAAAAGGAGGAAGCTTGACTACAGCTCAATACGCTTTTGATTACAACAGACCCCTTTTTTGTTTCCCAGGGAGAACGACGGACACCTACAGTCAGGGGTGTAATTTGCTCATTCGTCAACAAAAGGCAATCGGGGTACTGTCAGCTTTTGATATTGCGAGAGAATTGAATTGGCCTTTAGAGAAAACAGAAGCCTGTTCAAAGCAAAAACTACATCCTTTGGAGCTCCGCATTATGGAATTGGCTCAAAGACAATTGAAAATATCCACTCGAGAGCTTATGGAGAAATTAAAGTGTTCAAAAGAGGAGCTCACCCTTGCTCTAGTTCGCCTTGAGCACAAGGCTTATTTGAAAAGAACAAATGGATATTGGTATGAAAAAGTGTGATGAACTAGTATCCTAATTTAGTTCTGACGCGCTTTAATACTTCCTCGGCTTTAGATTGAGCTTTTTGTGCTCCACTCCACAAAACCTGGTCTATTTCGGACTTGTTATCCATGAAGTAATGAAACTTTTCCATAGGTTCTTTGAACTTGTTTTGAATCAGTTCTAAAAGTTCTTTTTTGGCATGTCCATAGCCGTAACCGCCCGCGAGATAGTTTGCGCTCATTTCTTCAATAGCCTCTTGTGACGCCAATAGTTTAAACAAGTTGAACACATTGTCGTTACTTGGATCTTTAGGTTCTTCAAGGGCTTTAGAGTCAGTTTGAATTCCCATGATCGTTTTTTTGAGTTTTTTAGGCTCGTCAAAAAGAGTAATGGTGTTGTCTTTGCTCTTGCTCATTTTTTCGCCATCTGTACCGGGCACATACATGGTTTCTTCACTGATTTGCGCCTCGGGTAAAACGAAGGTCTCTCCAAATTTTGCGTGAAATCGCTGAGCCACATCCCTGGTCATTTCCAAGTGTTGCAGCTGATCTTTCCCTACAGGAACGATATCAGCATCATAGAGCAAGATATCAGCGGCCATCAACATAGGATAAGTAAAAAGGCCTGCATTAACGTCTTCAAGTCGATCGGCCTTGTCTTTAAAAGAATGGGCCAGGGTGAGTCTTTGATATGGAAAAAAACAGTTTAAATACCAGGCGAGCTCGGTGACTTGCGGCACATCGCTTTGCCTGTAAAAAACTGTAGAATCAGTGTCTAATCCAAAGGCGAGCCATGTCGCTGCTGTGGCGTAAGTATTTTGTCTTAGGGCTTGGCCGTCTTTAATTTGAGTCAAAGAATGCATGTCAGCAATAAACAGGTATGACTCATTATCGGGCTGATTAGAGAGGCTAATCGCGGGTAAGATAGCGCCAAGTATATTACCTAAGTGAGGAGTGCCGGTGCTTTGAATACCGGTCAGGATTCTAGACATTGCGTTTTATTTTGAGGTACAAATTAAGCGCATCTAGGGGTTTAAAAAAATAAAAATCAAATTTTACTGTTTGGCAAAAAAGAAGTTTTGAAATCGTTCCACAAATGAATTTGATCTGCGTCTTTGAAAAGCTAAGTTTACACCTCTACAAACTCCCTCCTGTGAAACAGGATAATGGGCTTGAACCGCTTGAACGACCTTGCTGTAATCATTGTCGTAGAGTTGTAATACAGCCTCTTTCATTCGAGAACCATAAAACTCTGCTGAAGGGATGCCTGTTTTGTCTGAAAATATCTGAACAATTTTATCAGTTTCTGAGTTTCTTCTATTTTTTGAAATCATTGAAATCAGTGTTAAAATCGTTAGTTTTTCCATTGGTTTTGAGGTTTTCGTAGTGTTAGTCGTATAAAGCTTGTAGCGAAATTCTTATAAATCTAAAGTTATTAACATTAAGCGAAAATCCAAATAATTCAGGCTAAATTGTTGATTTATTGATTAATAGAAATTATAACTCATTCAAAAAGAGAAAGTTATTAACAACTCAAATTCTCTATTTTTTAAATTAGATTAACTTAAGGACCTGTAATTATCGCTAATTCGCATTCCCGAATCTGCTCAAATTGAAAAGCGCGATGAAAAAAAACATTAGAATTGGAATGATTGTCCCCAGCTCCAATATCACTATGGAAAAAGAAATTCCACAGGCGATCAATTCCAATCACTTTGAATCAAAACCACTTATTACCTATCATTCCGCACGTGTCGGGCTTAAAAATGTATCCCGAGAAGAATTAAAGCAAATGAATTTAAGCGCAGTAGGTGCTGCTGAATCCTTGGCAGATGCTTCGGTTGACATCATTCTCTACGCTTGTTTGGTTGCTGTAATGGTAGAAGGAAAGGGCGCACATAACATCTCTGAAAAAGCTTTGAGAGAAGGGGCTTCTTCTGAGGATAAAGAAATACCTGTGGTTACAAGCGCAGGAGCACTGGTACAAACCTTAAGAGACATCAATGTTCAAAAGGTTGCGGTAATCGCACCTTATTTACCTTCATTAACCGAAACAGTCTGTGGATACATTGAAGATGAAGGCGTTCAGGTTATACATTCACATTCTTTGGCAGTGACCAACAATTTACAAGTGGGTGAATTAGATCAAAATCAATTGATTGCTATAGCGTCTAGTATGCCCGAAGAGGCTGAAGCTGTGGTGCTTTCGGCCTGTGTTCAAATGCCATCATTAGATGTTTTGGCCAAAACAGAAGAGCTTTTAGGTAAACCTGTTATTTCTGCTGCAACGGCAACGGTTTATCAAGCGATGAAAACATTGGGGATGCCACTCAATATGAATACTTACGGAAAACTACTTTCAGGAAAATTAGAGATTTAGATGAAAAAGATGTGGATCAATGACGATGGACTTGTGGATGAAATCATGAAGATTTTTCATTCTGACTATCCTGTGGTTATGTTTCAATTGTCAACAGTTTATACTTTAATCGCTCCACCTACTCAAGCTGGCGCTCAAGCCCTCAATCACGCTAAACAGCGATTACCTGAAAAAAATTACGGTTCGGCCATAGGAAACTTAAATGCATTTCACAGACTTGCAAATGAAGGTTCTTTGCCAGAAGCATTAGATGCACCAGAAAAATTAGAAGTTTTTTCAGGGGCATTTATGAGAATCGATGTCGCTGAAAGTAATTTTGACTCTGTACTAGTTCGTTCTGGTACTCATCAAGGCTTACTACTGAACTGGCCTTTTAGAGATGTCTTTATCGCATTAGAAAAAGCCATTAAACCTATGGTAGAACCAGAATTGTTTCAAGGTAAAACCTATGCTTCGGTGCTATGTACAAGCGCTAATTTGAGCGGAGACCCTAAGGGCTCCATTACTGATTGGAGAAGGGCTAGAAGGTTCGCGCGAAAAAGAGCCATAAAGCTCATCGTAAGAACCCATTCAACAGAAGATGTCTTGGGGTCATATCCGATCTTTCATTTAACGCCCGATAAAATTGAAATTAAGCGACACGGACCTGGAGAACAAGAAATCATCAGTCGACTACCGGAGCATTTGCGTTAGACCGATTATTTAAACTGGATACAAATAAGAATTAAGTCTTATTTTTGGCCTTTGGTATGAAGGCGATTTTTCAAATACTTTACAGAGTTTGGTTTTACATCTTAGCTGGCGCTCCAGTAATAGTGTTCTTCCCCCTCTTACTACTCCTGTCGACCAAAGAAAAATACTATTCAAACCTTTATTGGTTTGCGCGAAACGTATGGTCAAAATACATTCTGTTTTGCATGGGTTGTACTCCAAAAAAATTAGAAGGCAGTTTAGAATTGCCCGAGCCTCCTTTCGTTTTTGTAGCCAATCACACCAGTCAATTAGACGTGATGCTCTTGATGCATATCTGTCCTCATCCCCTTGTTTTTGTAGGCAAAAAAGAGCTCAGCAAGACATGGCTTTTTGGAAGCATTTATAAAAGAGCTGCTGTTTTAGTGCAAAGGGAAAGTGCGGAAAGTAGAAAGCAAGTCTATTACAGCATAAAAGAAAAAATGGACAACAAAAGAGGTATCGCCATTTTTCCAGAAGCAGGTGTTCCTCCAGAAGAGATTCTTCTCAGGGAATTTAGAAGAGGAGGCTTTTCTATGGCGGCAGAACACAAACTAAAAATTGTGGTGGCTAATTTTTACGACTGTAAAAAACGTTTGAACTGGACGTATTTTCACGGTGGCCCTGGTGAGCTCAGATACCGCATTATAGACATCATTCCTTGGCAAAAACGAGATTCCTTAGAAGAAATCGACGCCTTGAAAGATGAGGTCTATGAAAAAATGAAAAACGACCTTATCGCTAACCCTTGAGACAAGGCTCTAAGCTTCTCCTTTAATGGCTTGAGTAATTTTAGCTTCTATTTCTTCAGACAACTCAGGATTATCTAGTAAAATATTTTTCACGGCATCCCTACCTTGACCCAATTTGGTGTCGGCATAACTAAACCATGAACCGCTTTTGTTGATGATGTCATAGGCTACTCCGAGATCTATGATTTCACCTACCTTAGAAATACCTTGCCCATACATGATGTCGAATTCAGTCGTTCTAAATGGAGGGGCAACTTTGTTTTTCACCACCTTCACTCTTGTTTTATTTCCGCTGACGTTACCCTCGTTGTCTTTGATCTGAGAAGATCTACGAATATCAAGCCTTACCGAAGCATAAAACTTTAGTGCATTTCCACCTGTTGTGGTTTCAGGGTTTCCAAACATCACTCCAATCTTTTCGCGCAATTGGTTGATAAAGATTACTGTACACTGGGTTTTACTTATGGTCGAAGTGAGTTTACGAAGGGCTTGAGACATCAATCTGGCATGCAGTCCCATTTTTGAATCTCCCATTTCACCTTCAATCTCACTTTTTGGGGTTAAGGCAGCTACAGAGTCAATAATCACGATATCGATAGCTCCAGAACGAATCAAATTGTCAGCAATTTCAAGAGCTTGTTCACCGTGGTCGGGCTGTGAAATAATCAAGTTGTCAATATCCACACCGAGCTTCTCTGCATAAAAACGATCAAATGCGTGTTCAGCATCCACAAAAGCAGCAATACCTCCATTCTTTTGAGCTTCAGCAATGGCATGTAATGTAAGGGTGGTTTTTCCTGAAGATTCAGGCCCATAAATTTCAATCACTCTACCTTTTGGGTATCCTCCAACACCCAAAGCCATATCTAAACCTAAAGAACCAGAAGAGATAACCTCTACTTGCTCGACAACACTGTCTCCAAGCTTCATGACAGCACCTTTACCATAGGTTTTATCGAGTTTATCTAATGTTAATTTTAGCGCTTTTAGCTTTTGATTTTCGTCTTTACTCATAACTCTTGAATTAATGATTCTCAAAATTAAGCTATTCTCTACATGAAAATTGCAGGCTTTATAATTAGTTCTTAACATCTGCACCTAATTCATTTCATCTCTAAAAGAGGATTGTTTTTGCCCGCTAAAAGGGAGCATAAATATCAGTATCTTTACTATTGCAAAATGAAGATGAAATGAGTTGTAAAACCTGCAGCACAAATGGAATACATCCAGGATGTAAGAGCAACGGCTCTTGCGGCGTTGACTCTTGTAATAAACTGACGGTTTTTGATTGGCTCAGCAATATGCAACCCGAGGATGAATCTGCGCAGTTATACGTTGAAGTTCGATTTAAAAACAGCCGAAAAGAATTCTATAAAAACAGCGAAAACTTAAGCCTTCATATAGGCGATGTCGTTTCGACTCAAGCCAAATCGGGTCACGATGTGGGAATCGTCTCTCTAACCGGCCCTCTTGTCGCAGTGCAAATGAAAAAAAAGGGAGCTGAAAAAGATAAAGACGAACTTCAAAAAATTTATAGAAAAGCCTCTCCAAAAGACGTGAGCGTATGGCAGTCGTCTAGAGATAAAGAAAAAGAAATCCAAAAAAGAGCCCGAGAGATTATCATTTACCTCAAGCTCCAAATGAAATTGAGTGATGTAGAATTTCAAGGTGATGGTTCTAAGGCTACCTTCTACTACACTGCCGAGGAGCGTGTAGATTTCAGACAATTGATCAAAGAACTGGCAAAAGCTTTTGGTATTCGCATTGAAATGCGTCAGATTGGCTATCGACAAGAAGCGCAGCGACTAGGCGGAATAGGTTCTTGCGGAAGAGAGCTTTGTTGCTCTTCATGGTTGTCTGATTTTAGATCGGTGAGCACCTCTGCAGCTCGGTACCAGCAATTGGCCCTTAATCCTCAAAAATTAGCAGGGCAATGCGGCAAACTCAAGTGTTGTTTGAATTATGAATTAGACACCTACTTAGAAGCACTAAAAGATTTTCCTCCAACAGACTGTAAACTTCAAACAGAAAAGGGAGTGGCATTCTGTCAAAAGACGGATATTTTTAAAGAGCTGTTGTGGTTCGCCTACAAAGATGAACCCTCAAATTGGCATGAGCTTCACAAAGACGTCGTACAAGAAATTCTCGAGGTCAACAAATCCGGCAAAAAAATCAGCAGTATAGAAGATTACATTGGAGAATCTTCAGAAACTGATGAAATCAAGAGTTACTTAGAAAAGGACGTCTTAGAAGATTCCATAACGCGATTTGACAAGCCGCGAAATAAGAAGCGAAGAAAATCAAAAAACAGACCTAGAAATAAACAAAAAACAAAGTCGTGAAACTGATTTCGTCTATAGCCGTATTGGTCTTGAGTTTTGGCTTTTTATCTTGCGCAGACAAAGGTCAAAGCCAATTTCAAACTTTAGAAAATGCGGAGTGGTTAAAGTCAGATACTTTGAACTACACATTCTCAGTCACGGATACACTTAATCGATACGATATATTAATTCATATCCGAAATAACATCGACTATGAATTTAGCAATATCTTTTTGGTGTCAACTTTAGATTTTCCAGCATCAGACAGAACCTTAGTAGACACATTGGAGTACGAAATGGCAGACCTTGAAGGAAATTGGCTGGGACAATCCAAAGGAACGGTGGTAGAAAACCTATTGCTCTTTAGACAGGGTGTGGTTTTTCCGAACAAAGGCGAATATAAAATGCGCGTTAACCATTTGATGCGAAAAAAAGGCTTTGCAGAAGGACTTTCAGCATTGAGTGGAATCACTGACGTAGGTGTGGAAATAAAACCTGAAAACAATCAACAATAAGAAGTCAAATTATATGGGAAAATACGTGTGGGGAAAAGTTGAAGAGTACTGGAAGTTTATAAAAATCTTCTGGATTGTAATGCTTTTGATCATTCTCATTGGAGCATCTTTCTTTGTCATTGCTTCAAAAGGAGGTTTCGGGCCGATGCCCACCTTTGAGCGCTTAGAAAATCCTGAAACCAATTTGGCATCTGAGTTTATTTCATCCGATGGAATTACCTTCGGAAAACTCTACCTAAGCGACAACAGAACTCCAGTTTCTATCGAAGAGCTACCAGGGCATCTCATTGACGCTTTAATTTCTACTGAGGATGTCAGGTTTTACAAGCATTCAGGAATAGACGCCAGAGGAACCTTTCGAGCTTTGCTGTTCTTGGGGTCACGCGGTGGAGCAAGTACTATTAGCCAACAGTTGTCCAGGCAATTGTTTGTCGGGGTACGATCGAGAAATCTAAAAGAAGCTATTTTACAAAAATTCAAGGAGTGGGTGATCGCCGTGCAGCTCGAGCGCAACTACACCAAAGAAGAAATCATAGAAATGTACCTCAACAATTATGATTTCAATTACAATGCTGATGGAATTCGCTCGGCCTCCCGCATCTATTTTGGAAAAGAGCCTTCTGCGCTCAAAATAGAAGAAGGAGCAATGCTCGTAGGGATGCTCAAAAACTCATCGTATTACAATCCCATTCGAAGAACTGAATTGGTAGTTGACAGGCGAAATACCGTTTTGAATCAAATGGAGAAATACGGCTACATTTCACAACAGCGCAGGGATTCGCTTAAGGCCATACCATTGGAGTTGAATTTTCAACCTGAATCTCACCGACAGGGCCTTGCTACCTACTTTAGAATGTACATGCAGAGCTGGCTTTCTAAATGGGTCAAAGAAAACTTTAAGAGTGACGGAAGTCCTTATAATATTTACAAAGACGGCTTGAAGGTCTACACTACTATTGATTCAAGACTTCAAGAAAACGCTGAAAAAGCCATGGTAGGCCACCTAAAGAATCTTCAAAAAGCCTTCTTTAGACAGAACAACAAAGAGACCAATCCAACTGCCCCTTTTGTAGAATTAGAACAGGAGGTTATCGATGGAATTATCAATAGATCAATGAAGAATAGCGAGCGCTGGAGAAAGCTCAAACAGCTCGGAAAACCTGAGGATGAGATCAAGGCGAGTTTCTACAAGCCTGTCGAGATGAAGGTCTTTGATTACGACAGCCCGAGAAACGAGAAAGACACCTTGTTGTCACCGATGGATTCGCTACTGCTCTATAAATCTTACCTCAGATCGGCCATGATGAGCTTAGACCCTACAAACGGCCATGTAAAATCCTGGGTTGGAGGAGTGGATTACAAACACTTTCAATACGACAACGTATTTCAGGGAACGCGACAAGTAGGATCGACCTTTAAGCCTTTCGTATACACAGCGGCTATAGATCAGCTCAGAATGTCTCCATGTGATTCTTTACCTGATGTACAGTACTGTATCGCCCCAATGAAGCATGGTAATGTTGAAGCCTGGTGTCCAAAAAATTCAGGAAGCAAATACAGCGGTGGAAATAGAACGCTTAAAAACGCATTAGCCAACTCAATCAATACGGTGACGGCTCAATTGATCGACCGAGTGGGTCCAGGTTCAGTAGCCTCAATTGCAAAAGAAATGGGCATCAGCAGTTATATCCCTAAAGTTCCTTCAATTGCATTAGGAACACCAGACATCAATGTAATGGAATTGGTTGCGGCTTATGGGACTTTTGCCAATGAAGGTGTCTTTACCGCACCTGTGGTAGTCACGCGTATTGAAGACCGAAATGGTGTTGAAATTTACAATCACGTGCCTCAAACAAAAGACGTATTGAGTAAGGAAATCGCTTATACCATTGTCAAATTACTCGAAGGAGTTACTGAAGCAGGCTCAGGAATGCGTTTGCGACATGATGTAGCCGCAGACAACGAGGTGTATCAAGACGTGGTTACCGGTTATCCCTATATGTTTGAAAATCCAATAGCGGGTAAGACGGGAACCACCCAAAATCACTCAGACGGATGGTTTATGGGTATGGTACCGAATTTAGTCACTGGCGTATGGGTTGGGGGCGAAGACCGTTCGGTACATTTTGACAATATTGCCTATGGACAGGGCGCAACCATGGCCTTACCAATCTGGGCGAATTACATGAAGATGAACTATGAAAATCCAGAGATTGGTATTTCTATGGATGAATTTGTCATGCCTGAAAATTTTGACATGCGCGTGGATTGTTCAGTGCCTGAACTTGAGGACGAGGAAATTGAACTCGACGACGACGATTTAGATTTAGAATCTTTTGAATAAACAAGTACACACCAAAGAAGAGCTTTTAGCCGGACTTGAAAGTGGAATGACACTGATGTTTGGAGGCTTTGGCCTCTGTGGTATTCCAGAAAAGAGCATTGGTTTTATTTCAGAAACCAACTTAGGCGGCTTTCACTGTATTTCCAACAATGCTGGAGTGGATGACTTTGGGTTGGGGATATTGCTCAACAAAAAGCAGGTCCATAAAATGACAGCCTCTTACGTAGGTGAAAACGGTGAATTTGAGAGACAACTCATTGCAGGAGAGCTTCAAGTAGATCTCATTCCCCAGGGAACCCTAGCTGAACGCTGTCGAGCTGCACAAGCCGGAATCCCTGCTTTTTATACCCCAGCAGGATATGGAACAGAAGTGGCCGAAGGAAAAGAAAGTCGAAACTTTAACGGAAAGGATTACATTTTAGAAGAGGCCTTTGTGGCCGACTTTGCTTTTGTAAAAGCTTGGAAAGCAGATACGGCGGGCAATTTGATTTTTAAAGCCACAGCGCGAAATTTCAATCCACTCATGTGTGGAGCGGCTAAAATTACTGTAGTCGAGACAGAGGAGTTGTATCCCGAAGGAGCATTAAACCCCAATGAAATTCATATTCCTGGCATATTCGTCAATAGACTTTACCATGGAAGCGCTTACGAAAAGCGTATTGAAAAGTTAACGGTTCAAGAATAGCATGCTGACCAAAGACCAAATCGCGCAGCGAATCGCAAAAGAGTTAAAAGACGGCTATTACGTCAATCTCGGTATTGGAATTCCAACCCTTGTGGCTAATTACATCCCTCAAGATATCAATGTGGCTTTTCAGAGTGAGAACGGCATTATTGGTATGGGGCCATTTCCGACCAAAAGTCAGGTAGACCCTGATTTAATCAACGCCGGAAAGCAAACGATAACAGCCTTAGACGGAGCCTCTTATTTTGATTCGGCCATGAGCTTCTCTATGATTCGAG
>WTJC01000037.1:45058-53220 GCA_011525015.1 Flavobacteriales bacterium
GCCTTAGACGGAGCCTCTTATTTTGATTCGGCCATGAGCTTCTCTATGATTCGAGGCCAGCATGTGGACCTCACTGTTTTAGGAGCCATGGAAGTGGCTCAAAATGGAGACATTGCCAATTGGAAGATTCCCAATAAGCTGATCAAAGGAATGGGTGGGGCTATGGATTTGGTCGCTTCGGCAGAGCAAATCATAGTGGCGATGATGCATACCAATAAAGCAGGAGCCTCAAAACTATTAAAACGCTGTAGTCTGCCTTTGACCGGTGTTAGATGTGTCAAAATGATTGTCACCAACTTAGCGGTACTCGAAATTAGAGAAGAGCAGTTTATTTTGAAAGAGCGCGCTCCTGGGGTTTCTGTAGATGAAATCCGCAAGGCTACTGAAGGAGATTTAATAGTTGAGTCAGAGGTGCCCGAAATGCAATTCTAATAAAAAAGCCCCAACAGATGTTGAGGCTTGTCACAGTCTTTTAAACTATACATTATTTCTTGAGTGAAGCAGAGAGGTATTCTCTGTTCAGTCGTGCTATATTTTCAAGTGAGATTCCTTTTGGACATTCAACCTCGCAAGCTCCTGTGTTGGTGCAGTTTCCGAATCCTTCTAAATCCATCTGTTTTACCATATTGAGTACTCTCGTGGTAGCCTCTACCTGTCCCTGAGGAAGCAGTGCGTACTGAGAAACCTTGGCTGAGGTAAAGAGCATTGCTGAAGCGTTTTTACAGGCTGCAACACAAGCACCACATCCGATACAAGTAGCCGCGTTAAATGACAGATCTGCATGTTCTTTTTCAATAGGAATGGCATTGGCATCAACAGGATTTCCTGAGGTGTTAACCGAAATATATCCACCTGCTTGTTGAATGCGATCAAAAGCACTTCGGTCTACAATAAGGTCTTTAATTACAGGGAAGGCTGCAGCTCTAAAAGGCTCTACGGTAATAGTGTCTCCGTCGCTAAAGCTTCTCATGTGCAATTGGCATGCTGTTGTTCTGTGTTGAGGTCCGTGTGGACGGCCATTAATAGTCATTGAGCAGGTTCCGCAAATCCCTTCGCGACAATCGTGATCAAATTCTACAGGCTCTTCACCTTTTGAAATAAGTTCTTCATTTAAGACGTCAATCATTTCTAGAAATGACATGTCTGCTTCTACATGATCTAGGTCGTAAGAGACCATAGCCCCTTTAGAAGTGGCGTCTTTTTGTCTCCAAACGTTCAATTTTATTTTCATAATCAACTCTTATTTGTATGATCGTGTTTTCAATTCGATATTCTCATACACCAAGTCTTCTCGGTGTAAAACAGCCTCTGAGGGTGTGCCTTTGTATTCCCAAGCAGCAGTGTATTTGTACTGCTCATCGTCTCTTAAGGCCTCACCTTCTTCGGTTTGATATTCTTCTCTAAAGTGCCCCCCACAAGATTCATTGCGCTCTAGGGCGTCTTTGGCAAAGAGCTCTCCTAATTCTAAGAAATCAGCCACTTTTCCGGCTTTTTCTAGTTCTTGATTTTTAGAATCGAGCATTCCTGGTACTTTGACGTTTTCCCAGAAGTCTGCTCGAAGCGCAGCGATTTCTGAAATAGCCTCTTTGAGTTCTTTTTCATTACGAGACATACCGCATTTGTTCCACATGATTTTACCCAATTTCTTGTGGTAATAATCTACAGAATGCTTGCCTGAACCAGACATGAGCTTTTCTAATTTCGTTCTAACGGCTTCCTCGGCTTGAGCGAAAGCTTCTGATTCTGTTGAGATGGCTCCTGTTCGAATGTCGTCGCTGAGGTAATCTCCAATGGTGTAAGGCAGCACGAAATAACCGTCTGCAAGGCCTTGCATCAATGCTGAAGCTCCAAGACGATTTGCCCCGTGATCACTAAAGTTAGCCTCACCTGCGGCATAACATCCTGGGATGGTTGTCATCAGGTTGTAGTCTACCCATAATCCACCCATGGCATAATGCACAGCTGGATAAATTTTCATAGGAGTCTTATATGGATTTTCATCTGCGATTTTCTCGTACATCTGAAAGAGGTTTCCGTATTTCGCCTCTACAATGGCTTCACCCAGAGCTCTCACTTCTGCATCACTTGCGTCTTTTCGACCAGAAGTGTTTGCCTTTTCACGTCCGTAACGCATAATGGCTGCATCAAAATCTAAGTATACCGCTTCACCAGTTTTATTGACGCCATAGCCCGCATCACAACGCTCTTTGGCTGCCCTTGAGGCTACATCTCTAGGCACTAAATTTCCGAAAGCCGGGTAACGACGTTCTAAATAATAATCCCTGTCTTCTTCTGCGATTTGTGTGGGCTTTAATTTGCCTTCACGAATGGCCTGAGCATCTTCTATTTTTTTCGGAACCCAAATTCTTCCGTCGTTTCTAAGTGATTCAGACATTAGCGTCAGCTTTGACTGATGATCTCCAGAAACAGGAATACAAGTAGGGTGAATTTGAGTGTAACAAGGGTTTGCAAAATAAGCGCCCTTTTTGTGAGCTCTCCAAGCTGCAGTCACATTAGCCCCCATACAATAGGTGGAGAGGTAGAATAGATTTCCATATCCTCCAGTGGCTAAAACTACCGCGTGAGCAGCATGGCGTTCTAATTTTCCGCTGACCAAATCCCTAGCAATAATACCCCTGGCTTTACCGTCTACTAGCACCAAATCAAGCATTTCATGACGGGTGAAGGATTGAATTTTTCCCCTCTGAATCTGGCGATTCATTGCAGAATAAGCACCTAATAACAGCTGCTGGCCGGTTTGACCTTTGGCATAAAAAGTTCTTGAAACCTGTACTCCTCCAAAAGAGCGGTTGTCCAAAAGTCCGCCGTATTCTCTGGCGAAAGGAACCCCTTGAGCCACACATTGATCGATGATATTTGTTGAGACTTGGGCAAGTCGGTAAACATTGGCCTCTCTCGAACGATAGTCTCCTCCTTTGATGGTGTCATAAAACAACCGGTAAACACTATCTCCGTCTCCTTGGTAATTCTTTGCGGCGTTCACCCCTCCTTGGGCAGCAATTGAGTGCGCTCTTCGAGGCGAGTCTTGATAACAAAAGGTTTTTACGTTGTAGCCGAGCTCAGCCAAAGTAGCAGAAGCAGAGGCGCCTGCTAGACCTGTTCCAACGACGATGATATCAATATTTCTTTTGTTGGCAGGATTGACTAAGTTGATTTGATCTTTATGTTTATTCCACTTTTCGGCCAAAGGACCCGCTGGAATTTTTGAATCTAATGTTGCCATGTTTAAAATTGATTAAGGTGGTGAAACAAGGCGATAAAGGCGAAACCTGCTGGAATCCCTATCGAAAATAAGGTCGCGAATGATTTTAAAGCCTTACCGAGTTTATTATCTAATCCAAGTGTTTGTATCGAAGAGGCGAATCCGTGCAACAAGTGCAGGGCCAGTAGAAAAAATGCCAAGACATAAATTGCGGTGCGTTCAATCGTCGCGAATTTAAGTACGGTATAGGCGTAGTAGCGCTCCTCATCTACAGGTAATTGCTCAATGTATTTATAACTCATTTCGTGTACCCAGAAGTCGTACATGTGAAGACCAATAAAAGCGAGAATTACCGCTCCTGAAATGATCATATTTCTGGAAATCCAACTGCTATTTTTTGATTTTCCACTTACTTTATAATTCACAGTACCTCGTGCTTTGTTGTTTTGAATTTCAAGCACAAAACCCATCACAAAGTGAACGATAACACCAGCGATCAAAACAGGCTGAAGTACAAATTGCACCAAACCATTGTAGCCCATAAAATGAGACCATTGATTGTAAATTTCTTCTGAAAAAACAGAGGCGAGATTAATCGCGAAGTGCAGACTTAAAAAAGAGATTAAAAATAATCCCGACAAAGCCATAACAATCTTTCTTAACAAAGAAGACTTAAACATAATTGTTGTCAATTAATTGATTAAAACCACAACAAATGTAAACCCCAACAAGGTTTTAAGCAACGTTGAGGCTTAAAATAAAATCTGTATAGTTTTATTCTAAATAATCTATCAAATAATTGATTATCAAATACTTAAATAGAAAATATCAAAAAAAATGAAAAGCCGGGTACTTTATTTAATGCAGAATCGATTGCATTTTAGCGAAAAAACCATCCTTGGCAACAATAGTAGCTGAAGTGAAAAAGCAAAATCCGCCTGTGAAAAGCGGATTTTGTTTAACGTTTACTCCACCTTGATTTCAGTGGATGAAGTCACACCATCGGGTGAAACAATGCTGTAGGTGTAAGTTCCTTTAGAAAGAAAAGACATTCCGTTTGAAGCTTTTGCGGGTTTTTTACCCTTAGCTGATTCGTAATTTTGAATGCCTTTTTCGGATAGGCTGAGGTCGTATTTTAAATAGTGCAATCCAGCACCCAAATCCAGCGCGTCTTGCATTAATTCTACGCCGTCCTTATCCTTTAGACTAACTACATAAGTAGATGCGTTTTTGAGGTAAACAGGAATGTCAATGCTCGGAACATAGGCTTCTGACCAGGTCGACCAGCTCATTCCCCACCTTCTGTTAGATTTGACAGGGTTTACCTTAAAGAAATGAACATTCTTATTCATTATGCTTGAATTAAGTGCCTCAATGTGTTCAATATTGAGTCTGTAGATACTTCTTCCGTGCGTTCCAACCAATAAATCTTTGGCTTCCGGTTGAATGACCAAGTCGTGAACTGCGACTTCAGGAATACCTTGCTGTAAACTTTCCCATGAGGCTCCGCGATCAACAGACACATAAACGCCGTTATCTGTGCCGATAAATAACACTGATTCATTGTGTGGGTCTTCGAGTATTACGTTCGCAGGAGACATCGGAATGTTCTGTGCAATTTGTTTCCAAGTACTTCCATAATCTTCACTGACATAAGCGTAAACACTAAAGTCATCCCATCGATATCCATTTAACGTTAAGTATACTCTTGAGGGGCTGTGTTTTGAAGCAGCTACTCTGCTCACCCAGAGGTTTTGAGGGAGGTTTTCAGAGAGCAGGCTCCAGTTTTTTCCGCCATCACGGGTGAGCTGAACAAGACCGTCATCACTACCCGTATAAATGGTTCCAAAATCAAAAACAGACTCACTTATAGTGGTCAGCGTTCCAAAAGCCACATTTCCTTTTCTTCCCCCTGCAGTTAAATCTTCAGATAAATTGGTCCAATTGTCCCCTTGATTCATAGATCGGTGCAGTTTATTACTACCCATATAGAGCACATCTTGATTGTGACTTGAGAGTAAAATAGGAGTTTGCCAATTGAAGCGATATGGAGATTCTCCCAGGCTGTGTTTTGGGGTGATAAACTTTCTTGAATTATCAGCTAAATTGAGTCGATAGTAGTTTCCAAATTGAAGACCAGTATATACGATGTTAGCGTCTCTATTGTCGATTTGAACCTGCATTCCATCTCCTCCCATGATGCGTTTCCAAGGGTTTTGCCCTTCACTTAGCCACCTGCGATTTGCTGGGCTGTTATGCTGCGCCTTCCACACTCCATTGTCCTGTAATCCTCCGTATACCTGATAAGGTTTTTGGTGGTCAACATTGATGGCATAGAATTGACCGACAGCGGGAGTATTGGCAATCATCCAATCTTCACCGTCGTTATAGGTAATGTTCACCCCTCCGTCATTTCCATTAATGATATGTCCAGATTTATTTGGGTTGACCCAAATGGCATGATGATCTGAATGCACATTCTCTTTGCCAATGGCAGAAAAGGTTTTACCTCCGTCATCGCTTCTTATAATCGGCACACCCGCTAAGTAAATCTTATCTGTATTAGAAGGGTCTACGGTTACTTGAGCAAAATAATAGCCGTAACTAAAAAACAGACCGTCTAAATAATCTTCATGCGTTTTCGTAAAAGTCGTTCCGCCGTCGGTAGACTTATACAACTCTGCTCCAACTACAGGGGTGTCAAACAACATCGAATTTGCATCTTCAAGAAATAGAGCAACGTCCTTAGGGCTGGCCTTACCGCCTTTTACCATTTGCTTGACACTTGCAGCCTTGTAGGTTGCAGGAAATCTATTTTGACGTAAAAAAGCGTTGAGTTTTTTATCGTCAAGTGCTAAGAAATCAGCCTTAGACATGCTTTTGAAATCATCCTTTTCCAACGAAGAACTCGTCGTTTCTTGCTCTTCGGCTTTTGGCCTTCTAAATTGAGAATCGTGAACGGCAAAAACGGTATTGGCGTCGGTAACGGCTAAGCCAATTCTACCAACCCCAGCTCCAGTAGGAAAGCCGCTTTCTTCAGTAGTAATTAGCGTCCATGTAGAACCAGCATCTGTACTCTTGTAAATTCCAGACCCCGATCCACTTCCGTCAAAATTCCAAGCTTTTCGGTCTTTTTGCCAACTCGCTGCATACATAACATTGAAATCTTCAGGAGCATGGGCAAGGTCAATGATTCCAGTCGAGTCGTTGACGTACAAGGTTTGCATCCAATCTGCACCGCCATTAGTTGAACTAAAGACTCCTCGATTTGGATTGTTAGAGTATAAATGGCCAACAGAACCAACCACAATATGCTCAGCATTTTCGGGATTTACGACAATTCGCCCAATATGATGGGAGTCCTCTAAACCTAAATAAGACCAATTTTCACCATTATCGGTTGATTTATAGAGGCCAGTTCCGGCATATGATGATCGTGAAGAATTGTTTTCTCCTGTTCCGACGTAGATTGTTCTGCTCTCCCAATGCACGGCAATATCCCCAACATTTTGTGTAGGGGCATTATCAAAGATTGGATTGAAAGATATACCGTTATCTGTAGTATGCCATACACCTGCAGTAGCGTAGGCCACATAGAATTCTGTAGGGTCATTTTCATTTACTGCCAAGTCTACAACACGGCCACTCATGATGCTCGGGCCAATGTTTTCAAAGGATAAGCTCTTAAACTTAGAGGAGTTTAAGTATTGGGCTTTGGCTTGAATTGAATTGAGGAGATCCTCACCTGATGTAGGGTTTTGTTGTGCCACTAAAACACCTATACAAGCAAGGGCGAAACAAGTTATTAGCTTTTTCATATATGTCTTAAATTAGTAGTTTTTAAAGATAAGAATTCAAATTTATCTCCAAAGTAAAAGCTCAAGATGTATAAATCTTATATCAATAGTAAAGCAGTAGTCTATTCTTTAGTGCTCACGGTATTTTTTGTGTTTCCCCTTCAGGGACAAACAGTAGTACCCGTTCAAAACTACAGCCCAACATCGTTACCGCTTAATCCACAGAACTGGTCAATTGTTCAAGGGGCTAACAATAAGATTTATACCGCCAGTGATAACAAGCTCATTGAGTTCGACGGTGTCAATTGGAATGAATACCCTTCTGCTAATGGTTCACAGATACGATCCTTATTGGCTGCAGAGGAGTTGGTCTACGCCGGCGCCTATATGGATTTCGGGTACTGGAAAGCGAATCCACAAGGACAATTAGAATACACTTCAATCGTTGAAAACAATAGCATTAATCTTAAAGCCGACGAACAGTTTTGGGATGTCAAATCATTTTACGGCTCCATCATATTTAGATCTTTAGACAGAGTTTATATCTATAACCCCAACACTTCTTCTGTAGATTGGATAGAGGCTTCCTTCGACAGAGGCTTGCTGTTTTTGATCGATTCAAATATTGTTTTTCAGACCGATGAAGGGCTGTTTTACATAAGAGACGGCAAAAAACAATTGTACACTAATGTATCGTCAGAAGTCGGGGTTATTCTCGGTCTTTTTGATTTTGAAGATCAAATTTTTGCCATTAATCAGTCTGCCGAAGTCTTTCAACTTAGAGCGAATCAATGGATGTCAAACCGCTCTTTGCTCAGTACTATACCGAGTAACGCTTTATTTAACGTCAACTATGACAATGATAAGGGCATTTTAAACTTGGGCTCTGTAGATGAAGGTTTAATACGCGTTGATTTAAATACTAAATCGGTTTCTAATTTTAATCGATCTAATGGCTTGCAAGACAATACCGTTTTAAATTCCTTTAGCGACAATCAATCTGGTCTGTGGCTGGCCTTAAATTATGGAGTTAGTCGTATAGATTTCGGGTCTAAGATATTAGAGTATCAAGATTCAGCTTCTCAGTTAGGAGCTGTCTATAAAGCTATTGACTTTAAGAACTACCGTTATTTGGCGACCAA
>WTJC01000037.1:53320-56022 GCA_011525015.1 Flavobacteriales bacterium
AACGCTATTGAAGGTTTTGATATTTCTACACGATTTTTAGAATGGATAGCTCCTAATGAAATTATCATCAATCACGAATTTCAAGGATTAAAACGCTTAGTACTTGACGAAAACTACAGCAGAGTCACCAATATTATAGACATCGGCCGTTTGGGGTATAATACCTGTATTGTAAAATGGAATGACGAAATCAAATACATTACCGAAAATGCAGTCTATCGCTATATTCCTGACACCAACCGTTTGTTTGTCGATGAGGATTTACAGCCCATATTATTCGAAGCAGACAATATCAGAAACAGCCTGGTTTGGGTAGATGAAGCTCAAAACCTAAGTTATTTTGATCAGCGAGGTCTGCGGTTAATTTCAAACGGTCTGCTTGAAAATGAAATTAAATATGAGGCCTTTTCGCTCACCAACACCATAGTGAACAACCTCAATTTAAAAGGCTTTGAAAATGCTTCTAAGCTTTCTGATGGAACGTACCTCATTGGGCTTAATCGAGGCTTTGCCGTTTTATCAGAGGATAACGATTTGAATCAAGACCAATTTAGAGACTTGAACTATGTGCAAGCAATCAAGCACAATTTGGTAGACAAAGACAGCCTTTTAAATTTAAGTCAAACTCCAGAGTTCATTCAAGACAATGCTACATTTTCATTGGTTTTAGCACATAAGAAATACGACAAGTATGCCAACAAAGACTTTAGGTATAGAATAGTCGGCAAAGACTCAACCCAATGGATGAAGTTGACGTCAGAGGAGCTCCGAATACAAAATTTGGCAACTGGCAACTATCGACTACAAATTCAAATGGTCAATCAAGAAGACAATACCTACAGTGAATTAGGATTTGATATTGTGCCAAGCTGGATCGATACTGCCGGTGCAAGAATTCTAATACTCGCCATTGTAATCTTGCTCATTGCAGGATCCCAATTCATCTATAGATGGTATTATAAACGCATTCAAAAAGATTTGCTCGATAAAAAACAGCAACAGATTACTGCGCTTAAAAACGAAAAACTCAACCAAGAAATAAAATCCAAAGGAAAAGAACTGGCCAATTCAACTTTGAGTTTGGTTAAAAAGAACGAGCTGCTCAATCAAATTAAGGATGCGCTTAAAAATGTAACCACCAAAACGGATGTTGCAAATGTTTTGCGCTTGATTGATGCAAATATTGAAAAAGAAGACGACTGGGAATTATTAAAATCTGCCTTCAACAATGTCGACAAAGATTTTATGAAAGCACTACATGAAAAACACGATAATCTGACCCATAACGACCTTCGCTTGTGTACCTATTTACGCTTGAATTTAAGCTCAAAAGAGATTGCTCAACTCTTAAACATCTCTACAAAGAGCGTAGAAGTTAAACGCTACAGATTGCGCAAAAAATTGGACTTAGCCCACGAACAAAGCCTTACAGACTACATCATGAACCTTAAATAGGGGCTTGATTTTAACACAACACCCCTACATTACCACTACAAATAAAAAAATCCTACGCTACAATATCAGCTAAATCTCTTAAAAATAGAGGCTTTCACTAACTCTTCAATGCCCCGCATTGCAGATGTATAGAATTTGTAGGGTAGAGATTCTTTAATTCTCATTTTTTACTTAATAATATTGGATATTACTCAAAGTATCCACGAATGAAGAATGTTTTTCTGGTTTTAAGTTTGTTTTGTTTAAGTTTTTTGCAAGCACAGAACTTTACGGTTTCTGGAGTTGTAAGAGATGCAAACACAAATGAACCATTACCTGGAGTTAGTGTCGTTGTTAAAGGAACGCAACGTGGAGTGTCTGCAGATTTTGACGGATTGTTTTCTATCGAAGATTTGAAAGACACCGATGTCTTGATTTTTGCCTATTTAGGTTATCGCGATCAGGAATTAAAAGTTTACGGTGATTTAGAAGTTGAGATTTCCTTGCAAGAAGATGTAGCTGCCTTAGATGAGGTAGTTGTAGTTGGATACGGGGTTCAGCGTAAAAAAGAATTAACCGGTGCCGTTGCTGTTGTAGGAGAGGCGCAAATCGAAGAATTAAATCCAACGCGTCTAGAACAAGCCATACAAGGTCAAGTCGCTGGGGTTGATATTACTTCTCAATCGGGTTCTCCAGGTAGCGGACTCAACATTCGAATCAGAGGGATTACTACAAATGGAGACAACAGGCCTTTAATCTTGGTCGATGGAAACGTCATTGAAGATTTGAGTGTTTTAAACCCTTCAGATATTCAAAGCATGAACATCTTAAAAGATGCTACTGCTGGTATATATGGAGTTCGTGCGGCAAACGGGGTAATATTAATTACGACAAAAACGGGTCGCAAAAACACCAAGCTCAACATATCACTCGATTCTTATGCGGGAATTCAAAACACAACGCGAAAAATTGGCGTGCTCAACGGATTTGAATATGCATACCTATTAAATGAGGCGTACATCGCTGACGGACAGGCGCCAGCATTCACCGACTTTTCTGCGATTGGAACAGGTACTGATTGGCAAGATGAGGTTTTTGAATTTGCCCCTACACACAATCACGCCTTAACGGCTTCTGGAGGTACTGAAAAATCTGCCTATTCATTTGGACTTTCTTACTTAGACCAGCAAGGTATTGTGGGGTTAGACAAATCGAGCTTCCAAAGAATCACAGCCAGAATCAACTACCAATACGACATTTTAGAGAAT
>WTJC01000037.1:56122-60673 GCA_011525015.1 Flavobacteriales bacterium
TTTTCACCATTAGTATTCTACGGTTCGGGTAAAGTGTTTAACAATACCTCAAGAATATCCCTCACTCAGAGTAAGGATATTTTTAGAGACTATACCATAGATGCTTTCGTGAATTACAAAAAGCTTTTCAGTGATCACGAGCTACAATTCACATTAGGTACAAGTATTTTTGCAACCAGAGGTCAATTCTCAGGTGGAAACCAAGGATTCTTTAATGCCACTGACATCACTTTCGAAAATGCAGACTTGGCCAACGCTGATGAATTGAGAAATTCACTGGTCGAAAGCGGATTGAGCGGAAGGTTCGACGAGCGATTATTATCCTACTTCGCAAGGGTACAATACAACTACAAAGAGCGTTTATTATTCTCTGGAGTTATCAGAAGAGACGGTTCAACAAAATTTGGGCCTAACAACCGCTTTGGGTATTTCCCATCGCTTTCTTTGGGATACATTCTTAAAAGTGATAGTTCATTCAAGGCAACCGACCTTGTCTCTTTTGCGAAACTAAGAGCGAGTTATGGAATTTTAGGAAACGACAGAATCGCAGGAAACGCTTTTAGAGCCATTTTAAATGGTGAAGGAGCTTATGTTTTAGGAAATACACTTCAGTTTGGTCAAGCCATTGGAGTTCTTCCTAACCCTGAGATTCAATGGGAAGAGCAAGAAACCTTGAATGTGGGAGCAGACTTTAAATTCTTTAATAACAGCCTTGATTTTACCTTTGATTATTTCATCAAGCAAACCAGCGGATTATTATTACAACCCCCAGTATCGGGAATTTTAGGAGCCACAGGTCCTGGAGCTCAACCACCTGTTGTAAATGCAGGAATCATTGAGAACAGCGGTTTCGAATTTGTTTTGGGATATCAGTTTTTCGACAACGACGACTTCAGTCTTTCTGCCAACGCGAATGCTACCGTTTTAACCAACGATGTAATCTCAGTTAACAACGGAGTTGGCTTTTTACAGGGCGGATCTTTTGGTGTAGGACTTGAACCACCTTCTCGAATGGAGGCAGGATTTCCGATCGGATATTTCTTTGGTTTAAAGACGGATGGAATTTTCCAAAACACTCAAGAATTAGAGGCTCATGCTGACCAGCTCAACGCATCAGTTGGAGACTTGCGTTATGTGGATTTAAATGAAGACGGAATTATTGACAGTAACGATAGAACATACATCGGAGACCCAATCCCAGAATTTACGGCAGGGTTCAATCTCAACATGACTTACAAGCAATTTGATTTAAGCGCTTACGCTTTTGCTTCTGTAGGAAACGAAATGGTAAGAAACTACGAGCGAAACCAACCCTTAGTCAACAAGTCTGTTTATGCCATCAATCGCTGGACCGGTGAAGGCAGTAGCACTACAGACCCTAGACTTACAGTTGGCGCCTCTTCGAACGCTTTATTCTCAGATTATTTTGTCGAAGACGCTTCGTTCTTGCGTTTACAAAATGCACAAATCGGATACTCATTCAAACCAGAAACGCTTGACAAACTCGGTTTGACTAAACTTCGATTATACCTCTCAGGAAACAATTTATTCACATTTACAAAGTATAGAGGATTCGATCCATCGGCAAGCTCTGGCGCGCCAATCGGAGGAGGAATTGATTTTGGATTTTATCCAGTTCCTCGAACTGTATTACTTGGATTAAACCTAAAAATGTAATGGCAATGAAAAAGTATATAGCACTCATATTATTTCCAGTTCTCTTAGCCTGTTCAGACGATTTTGTCAATGTAGATTCTTTTGACCAAGACTCTGAAAGCTTCTTTAATTCACCAGAAGATTATCAGTCAGCATTGATTGCGGCCTACGACTTATTGCAGGCCACATACATCAACGTCATGCTTGGAGAAATCGCTTCTAACAACACATTAGCCGGAGGGGAGTCAGCAACAGACGTTCCTGGAATTCAAGAAATCGACGATATGATTCACACCCCAGTGAATCAACAATTGAGAGACATATGGTCTTGGATGTACGCAGGAATCAACCGCGCTAATTTTATCTTAGAGTTTAAAGACAATATTGATTTTGCTGAAAAAGAAGTGATTTTGGCAGAGGCCCGCTTTTTAAGAGCATACTATTATTTTGAATTGATCAAATGGTTTGGAGATGTTCCATTTGCATTAGATCAGCGCATTCAATTTGGAGACCAATACGTCATAGACCGCACACCAAAGGAAGAGATTTATGCTCAGCTTGAAGTCGATCTTGCTCAAGGAGCACAGGTTTTACCAACTGTTGCTGCTGAAGCAGGAAGAGTGACCAAAGGAGCGGCCTTAGCCCTTTTAGGAAAAATACATTTATATCAAGGGGAGTTTGAAGCTGCCGCAACTGCACTTGAAGAGGTAATCAATTCTGGAGCCTACGATTTAGTTGGAGATTACAGTACCCTTTTCGAAAATGATAACGAGAACACCATAGAGTCTGTTTTTGAAGTGCAGTACACTGACGAAGAAGGAGCAGGTTTCGGATGTTTACAATGTTCAGAAGGTAACATTGCTGTAGGATTTAATGGAATTCGAAACTATTCCGGCCCGGTTTTCGAATCAGGGTTTAGTTTCAATGTACCAACCGAAGAAGCTTATCAAGCATTTGAGCCGCAAGACCTGAGAAGAGATGTAGCCATTCTCGACATCGAGGCTTGGGCTAATGCCAATACTGACGTTTCATACGATGTTGGATTTGAGCACACTGGATACTACAACAGAAAATATTTAGCGCGTCAAGGAGATTTAAACACTCCAGATGCGAATTTGACCAATCCAAATAACTACCGTTCTATTCGCTTTGCAGATGTTTTACTCATGGCTGCAGAAGCTTTGAATAGAGGACAAATTAGCGACACAAGAGCACAAGTTTATTTGAACAGAGTTCGCGGTAGAGCAGGACTTACTTCGGTAGCTGAAACAGGTCAGGCCTTAACAGAGGTCATTTATCAAGAGCGCAGGCTAGAGCTTATGGGTGAAGGTCACCACTTCTTTGACTTGGTGAGAACCCAAAGAGCAGCAAGCGAAATCACAGGATTTGTAACTGGAAAACACGAGTTGTTTCCCATTCCAAATATAGAAATTGAACTGGCGGGTAACCGTTGGTCTCAAAACCCAGGATATTAATAATATAACTACTAATTAATTTTTAAAAGAAGATGAATACAACTAAGAAATTATTAGCTTTTATGGCCCTAATGGCCGTAGTTTTAGTGAGTTGTGAAAAAGACGAGGAGCCAGAACCAGAGGTGATGCCTCCAAGTAATGTTGCTGCTACAGTCGTAGTTTCAACAGACAACTCAGGTGACGTAACAGTCACTCCAACTGCAGATGGTGCAAGTAGATTCGACCTTTATTGGGGAGATGCAACTACAGCTCCAACTACAGTAAACCCAGGTTCAAGTGCTACACACACCTACGAAGAAGGTGACTATACCTTAAGAGTAGTGGCTGTTGGATCAACAGGTTTAACCACAGAAATCACAAAACAAGTCAATGTTACTTTTGCAGCTCCTGCTAATCTTGCAGTGAATGCAACAATTTCTGAAACCAACTTGTTCGAAGTTACAGTTACACCAACTGCAGACAATGCGTCTATGTTTGATGTAGACTTTGGCGTTGAAGGTGCAGATGTACAAAGTATTTTGGCAGGTGAATCAGCGACTTACGAGTATGCTGAAGCTGGTGATTACACCATTACAGTTACAGCTAAAGGAGCTGGAGCTGCTACTTCTGAAGCGACAGAGACTGTTTCAATTACAGGACCAACAGGATCTATTGAATTACCTGTTGATTTCGAAGATGCTACTGTTGCATATGAGTTTACTGATTTTGCAGGGAATTTCGCCTCAGTAATAGACAATCCTGACATTACACAAGAAAACGAAAGTGCCAAAGTCGGGTCAATTCTAAAGACTGCAGGATCAGAGGTATATGCAGGATCAATCATTACTTTAGGAAGTGCTATTGACTTTACACAAGGAAACACTATTCAAATGAAGGCCTGGTCTCCAAAAGCTGGAGGTACAGTAAAAATGAAATTAGAAGACAGCAATGACCCACCAAATGCAATTGAAGTTGATGCCACAACTGAAAACGCAAGTGCTTGGGAAACTTTATCATTCAACTTTGCTGCTCAAATCAATCCTGAAATTTCTTATAACAAAGTCATTATATTCTTTGATTTTGGGAACGCAGGAGATGATACGACATACTATTTCGATGATATCGAATTAGTTGAAGGTGCAAGTAAAGAAAGACCTCAATTACCATTAGGTTTTGAAAATGGTGATATTGAAGATTACACTTGGGGAACATTTGGAGGCGTAGACCCAGCTGAGGTTGTTCTCAATCCTGACGATAACGGGAACCCTACTCAACATGTTACAGCAATAACAAAGACTGCTGGTGCAGAAGTTTGGGCTGGTGCTTTCTTAAACCTTGATGGAGCAATTGATTGGTCGGCTGGAACGACCGTTAAAATGGATGTATGGTCACCAAGAGCAGGTACACCAATCTTATTGAAACTTGAAGATTCAAGCACAAA
>WTJC01000037.1:60773-67355 GCA_011525015.1 Flavobacteriales bacterium
GGTCACCAAGAGCAGGTACACCAATCTTATTGAAACTTGAAGATTCAAGCACAAATACTGGAAATGGAGCTTCAACCTTCGCAGAAGTAAGTGTATCGACTACTCAAGCTAATATGTGGGAAACACTTTATTTTGATATGACAGGTGCTGCAGGTGGATTTGCCACTACGACTACCTATGATGCCGTTGTAATCTTCCCAGACTTTGGAACAAACGGTGGAGGAGAAACTTTCTACTTTGATAATATTGAAGTTACTGCTGATGGCGGCGGTGGCGGCGGTGGAAATGATGCGCCAACCACGGCTGCGCCAACTCCAACACAAGATGCTGCTGATGTTATTGCCATTTATAGTGATGCATACACACCAATCACAGTGACTGAATTCCCAACATCATGGTCTTCTTCAGGATATGAAGAAGTTCAAATTGCTGGAAACAACACAGTTAAATATGCTGGTCTTGATTTTACAGGAATTGTAACTGATTATAACAATCCAACAGACTTAACAGGCATGACGCACGTTCATTTCGACTATTGGACTGCTGATGGAGAAGAAATCGGATTAAAACTAGTAAATACAGTTATAAGTCAAGAGGACATTGAAACTAGAGTTACTACAAAGAATGAATGGGTAAGCGTTGATATTGCATTAGATGATTTTGCATTTGATCGCTCACAAGTGACTCAAATTCTATTTGATAATATTCCAGCAGGTAATATCACCTTGTATATGGATAACCTTTATTTCTATGCTGAAGCTACTGGAGGAGATGCACCAACTACTGCAGCTCCAACACCAACTCGTGACGCAGCAGACGTAATTTCAATCTATAGTGATGCCTATACTCCTACTACGGTTTCTGAATTACCAACGTCATGGTCAGGATCTGGATTTGAAGAAGTTCAAATCGAAGGCAACAACACCATCAAATATTTTGATTTAGATTTCACTGGTATCGTAACGGATTACGGGAATCCAACAGATTTGACATCAATGACTCACGTTCATTTTGATTATTGGTCAGCTGATGGAGAAACGATAGGATTAAAATTAGTAAACACTACTACAGATCCAGTTCAAGAAGATATTGAGACTACAGGAGTAGCTCAAGGTCAATGGATAGGTGTAGACATTGCATTAGATGATTTTGCATTTGATCGTTCTGCAGTTACTCAAATATTGTTTGATAATATGGTAGCAGGAACAATCACACTATACGTTGACAACCTGTATTTTTATGCCGATGGTAATGGAGGAGGTGGAAACACTGCACCAACTACCGCAGCCCCAACACCAACTCGTGACGCGGCTAATGTAATTTCTATTTACAGTGATGCCTATACTCCTACTACGGTTTCTGAATTACCAACGTCATGGTCAGGATCTGGATTTGAAGAAGTTCAAATCGAAGGCAACAACACCATCAAATATTTTGATTTAGATTTCACTGGTATCGTAACGGATTACGGGAATCCAACAGATTTGACATCAATGACTCACGTTCATTTTGATTATTGGTCAGCTGATGGAGAAACGATAGGATTAAAATTAGTAAACACTACTACAGATCCAGTTCAAGAAGATATTGAGACTACAGGAGTAGCTCAAGGTCAATGGATAGGTGTAGACATTGCATTAGATGATTTTGCATTTGATCGTTCTGCAGTTACTCAAATATTGTTTGACAATATGGTAGCAGGAACAATCACATTATATGTAGATAACTTATATTTCTATAACGAGTAATAACACATGAAGTTTTTCACAAGATTTAAATTACTTACACTTTTGTTAGCAATGACTTTACTGGCTTGTCAACCCGACGAGCCAGTGCTAAGTCAGCTAGTTGCACCATCCAATATCAATGTTGAGGTTAATGTGTCTCAAGACCAATCAGGTCGAGTTACGATTACACCTTTTGGTGAAGGGGTGCTTTATTATCATGTTTATTTCACTGAAGACAATCCGGTGGTATTGAACCCTGGAGAAACAGCTTCCTATAGATATACTCAATCAGGAGTGTATTCCAAAAACATAGGGGTTGTGGCATACGGTCCAGGTGGATTAAGCTCAAGCAGAAGTGTAGAAATTGATTTAGATGTAAAACTTCAGATTGACGCAACCACCTTAGCTCAGATCGCAGGTACTGGAACCAAGAGATGGGTTTGGGATAGAACAAATCCAGGCCACTTTGGAGTAGGTCCGTTGACCAATCGTTTTCCAGAATACTTTAGTGCAAGCCCAAATCAGTTGAACCCTTGTTTGTATGATGATGTGCTTATCTTTTCTTACGACGAAATAGGCAACTATTCATTTACCCTTGATCCAGGAACTGATGGCTTGACCTTTATGAACTGGACAGAGGTGAATCGATTCTTTCCAGATGCTTCTCCTCAGCAATACGAGGACGAGTGTAGAGACATCACAACCTTTGCAACATTTCAAGACAGTTTTACCATTCTCGATGGAGAAGCGGGTGAGCGCATGCTTGATTTAGGCCAAGGCTTTATGAGTTACTGGGCGATTCTTTCAGGAGAGTACGAAATCTTAGAGCTCAATGAAGACAAGCTTACCGTAAGAGGAATATCAAGTCCTTACAACGGAGACGCGCCTTTAGCATGGTATTACAGTTTTGTACCTGAGGGAGACATCGTTGATGATTACCAAGAGCTCACTACTCAGTTCAATTCTTTAGTTTGGGCAGATGAGTTTGATGTTGATGGGGCGCCAAACCCACAAAACTGGGGTTACGACTTAGGTTCTAACAACGGTTGGGGAAATCAAGAATTACAGGCGTACACCAATTCACCTGAAAACATCAAAGTTGAAAACGGAGAGCTCATCATAACCTCTTTGATAAACGAAGTTGGTGATGCGAGTTATTACTTTGACAACATCACACTTTCTAATAGCGGACAAACCAATTCTACTACTTTAGAAGATTTTGAAGGTTCAGTTAGTTTTGGAGGTTTTGGAGGCGCAAGTGCAACCATAGCTTCTAATCCAGATGTTGGAGCAGCCAATGGAAGCTCAAATACAGGGCGATTAGACAAGCCAGCACAAGCTGAAGTTTGGGCAGGTATTTTCTTTGAAGCAAGTGGACCAATTGATTTTCAGGCAACGCCTATCGTGAGTATGCAGACCTATTCTCCTAAAGTAGATGCGGTTGTTAAACTGAAAATCGAAGATTCAACTTCGCCACCACTTAATGACGGAAGTCCTTCTGTGTTTTACGAAGTAGATCAGTTTACTACTGTTGAAAACGGATGGGAGACCTTGACATATGACTTCAGTAACGCACCAGAAGGAAACTATGATAGAATTGTACTCTTCTTTGATTTTGGCGCAACAGGTCAGAATTCATACACCTCGGCAAGAATTAAATCTGAGAACCTTTTTGAATTCACCTACGGGCGCGTTGACATCAAAGCCAAGTTGCCGGTAAGTCAGGGTACATGGCCTGCACTATGGATGCTAGGAGCTAACTTCGATCAAGTCGGTTGGCCTAGTTGTGGTGAAATTGACATCATGGAGCAAACCGGTCAAGACAAGACAGGTGTTGGTGCTACGGTGCATTTTCCAAACAGTTCAGGAACAGGACCTTCTTTTATAACGGCTTCTAGAACTATTGAAAATTCTGAAGAGTATCACGTTTACACGGTAGAGTGGAGACAAGATGAAATTATTTTTGCAGCGGATAACGAAATTTATCACAGGGTAACCAACGTAAGTGAACTGCCTTTCAACAGTGATTTCTTCTTGATATTAAATGTGGCGATGGGAGGAACCTTAGGAGGTTTAGTCGATCCAAACTTTACATCTGATCAAATGGTTGTTGATTACGTACGAGTATATCAGTAACGGTTTAAAAAAATAAGATCAACAAGTCGGTTAGAAGACAAAAACTGTACTTTTATATGCAAACAGCTTGTATATGAAATACGATTTAATTTCTAACCGACTTTTTATTGATAATAGGCAGCGTTTTATGGGCCAAATGCGCCCAAAGAGCATAGCTGTATTCAATTCCAATGATATCTACCCTGTAGGGGCTGACAGCACCCTTAATTTTGAACAGCACAGAGACATCTTTTACCTCAGTGGTGTCGACCAAGAAGAAAGTATTCTAGTGCTCTTTCCCGATGCACTCAATCAAAACCACAGAGAAGTATTATTCGTCAGAGAGACCAATGCGCACATCGCAGTGTGGGAAGGCCCAAAACTCACAAAAGCCATGGCTACAGAAGTCTCTGGAGTTCAAACCATATATTGGCTGAGTGATTTTCAAAGGGTTTTTGCAGACATGATGTCTGAGGCAGAGACCATTTATTTAAACACCAATGAGCATTACAGACAGGCTGTAGAAACCCAGACCCGTGAAGACCGTTTTATAAATGAGGTGAAGGCCAAATATCCCGCACATCAAACCGCAAAGAGCTTTCCTATTTTAAATGAATTAAGAGGAGTTAAGGATCCTATCGAAATTGAGCTCCTACAAAAGGCCTGTAATATCACAGAAAAAGGGTTTAGGCGCATCTTGAACTTTGTAAAGCCAGAAGTTTGGGAATACGAGATTGAGGCTGAGTTCATACATGAATTCATTAAAAACAGATCAAAAGGCTTTGCCTATACCCCTATAATTGCCTCAGGAAATAACGCAAACATTCTGCACTATATCGAAAACAACAATCAGTGTAAAGCTGGAGAGTTGGTCTTGATGGATGTCGGGGCAGAATACGCTAATTATTCCAGCGATATGACCCGAACCATTCCCGTTTCAGGTCGATTTACGGATCGTCAAAGGGCAGTTTACCAAGCTGTATTGCGTGTAAAAGATGAGGCGACAAAAATGCTACGACCTGGGGTTCTATGGCATGAATACCACCGTGAAGTAGGTAAGGTCATGACGGCTGAATTACTTCAGCTCGGGCTTTTAGACAAGGCTGATGTGGCTAATGAACCTAAAGACAATCCTGCCTATAAAAAGTACTTTATGCACGGCACAAGTCATCATTTAGGCCTTAATACACACGACTATGGCGTTCTCAAAACACCCATGAAAGCCAATATGGTATTTACTGTTGAACCAGGAATTTATATTCCTGAAGAGGGCTTTGGTGTGCGTCTTGAAGACGATGTAGTGCTTCACGAGAGTTTGGATCCCATAAACCTCATGGCAAATATTCCTATTGAGGCAGATGAGATTGAAGACCTCATGAATTCCTAAATGGATTTTGTCGTTAATTCTTGTCATACATCAAAGGAGTTATCGCGTTCTGAAATGAAAAACTATCTTTTTATTGAAAGTCGAAACCAATGAAAAAAAGATTAGAATCAGAAGGAAATCCAATAGGCACTTTGGTCTGTAATGTGTTAGGTCATAAATACGTAGTAACAAGAAGGGTGACTTACCATTTAAAGGAGTTTCAGTGTGCCTACTGCGACAAACAAGTCACTTCTGATGAAGAAGGTCAATTGGTCGAGCTTTCTGAAGAACGAAAAGAAATCAACAATATTCTTTACCGAGTACACCGAAACCGAAGAAAGAAAAGCGGTTTAGGTCGAATTACTCCCTAAACGAATCCCATCCTTGGGCAGTGATTTCTGCCATACTATCATCTCTACCCACTAAATAACAACCGGTATTTGGCCCTGTAAAGTGACCGATCACACTTAGATTTGGATTGGCTTTAATCTTAGGATAGTCTTCCTGAGGAATGCTAAAAAGCAGCTCGTAATCTTCTCCACCCGACAAAGCACAGAGACTAGGATCTAATTTAAATTCTTCCGCAGTGCGAACCACCGTTGGATCAATAGGTATTTTGTCTTCATAAATTTTACATCCCAAGGCGCTCTCCTTACACAAATGCTTGATTTCTGAAGCCAGACCATCACTGATATCGATCATCGATGACGGATTTACCTCTAATTGTTTTAACAATTCCACGACATCCTTTCGAGCCTCAGGCTTGAGTTGTCGTTCGACCAAATAGGCGTACAAATCTAAATCGGGCTGGTGTTGCTCGTTTACTTCGAAAACTTTACGCTCGCGCTCTAGTATTTGAAATCCTAAATAAGCGGCTCCTAAATCTCCACTAACCACGATTAAGTCTCCCTCTTTAGCTCCGTCTCGACGGCAAGCCTTACCCTTTTCAACACTTCCAATAGCAGTAACAGAGATCATCATTCCTTTAGTTGAGCTTGTGGTATCTCCACCAACAAGATCAACTCCATAAGCCTTACAAGCGGTTTCAATGCCTGCATAAAATTCTTTTAAGGCTTCGAGATTAAATCGGTTTGACACTGCAATTCCAAGGGTAATTTGGGTAGGGATGGCATTCATGGCGCAGATATCTGACAGGTTTACCGTAACAGCCTTATAGCCTAAATGCTTAAGCGGCATATATCCCAAATTAAAATGCACTCCTTCAATCAATAAATCTGTAGAGACCAAAATTTGCTCGTGCGCTGGTTCGAGAATTGCCGCATCGTCTCCAATACCTTTAACACTTGATTTTTGTTGGATTTCAAAAGACTTTGTGAGCTCATCAATCAGTTTGAATTCACCTAAAGAAGACGC
>WTJC01000037.1:67455-108597 GCA_011525015.1 Flavobacteriales bacterium
TTTCAAAAGACTTTGTGAGCTCATCAATCAGTTTGAATTCACCTAAAGAAGACGCACTTTGTGCAGGGGATTTTTGTTCTTCGAACATGCGCTAAAATTTTGGGTAAAAGTAATCGATATACTTCAAATTTAATTGATGCTCAAGGCTAAGGGTGTCTGATACACGTCTTTAAGCGTTTTTAAAGATCTTAATTCATATAAAATCTCAGTTAAAACGTATATTTGTAGCCAATTTTGACGTATAAATTATGATTAAAGTTGCAGTTACGGCAAGAGACAAAGTAATCTCATTGATGAGAGAGGAGGGCTTTAATGCCGAGAGCGATTATGTTCGTGTCGGTGTTAAAAGTGGAGGATGCAGTGGCTTGTCATATGAATTAAAATTCGATCGAGAAATAAGAGATACCGATAAAATCTTCGAAGACAATCAGATCAAAATAGCAGTTGATAAAAAAAGCTTTTTGTATTTGATTGGCACCACACTTGACTATTCAGGCGGATTAAACGGCAAAGGGTTTGTATTCAATAACCCCAACGCACAGCGCACCTGTGGTTGTGGAGAGAGTTTCTCATTATAATCTAAAAAATGGCTTATACAGAAGAAGAGTTAAAAAAAGAATTAGAGACCAAAGAATACGAGTACGGGTTTTACACTGACATTGAAGCAGATACCCTTCCGAAAGGACTCAGTAGAGAAACGGTAATGGCGATTTCAAAGAAAAAGTCAGAGCCGGATTGGATGATGCATTGGAGGCTTGAAGCCTTCGAGGTTTGGAAAAAAATGACCGAACCTGACTGGCCGAATGTCACTTATGAAAAACCAGATTTTCAAGACATTTCCTATTATTCAGCACCAAACAATAAACCCAAATACGAAAGTTTAGACGAGGTTGATCCTGAATTACTCTCGACTTTTGAGCGATTGGGAATATCCCTTGATGAGCAAAAAAAATTAGCTGGAGTGGCCGTTGATGTCGTGATGGATTCTGTTTCTGTCGCTACTACATTCAAAGAGACTTTAGCTGAAAAAGGAATCATTTTCTGTTCGATCTCCGAGGCGATTAAAGAACACCCTGAATTGGTTCAAAAGTATCTGGGAACGGTAGTTCCGCCAAAGGACAACTTTTATGCGGCCTTAAATTCGGCGGTCTTTTCAGACGGAAGTTTTTGCTACATCCCAAAAGGGGTTAAATGCCCCATGGAACTATCTACATATTTCAGAATTAACCAAGCCGGAACAGGTCAATTTGAGCGAACTTTAGTAATCGCCGACAAAGACAGTTACGTCAGTTATCTCGAGGGCTGTACGGCACCTTCAAGAGACGAGAATCAGCTTCACGCAGCAGTTGTTGAGTTGATCGCATTGGACGGTTCAGAGATCAAATACTCTACAGTACAAAATTGGTTTCCTGGAGACAAAGAAGGTAAGGGAGGGGTTTTCAATTTCGTTACGAAAAGAGGTCTTTGCGAGAAGAATGCAAAAATTTCTTGGACACAGGTCGAAACAGGCTCTGCTGTGACATGGAAATATCCTTCATGTATACTCAAAGGAGACAATTCCATTGGTGAGTTTTATTCCATTGCAGTAACCAATAATTTTCAGCAAGCAGATACCGGAACCAAAATGGTTCATTTAGGAAAGAACACCAAGAGTACCATTATTTCTAAGGGAATTTCTGCCGGTAAATCACAGAATTCGTACCGAGGTTTGGTTCAAGTGGGAGCAAGAGCTCAAAATGCTCGAAACTTTTCACAATGCGATTCGCTTCTCATGGGAAATGAATGTGGCGCACACACCTTTCCGTACATAGAGGCAAAAAACAAAACGGCTCAAATCGAACACGAGGCCACAACCAGTAAAATCGGAGAAGATCAGATTTTCTATTGTAACCAAAGGGGAATAGATACTGAAAAAGCAATTGCCTTAATTGTAAACGGCTTTAGCAAAGAAGTACTCAATAAACTTCCGATGGAGTTTGCCGTAGAAGCACAAAAATTATTAGAAATAAGCCTTGAGGGCTCAGTAGGATAAACAAGCACTAAATACACATGCTAAAAATTGAGAATTTACACGCGTCAATTGACGGTAAAGATATTTTAAGAGGGATCAACCTTGAGGTAAAACCAGGGGAAGTTCACGCAATTATGGGCCCTAATGGTTCAGGTAAGAGTACATTGGCTTCGGTTGTTGCCGGTAAAGAAGATTACGAGGTAACAGAAGGGTCTATCAGCTTTGAAGGAGAAGATATTATCGAGATGGCACCAGAAGAGCGAGCTCATATGGGCTTGTTTTTGTCTTTTCAGTATCCTGTTGAAATTCCAGGAGTATCAGTGACCAACTTTATCAAGACGGCCATCAATGAATCTCGAAAAGCTAAAGAGCTTGAAGAAATGCCAGCTAGCGAAATGCTTGCAAAAATTAGAGAGAAGTCTAGCCTGTTAGAAATCGACAGAAAGTTTTTATCAAGAAGCTTAAATGAAGGCTTTTCTGGAGGAGAGAAAAAGCGTAATGAAATCTTTCAACTGGCGATGCTCGAGCCTAAACTGGCAATATTAGACGAGACAGATTCAGGATTAGACATCGATGCTCTGCGTATTGTTGCTAATGGAGTCAACAAATTGAGAAGTGCTGAAAACGCAACCGTTGTTATCACGCATTACCAGAGATTATTAGACTACATCGAACCTGATTATGTTCATGTTTTATATCAGGGCAAGATTGTAAAATCTGGAACAAAAGAGTTGGCCTTGCAGTTAGAAGACAAAGGATACGATTGGATTAAAGCATAAGTTCAAGCATGGAGTTAAAAGAAAATATACTTTCGTCTTTTATTGCATTTGAGCAAAACGTCGACGTCAACAAACCTCTGCATCAGAAAAGAGCTGAGGCTTTAAAGATGTTTGACCAACAGGGCTTTCCCACCAAGAAAATGGAGGCGTGGAAATACACTTCTTTAGAATCTTTGAAGAAGACGAATTACAACCTGCTTCCAAAGTCAAGTGAAGTTTTAGATTATACAAATGTCAAGAAGTATTTTCTGCACGAGATGGACACCTACAAGCTCGTCTTTGTCAATGGAGAATACAGTTCATTTTTGTCTGAGACCACGCATGATGGGGTTGACATTTGCTTGATGAGTTCTGCCATTACCAAGGAGAAGTACAAGCGCGTTATAGACAATTATTTCGATAAAATAGCAGACACTAAAGACGCTTTGAGCCGCTTGAACACTGCTTTTATCAAGGAGGGAGCATACATTTATATTCCTAAGAGTAAAGCGCCTATAAAGCCGGTTGAAATCGTGTATTTGACCACTTCACAAGACAACGCATCTATGATTCAGCCTAGAAACCTAATTGTGGCTGAAGAAAATGCTGAGGTTCAAATCATAGAACGCCATCAAAACTTAACGACTAACGAAGTTTTCACCAATGTGGTTACTGAAATTTTTGCGCACAAGAGCGCGAGAGTTGACATGTACAAACTTCAAATGGACACCAAGACAAGTTCTTTAATCGACAACACCTTTATAGAACAACACGAAAAAAGTGTGGTGCGAGTTCACACCTTTTCATTCGGAGGAAAGTTGGTGCGCAACAACCTTAATTTCTATCAAAAAGGTTCGTACATCGACTCCGTTTTAAAAGGAACAACCATTATTGAAGATACTCAGCACGTTGACCACTACACCTTAGTGCATCACGCCGAACCTAATTGTGAAAGCCATCAAGATTATAAAGGAATTTTCTCAGGACGCTCAACAGGGGTGTTTAACGGAAAGATTATAGTCGATAAAATCGCTCAAAAAACGAATGCTTTTCAGCAGAACAACAATTTAATTGTAGACGATAAGGCGACAGTGAATACCAAACCGCAATTAGAGATTTTTGCAGATGATGTCAAGTGTTCACACGGATGTACCATAGGACAATTAGACCGAAGCGCGCTTTTCTATCTTCAATCAAGAGGGATACCTAAAAAAGAAGCTGAGGCGCTGTTGATGTATGCTTTTGCAAACGATGTATTAGAGAGCGTTAAAATTGAGGCCGTACAAAAAAGAGTGAAAGAGCAAATTGCCGACAAATTAGGAGTACGTCTTGGTTTTGAATTTTAGCACATAACCACATGCATAAAACTGATTTTCCAGTTGAAAAATACCGTAAAGACTTTCCTATTCTTGAGAGAAAGATCGGCAAGTACCCATTGGTATATTTTGATAATGCAGCAACAAGCCAAACACCTAAACAGGTTATAGAGGCTATATCAAATTATTACGCCACCTACAATTCGAACATTCACCGAGGGGTTCATACGCTATCTAATGAAGCTACGGATGCTTATGAGCAGTCTCGAAAAAAAATCCAAGCACATTTTAATGCCGCTCATCCTCATGAAATAATTTTCACCTCGGGTACAACACATGCTATTAATTTAGTGGCTTCTGGATTTAAGAATTTCATCAAAGAAGGAGATGAACTTATTGTATCAGCCTTAGAACACCATTCTAATATTGTTCCTTGGCAAATGCTTTGTGAACAGACCGGCGCAGTACTGAAAGTCATACCCATGCTTCAATCGGGAATCCTCGACATGAAGGCCTTCGACCAAATGCTGAGCGACAAGACCAAACTTATTTTTTGCAACCATGTCTCTAATGCCCTTGGTGTGATTAATCCTATTTCAGAACTCATTGAAAAAGGGCATAGCGTAGGGGCGGCAGTATTGATCGATGGCGCACAAGCAGCACCGCATATTCAGGCTGACGTTCAAGAATTAGATGTAGACTTCTATGTGGTTAGCGCACACAAAATGTGTGGTCCTACAGGAGTAGGGGTGCTTTATGCCAAAGAAGAATGGCTCAATAAATTACCACCTTATCAGGGAGGCGGAGAAATGATTGCAGAGGTTTCTTTCGAGAAAACGACCTATGCTGGTCTTCCTCACAAATTCGAAGCAGGAACGCCCAATATTTGCGGAGGAATTGCTTTTGGAGCAGCGCTGGATTATATGAACGCGATTGGAATTAAAAATATAGCCGAGTACGAAAACGAACTTTTGACTTATGCTACGACGCGTTTGAAAGAAATTTCAGAGCTCCGCATCATAGGTGACGTTGCGCATAAAACAGCAGTGATTTCTTTTGTGGTTGAAGGAGCACACCCCTATGATATCGGAAGTATTTTAGACAAAATGGGCATTGCCGTACGAACAGGACACCACTGTGCACAACCCATAATGGATTTCTATCAAATTCCAGGAACAATAAGAGCTAGTTTTAGTTTTTATAATACCTTCGAAGAAATAGATCGTTTAATTGAAGCCTTGAAAAGAGCCTTAAGCATGTTGTTGTAATGAGTAGCATCAAAGACATACAAGAAGAGATAAAGGAAGAGTTCATGCAATTCGAAGATTGGATGGAACGCTATGAATACATGATAGATCTTGGAAGAAGTCTTCCGCTTATCGATGAGGCCTATAAAACCGATGAATACATCATTAAAGGTTGTCAGAGTAAAGTTTGGGTTTACGCTGAACTCAACGACGACAAGCTGGTCTTTACAGCGGACAGTGACGCCATTATCACCAAAGGAATTATCGCTATTTTAATAAGAGCTTTTAGCAATCAGCATCCTTCTGATATTATGAACGCTGAAACGGGCTTTATTGATGAAATAGGTTTAAAAGAACATTTGTCTCCCACTCGTGCAAACGGGCTGGTGAGCATGATCAAACAGATTAAACTCTACGCACTGGCTTTTCAGACACAAATCAAAGAATCATGAGTACAGAAATAAATACCCAGCAACTAGGAGAACAAATTGTTAAAGTTTTAAAAGGCATTTTTGATCCTGAAATTCCAGTAGATATTTATGAATTAGGCTTGATCTACGATGTTATGGTGAATGAAGATTATGACGTTAAAATCCTAATGACCCTTACCTCACCAAATTGTCCGGTAGCAGAGTCTTTACCCTTAGAGGTAAAAGAAAAGGTAAAATCCATTGATGAGATTAAAGACGTAGAAGTCGAAATCACCTTTGACCCTCCTTGGACACAAGAGCTGATGAGTGAAGAAGCAAAATTAGAATTGGGAATGCTTTAATCGCTGCCTGTATGTCTAAATCTGACCAAATTGTCAACCGCGTAGCCCAAAGCGCACTTGTTGTTTTCGATCTCGAAGATTACTATCCTGAAAACCCTATTTTAGAATTAGATCTTGCTGATTTTCTTGACCAAGGTTTTGTGCTCAGAGAAAAAGAATTTCGAAAAGCCTTAGAGGATTTCAATTGGGAAGTTTATAACGATAGTCTCGTCAGTGTATATTGCAGCACTGATGCTATTATTCCGATTTGGGCTAAAGCCCTACTTTCTTCTTATTTAAATGCGCAATGCACGCATTTTGTTTTTGGTTCGAAAACAGCTCTTATATCGTCGTATTACAACAATATACTCATCCGTATTAATTTTGAAGAGTACCGTGAAAAAGCAGTAATCCTCAAAGGATGTTCAAAAAAAGAAGTTCCTGAATCCGCCTATATTCATGCCATGGCAAAGCTGCAGGAAGTCGCAAAAAAAATTATGTACGGAGAAGCCTGTTCTGCAGTGCCTTTATACAAGCGTAAATGAGAAAATTTTTAGCATTCGTTTTATTGGGTATAAGCATTGCTCATGGTCAAAGTATAGAAGAGTTAAAGTCTGCCATTCAAAAGAAAAAAGATTCGATCGCTAAAATCGAAAAAAGAGTAAATAGCCTTCAGAAAGATTTAGACTCTGTGATCAAGGTTGAAAAACACGACAGTATTTATCAATGGGAAAAGGGAGCTTTCGGAACTTTAGGAACGAGTTTTTCAGGATTTAACAATTGGCTGGCACAAAAAATTCCATCAAACCGATCTTCAAATATCGGATTCAGCTTTAACCTTTACGCCAACAAAAAGAACGACAAGTACTTTTTGAGAAATTCAGCCAAGATTAATTTGAATTGGGTTAAAATTGACGACAGAGATAACCCTAATGATATTGCAGACTACCAACAAACCAATGACATTTTCAACGCCTCTTCTCTTTTTGGAATTAAATACAACAAAACCATAGCGGGATCTTTTTTTACAGAATTTAGAAGCACCCTAATTAATAACTTCAATAACCCGGGTTATCTTGATTCTGGTTTTGGAATAACACTTACCCCATACAAAAATTTTGTGGTGGTGATTCACCCCATTAATGGAAACTTCGTCTTTCAGAAAAACGATTCAGACTTTGCTTCTTCCTTAGGTGCGAAATATGCAGTAGAGTTTTCAACCAAATGGATGGGCATACAAACCAAGAGTTCTTTTTCTGCCTTTCAGAGTTACAAAAATCGATTTTTGAGCAACCTGAACTTTAGTAGTTCCTTGAATTATTCGCTTTGGAAAACATTGGGTGTTGGTCTAGACTTTGGTTTTAGATCAAACCGACAAGAAGTACTCAATTATTTCAAAAGGGTATTAAACGATGAAGAAGCAACTTTAGAAAGCGTTGGCAACAGAGTTCAATCCTATTGGACCTTTGGGCTGAGTTATGCCCTAAGTAAATAATTTAATCACCTAAGGGCCCGTACTGATCCAAATGTTCGGGATATAAAAAGTTGTTATACGGAAATCGGGTTACGTGTATTTTACGAACTTCAGAGTACACTCGCTTTCGAAACTCTTCCATATTTTCTTTTTCAATAGCTGAAATAAATAAAACGCGATCGCCCACTTGATTGTACCAGGTTTTTTTCCATTCCTCTAGACTGAAATGCTTGGGCTCGTAAGTCGTAGTTAGATCTTCTTCGTCATAGGGCTCTGCTGTGTATTGATCTATTTTATTGAATACGATAATGGTGGGTTTATCACTGCATTTGATTTCTTCAAGGATTTTTTCCACAGAGGCGATGTGATCTTCAAAGTTGGCATGCGAAATATCAACAACATGCAGCAGTAAATCTGCTTCTCTTACCTCATCTAAGGTGCTTTTAAAACTCTCGACCAGTTGAGTAGGTAGCTTACGTATAAACCCTACGGTATCGCTTAAAAGAAATGGAAGATTTCCCAAGACCACTTTTCGAACGGTGGTATCTAAAGTGGCAAAAAGCTTATTTTCTGCAAAGACCTCACTTTTACTAATGACATTCATCAGTGTAGACTTTCCGACATTGGTGTATCCCACAAGGGCAACTCGAACCAAGGCGCCTCTATTACTGCGCTGGGTTTCCATTTGCTTGTCGATTTTTAAGAGCTTTTTCTTGAGAAGGGCTATGCGGTCGCGAACAATACGGCGGTCAGTTTCAATTTCTGTTTCTCCAGGACCACGCATTCCAATTCCCCCTCTTTGTCGTTCAAGGTGGGTCCATAGACCTGCTAGGCGAGGCAAAAGGTATTCGTATTGGGCTAATTCTACTTGGGTTCTCGCATAGCTCGTTTGTGCGCGTTGTGCGAAAATATCCAAGATCAATCCTGTACGATCAAGAATCTTACATTTGAGTGCTTTTTCAATGTTTTTTTGTTGGGCAGGGGTGAGTTCGTCATCAAAAATAACAGAGCTGATCTCGTTAGATTTAACGTATGCAACCACTTCTTCCATCTTACCACTTCCGATAAACGTTTTGGGGTTAGGAACATCCATACGTTGCACAAAACGTTTGAAAACCTCACCTCCAGCGGTATAGGTAAGAAATTCTAACTCGTCGAGATACTCATTGACCTTCTCCAAGTTTTGAGACTTGTTGATGATCCCAACAAGAACTGATTTTTCAAAAACGTGATCTTTCTTTTCTATCATAACGAACTGGGCACAAAAGTACGATTTGAATCATAGGTTTTCACCTCGATGAATTTAATTGTGCTGCAATCTTATTCTTAAAAAGATTGTTTTAAGTTTATATAAAATACAAAACAATGAGAGCTCTTGGATTATTATTTTGTGCTACGCTGTTTATTCAGTGTAAAGGGGTGCCTGAAAGCAAAAATACTCCAGCAATTCAAGAAGCGGTTAAACTTCAAAGTGACACCATAAATACAGTTGAAATTCAAACCAAACAAGAGTCGAGTGCTGCAACTGAACAAGAAATAGAGCCCAACATTTATGGTGAAGATTATTTGGGGATTGAAACGGCCATAAGCATGTATGAGATGGGCGGATACTATACTGAAGAAGAGGCCTTACAGCATCTCGAAAAAACTTGGACGGCCATCTATTTGAACAGCGAGGGTTCTGTATTACGTATTCCTGTGCGTTTCGACATGCTCGAAACCGAAGTGGATCCTTTCTTTGAAGAGTGTGACCCAAAATACAAAATGCAGGTTCTGCTCGATGAACAATACGAACAAGAGCTTTTAAATCTAAAACCAATAGTCTATTTATCTGGTTTGAGCTTTAATGATGTAAAACCATCAAAAGATCAATTGTATTACAACTTGAAGTCAGAGACCAATCAAAAGACGAATGATCAGGGGTATAAACTCAGTCATTACGACTTCGACTGGAAGGCCTACAAAATTGTAAATCAAGACACTATTGCTCAACAACTTTTAAAATTAAATGGATTTTTAGACGACCCAGTAATAAATCCTATCCTTGAAGCAGATATCGACGGAGACGGTCTCAATGACCTATATGCATCGGTTGCTTCTAAATATTCCTACAGTCTTACTGTATTATTTTTATCATCATTGGCGGAGCCTTCAAATGCAGTAAAAGCGGTTGCTGCATTACAATACTTTAGCTGTTAATTTTTAAATCATGAGAAGCATCCCATTAAGTTTAATTTTTTTAGTAATCGCCTGTGGACCGAATAAAGAAAAAGCTAGTCAACCCAATACAACTGAAATTGCTCCAGCAATAGAAAATAATAGCGCTGAAATTCAAATTGACAGCACCGAAGCTGATGTGCCAATCACAATAGAAGAAGTCGAGGTTTCTGAAACAGACGCTACTAATACAGACCCTACCCCTGCAGATGATTCAGTGGGCGAACAGCATTATAATGAGGTCTCGTCTGACATTAGCATATTTCAATTAGGTTCTTATGCTGAAGAAGAAGAAATGCCATCTTCATTTAAAGACAAGGAGTGGACTGCTTATTATATCATTAATGGTGTTCTTGAAAAACAAGAAGTAGAACTTGAATTTGGAGTTGAAGAAATGCAAGATTGCGGCGACGATATTTTTGCAGAATTGTCAGAAGAGCATAAAGGTATAACACCTTTATTTTTGATTTCAGGATTGAGTAATGAGCAATTGGAAGCTTCTCCCAACACCATAAGTTTCGATTTTCAAACGGGACCGCCTGTTGATGCTCAATACAACAGGGTATCATCATTTGTCAAGTGGACCGCTTATAAAACCACAGGCAATGATAGCATACAACAAAGTTTACTCAACCAAGAGCGGGTGTCTTTAGAAGCAAATTATAAAGTGGTCTATCAAGGAGACATCGACGGCGATAGCCAAGACGATTTGGTGGCAGATATGGCCGAGGGCTATTCTTATAGCAGAATTGTTTTATTCCTATCTTCTCGAGCAAAAGAGGGCGAAGTTTTGGCTGCAGTCGCTCAGTTTTTATATTGGTATTGTTAATACAATTTCAAGCTTTAAAGAGCCCAAAAAATACCGGATAACTATAAGCTATCCCCTAATTTTCCTGTAATGTTCCTGTATTTATTTTAAATTAGGTTGTAACCAAACAATCTGCCAATGAAAAGGCTTAGCGCCCTATTTATTTTTTTATCGTTTGTAGTTTCTGCACAAAATGAGCTGCCAAAATTTGAAGGGCCTTTTTCATTTATCAGTTTGCCTGAGGGTGATGGTTTTAAGATCATCACAAACTCCAAGGTCTATTTTACACAAGACGGCATAAACTATACAGCACGCGAGCACAACTTTCAGTTAGATGTTCGTGAATTCAATTTTTTTCCTGGCTCAGATAATATCTTTTTACACAGAGGCGGAGGCTTGGTTTATCAATATAAAAATGACAGTCTAGTTCGTTTAGATAAGAGCTATATGTGGAGGAGTCGTTTCAATGCAGCTCCATTACTCAAAAACGATACTATTGCTCTCATTGGAGGGTTTGGAGAATATAACGAGGCTAAAAACATTGTGTACTATGACGATGTTCTTAGAGAATGGTATGAGTATAAATTTAAATTGAAACAATTTGAAGACTTAATCCTTTTTGCTCAATATGACTCGGTATCCGATAAATTAAAGGGGATTAGTGCAGATCAATCAAATTTTAAATATTTTGAATACGAATTTAAAGAAGATGTTTTTTTCGATTTAATCACTGAAGAACCTATTGGCAATTTTAATGGCGTATTTCCAATACATCAATTTCTACAACCACTATTTTTATCAAATTCTGACGAAATTCTAAAGTGGAATCTTGAAGAAAAAACTTATTCGCTTTATAGATTTGATAAGGAGTTGATAAACGCAAGGTATTTTGTCAATTATAATCCAGCTTCAAAGGTTTTTTTGGTTTTTGATGATAATCGTGACGAGTTATTAACTGTGAACGAGAATCTATTATTCTCCCAACCTATAAAAACAGTGTCTTTTCAATTGGCGCAAAAGACAAACAACAATAACTACCTTATAATTTCTCTAATTATAACACTTTTTGGCCTCACATTTTTAATATTTATAAGGCGTAGGTCAGCAGCAAAAGTGGTATTGTCCAAAAAAGAAGAAATACTGGCAGAGCTGTCCGAGGCCGAAGCTATTATCTTTACTAAAATTGTAGAAAGTCATCCTAAACCTATTGAACTAACTGAATTACAACAAGATTTTGAGCCACAATTGACTTACGAATCTCGGCTGAAAAAGCTCAGAAAGTGTTTGACTTCAATCGAAAATTTAGCCAGAGAAAAAGCGAGTGTCTCAAAAAGCAAAGAGGTATTCATTCATACTCAAAGTAGAGAAGATAAGCGCATCAAACTCATCCGTTTAAATCAACACTAAGCACATCAACCAAACAAGCTCGCTTGCGACAGCCCTTTTTCGTGCAGCAGAAGTTGTTCTTTTCTAGCAATGCCTCCTGCGTAACCCTGCATCTGACCATTTTTTGCGATAACGCGATGACAAGGTATCACAATAAGATGCTTGTTTTTGGCATTGGCAGCCGCTACCGCTCTAATAGCTTTGGGGTCACCCAAATCTAAGGCTAAGTCTAAATAAGAACAGGTTTTGCCGAAAGGAATAGTCAATAAGTGTTGCCATACTTTGCGTTGAAAATCAGTGCCCCTGATTTCTAAGGGAAGATCAAATGCGGTTAAGGCACCATTGAAATAGGCGCTGAATTGTTCTTGAACGAGGTCTAACAAAATCGTAGACTCAGCGTTTTTTTGTGGACCATTTGTAAAGCCAATACTTAGTATATGTGTACTGTTTGCTTCAACAGAAATATAGCCTACTGGACTTTTGAAACAGATAGAATTATTTTCCATCCTTGAGCCATTGCGCGACCTCTTTTGCAAAATAGGAGGCAATGATAGAAGCACCTGCTCTTTTAATGGCGATGAGCTGTTCAAATACAACAGCATCGTGATCAATCCAACCTTTTGCGCTGGCTGCTTTAATCATGGCGTATTCTCCAGAAACTTGATAAACCGCGATAGGAAGCAAGACATTTTCTTTGAGGTCTTGCACGATATCTAAATAAGCCAATCCTGGTTTTACCATTAAAATGTCAGCGCCTTCATCTTGGTCGAGGAGCGCTTCTCTTATCGCTTCTCTTTTGTTGGCAAAATCCATTTGATAGGTTTTTTTATCACTTGGAATATTGGCCTCGTTGGATGGTGCTGAGTCAAGTGCATCTCTAAAAGGTCCGTAGTAAGAACTGGCATATTTTGCGCTATAAGAGAGAATACCACAATTGATATAACCTGCCTGATCTAATGCCTCACGGATGATTTTTATACGTCCGTCCATCATATCACTTGGGGCAACCATATCTGCTCCAGCTTCAGCATGAGAGACGCTCATTTGAGCTAAGACAGCTGCCGTTTGATCATTTTCAATTTCTCCATCTTTTACGATTCCATCATGTCCGTATATTGAAAAAGGGTCTAAAGCCACATCAGTCATGACGTAGAGTTCTGGGCAGTTTTCTTTGACCGCCTTAATGGCGCGTTGCATCAAGCCATTGGGGTTAAGGGCTTCTTTACCGGTATTGTCTTTTAAATCATCAGATACTTTGGTAAAGAGTAAGATACTTTTCAAGCCTAAATTTTGAATCTCATGGGCCTCTTTGATCAATTGGTCAATACTCAATCGAAATTGACCTGGCATAGATTCGATTTCTTCTCGAACCGAAGTTCCTTCAACAACAAATAAGGGCACGACAAAATCGTTAACACTTAAGTGATGCTCTTGAACCAAGCTTCGAATGGCGTGGTTTGCTCTTAATCTTCTTGGTCTACTATTGGGGTACATATATTTCTCCTATTAAATAACAAAACGCTTTACCGCGAATTAAAACGCGATCTTCAAGCAGGGTACATTCAAAATTACCGACTCTTTTTGATAATTGTTGAGCACTGAGTTGAGTCTTTCCGAATTGCTCAGCCCAATATGGAGTCAAGGAGGTGTGTGCCGAACCGGTAGCGGGGTCTTCAGGAACACCGCATTGGGGGGCAAAAAATCGAGAAACAAAGTCAACCTTATCTCCGGGAGCTGTGCAAATAATCCCCCTCACTTTAATTTTATCGATTTCAAAAAAGTTAGGTTGAAGCGATCGAATCTGGGCCTCATTTTTGTAAATCAACATCAAATCTGTTTTTCCTTCGTATGCTTTTATCGCTTTACAACCCACCAAGACCTCTGTATGAGATAAGTTAAAATCACTCTGCTTTAAATCATCTACAGGAAAATTGAGCTCATACAAATCATCACCTTTTTTAACTACAGATAAGGGGCCACTTCGATGTGAATGCAGTTGAAGGGCATTGTTTTTTGTAGCCTCGTTGAGGTGTTTTGTTTCGTGATTAAAAAGCACATACGAGGTCGCTAGTGTAGCGTGACCACAGAGGTCTACTTCTTCTTCAGGGGTAAACCAACGAATGTCGTATACTCCATTGTTATAAACGGCATAAGCGGTTTCAGCTAAATTGTTTTCCTCTGCGATTCGCTGCATGGTCTCATCGGCAATCCACTCCTCTAAAATGCAGACCGCTGCAGGGTTTCCCCCAAAAACTGCGGATGCAAAAGCATCCACCTGATACATTTTTAATTTTAAGACACCCATGATTTTGGATTTTTTAAGACTTCAATGAGTTGTTGTTCCTCAGAGCCTTCTTCTACTTGTTTATTGTATTGCCAACGAACTCTCGGTGGCAGTGACATTAAAATACTTTCAATACGCCCATTGGTTTTTAGACCAAAGAGGGTTCCCTTATCGTGCACAAGATTGAATTCGACATAACGCCCTCTTCGCACTTCTTGCCATTCTCGCTGCGCTTCCGTGTACGGCAAATTCTTTCTGCGGTTGGCAATTGGAACATAGGCATTCAAAAAGTTTTGAGCCACATCAGTTACAAAATCATACCACTGTTGCGTGCTCATCTTTTCTGTTTCTTTGAGGTAGTCAAAAAACAATCCGCCTATACCCCGAGCCTCTTGCCTGTGGTGATTGTGAAAATAGGCATCACATTTTTCTTTGTAGTTGGGATAAAATTCAGGATCATGACGGTCACAGGCCTCTTTACAAACTCGGTGAAAATGCGCAGCATCTTCTTCAAAGAGGTAATAGGGGGTAAGGTCAAGCCCTCCTCCAAACCAGGCGTCTATTTTTCGACCTTCTTTGTCATACAATTCAAAGTACCTCCAATTGGCATGAACGGTAGGAACCATTGGATTTTCAGGATGCAAAACTAAACTCAATCCGCAGGCAAAAAAATTAGAATCGTCAACCTTGAAATAGTTTTGCATACTCTCGGGAAGCTTGCCGTGAACGGCCGAAATATTGACGCCGCCTTTTTCAAATGCGCCACCGTTTTCGATTATACGTGTTCTTCCTCCGCCGCCTCCTGGCCGATCCCATAAATCTTGTTCAAATTTTGCTTGGCCATCAATTTCTTCAATGCTTCGGCAAATGTCATCTTGCAAGTTTTGAATAAAGGCGTAAAATTGATCTTTGGTGTTTTGCATATTAAGAATTCAGATAAACAAGTTCTGGGGTGTTAAAAGGCATTTGTTTGGCATCAATGGCTTTGGCGTCTTCAACCATACTCATCAAGGCTTCAATAACTTCAGACTCTCCTCGATTTAGATGTTGCTTGAACAATTCAATTCCAATTTGATTGTTGTGCAAATCCATAGCTGTTTCAACCGGGTCATTGATAAAGCATCTTTCGTGAAAGTCTGTCATTTTTTTGGTCCAAACACAGACGTCTTCTGTATTACGACTCCATTGATAACAATAGTTCGAAATCAGGTAACACCAATAGGCGTGTCTAAAGGCATTTGCCTTGCCATTGCCGTGGTGTTTGTCGCCATATGTTCGCTGCGCTTTTAACATACAGTTTTTAGTTGCGGCCAATGTTGGCCATATGTATAAAGGTCTTTTTAGGCATTCTCGAATTAAATAAATCAATTCAGAAAATGGTATTTTAAACAAGGCCTTTATGACTCTCATCAAGCGTATTCTTTGACCGCTTCAATAAAGGCACGGGCGTGATCTACTGGAATATCAGGTAGAATTCCGTGTCCTAGATTTACGATGTAGCGGTCTTTTCCGAAGGCTTGAATCATTTCTTTGACGTCTTTTTTGATTCGCTCCGGAGGTGAGTACAATCGAGAGGGGTCGTAATTTCCTTGGAGTGTAATTTGACCGCCACTCAAATAACGTGCATTTCGTGCAGAACAGGTCCAATCTACTCCAAGTGCAGACGCGCCGGTTTTCGCCATTTCATGCAAGGCAAACCAGCATCCTTTTCCAAATAAAATCACCGGAATTTCATCTTTAAGAGCAGTTACAATTTGTCGCATGTACGAAAGTGAAAACTCTTCGTAATCTTCAGGTCCGAGCATTCCTCCCCATGAATCAAAAACCTGTACGGCATGAACACCAGCCTTTGCTTTTGCTTTTAAATAGGCAATAGTAGTGTCTGTAATTTTTTGAAGTAGTGCATGTGCGGTTTGAGGATCAGAGAAACATAGCTTTTTGGCTTTATCAAAGTTTTTGCTTCCTTCACCTTGAACGCAGTAACACAAGATCGTCCAAGGAGAACCCGCAAAACCAATAAGAGGTACGCTGTTGTCTAGCATTTCTAAGGTGAGTTTGATCGCGTCAAAAACGTAAGAAAGACTGTCGTTCACATCAGGAACAACTACGCGGTCTAAATCACTTGCCGTGCGAACAGGGTTTGGCAATACAGGGCCTTTATTGGGCTCCATATACACATCGATGTTCATCGCCTGTGGAATGACCAAGATGTCTGAAAAGAGAATGGCTGCGTCATTTTCAAAGCGTCGCAGCGGCTGAACTGTAATTTCAGAGGCCAATTCTGGAGTTTGACAACGTGTAAAGAAGTCGTATTTCTTTTTGAGCTCCATAAACTCAGGCAAGTAACGACCGGCTTGTCTCATCATCCATACAGGAGGTCTTGACACTTCCTCTCCTTTAAGTGCTCTTAGATATAAATCGTTTTTAAGACTCATTTTTTGCTTTATAATGTTGAATTAATTTTAATACTAAACTTGTTGAAGTAGGGTTTTTGGCCACTACAACATTTAATGTATGTGTTCTGGCTTTGGCAGCGGTAGTTTCTCCGATGCAAAAAGCGGTTTTGTTATTTAAGTCATTTTCACTTGCAAAACTCTCTACACCTCTTGGGCTAAAGAAAAGTACAGCACTGTAATCTTCTGCAAATTTCTTTTTGTTCATGCTACTTAAATATACGGTATAAGAGTCAGACCCTTTTGCTCTGAGCCATTGCTCTAAAGTGGGAGTGACATGATTTCCATGGAGCCAGCAAGACTTAAAATCTTGTGTTTTCAAAAATTCGATGAGTTGCTGAGCGTTCTCAAAATGCTTTAGCACATTTAACCCCAAGTCTTTTAATCCCTGGGCTGTTTTTTCTCCTACACAGTAAATCGAAGCTTGCTGTAGATGTGTTGTGTTTTGATTTTTCCAGTACTGTTTAAGTGCGGCTACGGCGTTTTGACTGCTGAATAAGTAAGTGTCATAATCAGATGCAATTGAAAAAGGCAGGGTCTCAATTTTAAGCGCATCGTATTCTACAAGAGAAACACCAGCCTGCAACAGGTGATTCTTGTCAGAAGCAGCAAGTGTTTTAGTGCTAATGATCTTTCTCATCCTGTATGGCTTTTAATAGTTCTATTCCTCCATTGTTTCGTATTTCCTGCGCCAAATCGCAACCGATTTGAGCAGCCTGAGACAAAGGAATTTCTCGCTCAACCTCTATAGCCTCTTGCCCGTTTAAACTGTATAGGCCTCCCTTAAAACATAGCGTGTCTTTATCTACAAAGGCATAGGCTCCTACAGGAGAACTGCATCCACCTTCTAAGGTTTTTAGAAAATCGCGTTCAACACTCGTACAAAGTGCGGTATCGCTGTGGTTGAGGTTAGTTACACCTTCGAATTTTTCTAACTGTTCTTTGAGCCCAACAATCAACAAAGCTCCTTGAGCAGGTGCGGGAATCATATAATCTAAATTGACAAGCTGATGCCCATCCATATTCATGCGCTCTAAGCCCGCTTGAGCAAAAATGGCACCTTCCCAAGTGGATTCTTCTAATTTCTGAATTCTGCGCTGAATGTTACCCCTGAGATTTTCTACTTGATAATTCGGATTTTTTCTAAGCCATTGCGCTTTTCTTCTAAGACTTCCTGTACCAATTTTCAAGCTTTGCTCTTTTTTGGGATTAAGCACGAGCACATCTCGGTGGTCTCCTCGTTGAAGCACGGCATAGGGCACTATTCCTTCGGCGAGTTGCGTCGGAACATCTTTCATAGAATGCACCGCAATGTCAATTTGTTTTGTAAGTAAGGCCGCATCAAGTGTTTTAGTAAATACACCGGTGAGCCCCATTTGATAAATGGGCTGGGTTAAATTCAAATCACCTTCTGAGGATATAGGCACGATTTCAGTGGCATATCCCAAATCGTTGAGGTGATTTTGAACAAACTCTGCTTGCCAGAGGGCTAGGGCACTTGATCTAGTGCCAATTCTAATGGTTTCACTAGTCATTTATGAGTTTGATTCCTTCTGATTTAATTCAAAAACATCATTGAGCATAGCAACGCTTTGATCAAAATCACCATTGGCTGATTTCAAGTGATTGGCGATTTGTTTTGTGATTTTTTGAATCAATCTATTTGATACTAAGTCTATCGCTTTCTCATCTAATACCGATTGGTTTTTTTTCGAATGAAAATCGATTTCTTCGTTTTTGTAGGATTGAAGTTTTGCTTTTACCGCAGCTACAACTGGAGCAAATTTTCTATTGGAAAGCCATTCTGTAAAGTCGGCTTGAATTTCTTCGATAATCGCTAAAGCTTGAGGGATGTATTGCTTTCTGCGCTCAAGGGTGTCATCTGTAATTTTTGAGAGTTGGTCAATACCTACTAAGCTCACCCCATCAATTTCAGTAACATCAGAGGCAACGTTTTGAGGGACCGATAAATCTAAGATGAGTAGGTTGTTCTTGGTTCTCAGCAAGTCTTTATTTACAGTTGGATTCGCCGCCCCTGTGGCTACAATTAAAACATCTGCTGTTCTGATTTCCGAAGGTAAATCTGAGAAGCTCTTTACATCTACCTTGAATTTACCCGCGACTTCTTCGGCTCGATCTCGAGTTCGGTTGATCAGGGTAATTTGTTGGTTCTTGGTGTGCTTTACTAAATTCTCACAGGTATTTCGACCGATTTTTCCAGTACCGAACAAGACGATTTTTTTAGATTGAACCTCTGGGATTTCTTGCATGAGGTATTTCACTGAAGCAAAAGAAACCGAAGTAGCTCCGGTAGAGATTTCTGTTTCATTCTTTATACGTTTGCTCGCTTGAATAACAGAATTACACAAACGCTCTAAAAACGCACTTGTCAGTTTTGATTTCTTGGCCTGCTTAAAGGATTTTTTAATCTGTGCGATGATTTCGAAGTCACCGAGAATTTGACTGTCTAGTCCTGTTCCTACTTGAAAAACGTGATCTATCGCCTCTTGTTCAGTTTTGATATAACCGTGCTGTGCGAACATCTCCTTTGAGCCTTTTGTAAATTCACATAGCAGACCTACAAGAATCTCTTCATTTTCAACTTCTGCATAAAGTTCAGTGCGGTTACAAGTAGAAACAATCATTAAAGAGGAGGCGCCAATTTGCGAAGCTTTTTCGCTTAGTTTGCGCGACTTGTGTTCATCGAGACTGAACAATCCTCTTGTCGGCGCATCTGTTCTGTGATAGCTTACGCCAACGACACAAAACGAACTATTTAAATTTGTCTTATTCATAGATTGTGGTGGCACAAAATTAAAAGTCATTAAAGGGAAAAAATAACGCTAAAGGTTCTTGTGTTTTTTGACTGATTTTCAAGAGTATTCTGTACCTTTGCGGAGTATATAAATTCATGTATATCAAAGTTTTAAAGGGATATTAGGGCTTATTTAGAAAGATTCTAAATTTAAACTAATGCCGAATAGAGCAAAAACTTATCTCAAAAAACATCGCTAGAAGGTTATGCAGCACATAGATATTCAAAATTTAGGAACGGTTTTAATTGAAAACACTGATAAAGAGCGCGAAAAAACAATTGTATATCCTGTAGAAATAAAGCAAATCCAATTGCATTTTGTGCTCAAGGGCGGATTGCGTTTTTCATTTAATGAAAACACCTATTTCTTAGAAGCGAAAGAAGATCAGACCCTATTGCTTTTTAATTCACAAAAGGCCTTGCCTATCTCTGCTGAGTTAGAAAAAGACACCCAATGGCTTTGTTTAGTGTTAAGTATAGACGGCCTGCATGCACTTTTCAGTGAACACGCTAAAATCATTCCCTTTTTAAATACAGAAACACAAGAGACTAAGTTTTACAGTCAAGGAGAGCTGAGCCCAGCCATGGCCATTGTCGTGAGTCAACTCATAGAAAACCGATTACATACCGCTTTAAAGAATATTTACAACAAAGGGAAAGTCTATGAACTAATCAGCCTTTATTTCAATAAAACTGAAGATACCGACCTTGAACAATGCCCTTATTTAGCTGATGATCAAAACATTCGTAAAATCAGGCAAGCCAAAGAAATCATTGTGGCAGAAATGAATGAACCGCCAACTTTGGAGCACCTGGCAAAAACCATTGACCTCCCCTTAAAGCGATTAAAAGAAGGGTTTAAGCAGTTGTATGGAGATTCGGTTTACGGATTTCTTTTTCAACACAAAATGGAATTCGCCCGAAAATTATTACTCTCCAACAAGTATAGCGTGGGTGAGATCGGCTTGCGCGTGGGCTACAGTACACCGAGTCATTTTATAGCAGCCTTTAAAAAGAAATACGGAACGACGCCTAAAAAGTATTTGTCAGAATTACAGGCCTAATTAAAAGACATCGTACAATGCAGGTCGCACGATGATTATTCCTGTACACCTGTTGATTCCTTGAGCAAATTTGTAAAGGGGCTTTTTAGAGATGACCACGCTCCCAGAGCTCGAGGCATGAAGCAGATGTATTTTCTTGTTCTTTTCGATGGCAATCCCAGTATGTGTTACATCTAGGCCTTCAATATTAGTGGCAAAAGCGATGATATCCCCCTCTTCAATCGCGGCGTTTTTTATGGCGTCTAATCCTAAAACAGCAAAGCGCATGGGGTTCAACGACTTTTCAATTTCAACCCAGTCTTCAAATATGCGATCATCCTCTAAAGCGCTATAGCTCGAGCGATGACTGCTCATAAAATCCAATGTTTTTTCGATAGTGCTTCCTCCCAAGTCTTCGGTGATATCAAAGACGTATCCCTTTTTTTCATTGTTTTGAATCCACTCTGTAAAGTAGTGCAAACGAGAGGTGTACCCCGCTCTTTCGCGGTTTCTATATCGAATGTTTTCCAAAAGTTGAGCGTAAGTCTTTAAGTGGTTTTCTTCCGTGGCAAACTCCTCTAAGTTTTCGTATTGCAAAAAGTAAAGGCTAAGGCTATTCTCGACAAAGGTGGTGCAGTCAAAGGCACTAAAGTTTAAGACTAAGGGTTCGTTTTGAAATCCTTCAATAGTATGAGCAACGTAAGGGGTTCCAAGAAATAAAGTCCCGATTTCTGAGATGTTTTCAAAATATGAATTTGCGCCCTGTTTTGCAACTAATTCGTCAAGTCGTTCTTGGTCGCTTTCATTGAATACCATTTCTTGGGCCAAGCACAGTTGAGACCCAATTAAAACTGAAAAAAACAAGAATATTTTAAGGATAGACATAAACAAATATAGCTTTTAGACAGAGCAAGTTGTATTTTTGAAAAAAAGAAATTGTGAAAAAGGGTGTATTACTTGTAAATCTGGGTTCTCCAGATGCTCCTACGAAAAAAGCCGTTCGACCTTATTTAGATGAATTTTTGATGGATTCAAGGGTTATTGATGCTCCAAAAGCGCTTAGAGCATTATTGGTTAAAGGAATCATTTTGAACACGCGACCAAGACGCTCAGCCAAAGCTTATTCAAAGATTTGGTGGGATGAAGGCTCTCCTCTTATCGTAATTTCAGAGCGCTTTCAAGAAAAACTTAAAAAGCATATAGACATGCCGATCGCCTTGGGAATGCGCTATGGTTCTATGAGTATTCGAAAGGCCCTGCAAGAGTTACACGACCAAGGCATTGAAGACACTTTATTGGTGCCGCTCTATCCACAATACGCCATGAGTTCATATGAAACTGTTGTGGTCAAAACACTTGAAGAGCAGCAGCGGCATTTTCCAGAGATGAAAATCACCACGCTCCCTGCTTTTTACAATCAAGATGATTACATAAAAGTCTTGGGAGATCACATTGCCAAAGAACTCGAAGATTTTGAATACGACCAATTGCTCTTTTCATACCACGGAATTCCAGAACGACACATAAGAAAATCAGACCCTACTAAATTTCATTGCAAAATCGACGGGTCTTGTTGCAGTATAAATTCAGTTGCTCATCACAGCTGTTACAGGCATCAGTGCTACACCACCACCAAATTGGTTGGCGAACATTTGCAACTTGAAGAAGATAAAATTGCGACTTCATTTCAATCTCGAATAGCCGGGGACACCTGGTTAAAACCCTATACAGATTACGAATTTGAGCGTTTTGCCAAAGAAGATAAAACACGATTAGCTGTTGTCACACCAGCCTTTGTCGCCGACTGTCTAGAAACCCTTGAGGAAATCGCCATGGAAGGTGAAGAAGAATTTGTAGAAGCTGGTGGAAAAGAGTTTAAACACATCTCTTGTTTAAACGACAGTGATTCATGGGTGGCCCTAATGGCCAAATGGATTTCACACTGGGAGCAACATGCTAAACTTCCGTTTTAATGGCTAAAGCAAGTCCAAAAGAACTAGGCGAAAAGCCTATTGGATCTTTATTGATCAAGCAGGCGATTCCAGCCTCTATCGGAATACTCGCTATGTCACTGAATATTTTGGTCGACAGTATCTTCGTTGGAAATTGGATTGGCCCTACCGCCTTAGCCGCTATAAATGTGGTCTTACCGGTATCTTTTTTCATTGGTGCTATCGGAATGTCTATTGGCGTTGGAGGTTCAAGCGTACTCTCTCGAGCCTTGGGAGCAAAAGACGATACCAAAGCATTAAAAACCTTTGGAAATCAAATCAGTCTTACCCTGCTGGTCTGTGTCAGCATGGTCGTTTTTGGATTGATTTTTATGGAAAGCCTCATCCCTGCTTTTGGAGGATTGGGAGCCATTTACGAGCCGGCGAGGGTGTATTATGAAGTTGTTCTATACGGGGTTCCTTTTTTGGCCTTGTGTATGATGGGAAATACGGTCATTCGCGCCGAGGGTCAACCGCGACACGCGATGATTGCGATGATCATTCCTTCTATTGCCAATTTAGTCTTAGATGTCGTCTTTATTTACTATTTAGATTTAGGGATGTTAGGCGCTGCTTGGGCGACCACTGCAGGTTACTTTTTTTGCTTTGCCTATGTCTTATTTTTCTTTTTAAAACACTCCAATTTAGCACCGAAGAAATCAGACTTTAGTTTTGATATGGGCATTTTAAAAGAGATGAGTTCACTCTCCTTTGTCACCTTGTCAAGACAGGCCATTTCAAGTGTTATTTACCTAATTATGAACACGCTGCTCTTTAGACTTGGAGCAGAGGCTCTTATTGCCGTTTACGCCATTATCGGCCGTATGCTGATGTTTGCCTTGTTTCCTGTGTTTGGGGTTACCCAAGGGTTTCTTCCGATTGCGGGATACAACTACGGTGCAAAACTATACGACCGCGTCCGTGAGAGCATTACCAAAGCCATTCTCTACGCCTCTGGGGTAGCCACCCTTGTGTTTATTTTCTTGTTTGTTTTTCCAGCCGAAATCGCCGCCTTGTTTTTGGGAAGTGGAGATAATTTAAGTCAAGAAGCTATGGATATTCGAACGATGGTCATCGAAAAAGTTCCTATTGCCATGCGATGGGTTTTTGGTGCCAGTCCAATAATTGCCATACAGCTTATTGGAGCAGGATATTTTCAAGCTATAGGTAAAGTTAAGCCAGCACTCTGGCTTACCCTACTTAGACAAGGCTTGTTACTGATGCCCTTGTTATTCATATTGCCACCTTATCTCGGTGAGAAAGGCGTTTGGCAATCGTTCTTTTTTGCGGATGTTTTGGCCACATTAATTACGGCCTACTTCTTATACCGTGAAATCACGGTGAATCTAGCGTCGGTATCTGAATAGCCCTCTTTTTCGGTTCATGACCGTTTGTTGCACTGAAGGAGTTTCTTCAGCAGGAGATGCTATTTCTTCTTGTTGCATTTCAGTTGATTCGGCCGTAACTTCTTCTGTGCTTGCTTCAACTTGTTCAGCCGTTTCTTCTAATTGAACTTTCTTGATTTCAGATTTAAGCGTTGCGAGAACTTCTCGAGCCATCTCTCGAGCCTTGAATTCCGTATCTCTCAATTTACTTGCTTCTGTATTTTTAAGGTGCATGCGCTCTTTCATCTTTGGCATGTAATACTGAAGGATTTCTTCTGAACTTTTAAATGACTTCTTGTTCTCCATGACGTTTATATTTATTGAAGAATTTGTAATTATCTTGACTGTCGAAATAGTTTTTTCTTCTGATCCAAACGAAGCCATCCCCTTTAGAGATTACAGCCACATCTACTGGACCACCAACCGTTTCGTCTTCTGTTGAGTATTTCTTTTTAATACAAGTCAAATGAACTAAACTCTCAGCGAGTTCAGCCAATTCATCCTTGGCCATAACCGAAGTTACGGTAAGTACAGGATTGATATTGTACTCCTTCATAAAGCGATTGATGTTGGACTTGTATTTCTTATACGCTTTAAGACTTTTAGCCTTGATGGCTTTGTGAATTTGATTTTCTTGTTCGTCATCAATAAGGTCCTCGACTTCATCTAAAATGAGTTGAGGTAATTCTGAAACGAAATACTTAAAGAAGAAATCGTTGTAACTCATCAGGTAGGGCGAAATACCATCAATGAAGGTTCGCATGACCTCGTCTTGTGCAAAAGGCATGATGAGTGCTGTGTTTTGGTGTGTTACTTTCTTGTACTCTTCTTTTTTGAATTTAAGAACGCCGAAAAGCAATCCAAAAATCTTTAAGGGTTGAACTCTTGGAAAAATGTCCTTGTCACCGAAACCAGAAATGACCACCCCAGTGTAATCGTATTCTTGAGAGTCTTCAGGATGATAGATAAACAGATAAGTAGCCAGTTGCTTTAGGTTTTCTTTGGTTTTATCATCCAAAGGAAAAATTTCAAAAAGTTCTGCAATAATCTGGTCGACATGCGCTCCCAATTTTTGTTCGATGAGTTGACCGTATTCCTTGGGTTTGTTTACGTAGGTTTCTCCGTTGGCGTATTTCTCTAATTCTTCTTCAACGATGTCTGAGAATAGTTTTTTGATGTCCTCCTCGTTGATTTCAGATTGATTTTCGAAAAAACTAAAGTCCAATCTGTGCGATAGGGTCTCGATGATCAAACTTTCAAAGTAATCGTCGATACGACTCATGGCGTATTTAATCTGCAGTTCTTCTGGAAATAATTCTTTGTTATTTTCAAGAAACTCCACCAGTAATTTACCATAGTCTTCAAGCTGATTTTGTTGTTGATTGCCCAGGGTCTCTCTGAACATTTTAATGAGAGTTTCCCATGGAATTCCCATAAAAGTCGCAGAGCTGTATATCATCACTCCCACAGCGTGTTTAGCGCCAAGGGATAGAATTTTATTTGCGTGAGTGTAAATCGGCCTTCCACCCGAGTAAGCGGTGGCTGCTGAGTCTGCTGCTAAAGCAACAGCCTGACGATTCATAATCGCTACTTCAGTTGTCATAAATTCAGGTTCTTTTAGGCCTAAGGAAAGGCCACATTTTCGATTCGAAAATTAAATTAATGCTTTTCTAATCTTTTTTCTAATTTTAGTACACTAACATTGAGAATACTATGAGAAATACATTCATCTTATTATCGGCCGTTTTGTCGATCGCATTAAGTATATCAACCGATACCGTAAATGCACAACGAAAGAGAAAAGCCAAAAAAACAGAAAGCATTTCATCGGATTTATACGGCAGTTTATCCTACAGACTTGTGGGGCCTTTCCGAGGGGGTAGGTCTGCTGCAGTAACAGGAGTGCCGAACAAACCCAATTTGTACTACATGGGAGCCACAGGTGGAGGTGTTTGGAGAACCCAAGACGCCGGAACAACCTGGGAAAATATTTCTGACGGCTATTTTGGAGGAAGTATAGGGGCTGTTGAGGTCGCTCAATCAGATCCAAATGTGATCTACGTAGGTGGTGGAGAGGAGACCGTTCGCGGTAACGTTTCTTCAGGTTACGGAGTGTTTAAATCCACAGATGCAGGAAAAACCTGGGAATCTAAGGGCTTAACAAACAGTCGTCACATTCCTCGCATGAGAGTGCATCCCAAAAATGAAAACATCGTTTATGCCGCTGTACTGGGAAATATCTATAAAGAAAGTACTGACCGAGGGGTGTACAAAAGTACAGATGGCGGAGACAGTTGGTCGAAAATATTATACACCAATGATATGGCGGGGGCCGTAGATTTAATCCTCGACCCAAATAACCCGCGAATTCTTTATGCCGCTACATGGCGCATTCAAAGAACACCCTACAGTTTGAGTAGTGGAGGGGAAGGTTCTGCGCTATGGAAAAGTGAAGACGAAGGAGCAACATGGACAGAAATATCTACAAACAAAGGATTTCCTCAAGGGACACTCGGAAAAATGGGAATCACTGTATCACCAGTAAATTCTAACCGAGTATGGGCTATCGTAGAACACAAAGAAAAGGGTGGCTTATACCGTTCAGAAGATGGTGGTGAAACTTGGGCTCAGGTCAATTCAGAGCGCAAACTAAGACAACGCGCTTGGTATTACACCAGAGTATATGCTGATACTCAAGATGAAAATATAGTGTATGTGCTGAATGTTCGTTACCATAAATCAACTGACGGAGGTAAGACCTTTCAGACCTACAATGCTCCTCATGGAGACCACCACGATTTATGGATATCCCCTGAAAATAATCATCGAATGATCATTGGTGATGATGGAGGTGCTCAGGTCAGTAATGATCAAGGTGAAAACTGGAGCACATACGGGAATCAACCAACAGCTCAGTTTTACCGGGTAACCACAGACAATGCCTTTCCTTATCGAATTTATGCTGCACAGCAGGATAACTCTACGGTACGTATTGAGCACAGAAGTGATGGATACGCCATTACTGAAGACAACTGGGAGCCTACTGCCGGAGGAGAATCTGCTCATATTGCCGTAGATCCTAAAAACAACGATATCGTTTACGGTGGAAGTTATGGTGGATACCTCACCCGTGTGAACCATCAAACCAAAACCCAAAGAGCGATTAATGTTTGGCCAGACAACCCAATGGGTTACGGAGCAGAAGGCATGAAGTATCGTTTTCAATGGAACTTTCCCATCATGTTTTCAAAGCACGACCCCAACAAGCTCTACACCTTCTCTAATCATGTTCACATGTCAACAAACGAAGGTCAAAGCTGGGAGTTGTTGAGTGATGATTTAACTCGAAATGATCCGACAAAATTGGTTTCTTCAGGAGGTCCAATCACTCAAGACAACACTGGAGTCGAATACTATTGTACCATTTTTGCAGCAGGAGAAAGCCCGTTGAAGGAGGGTCTCATGTGGGTAGGTAGTGATGATGGATTGATTCACCTTACTCAAGATGGAGGAAAGTCGTGGAATAATGTTACCCCTGCTCAAATGCCAGAGTGGAACATGATTAACAGTATAGAACCATCAGCCTTTGATGAAGGAACTTGTTACGTAGCAGCAACCCGATATAAAATGGGAGACTTTAAACCCTATTTATACAAAACTACAGACTACGGTCAAACCTGGACAGAGATTACAACCGGAATTGAAGACGAGCACTTTACAAGAGTCTTACGTGAAGACCCTAACCGTAAAGGCTTACTTTACGCAGGAACAGAAACAGGCATGTACATCTCTTTCGACGACGGAGCCAACTGGAGGTCATTTCAGCTCGACTTGCCGATAGTACCGATTACCGATTTGACGATTAAAGATGAAAACCTCATTGTGGCGACTCAAGGTCGAAGCTTATACATCATAGATGATTTAAGCGTTTTACACCAATTGGAGGTTGCCGATAACAATACTGATTTTAAACTATTCGCCCCTAAGGACAGCTATAGAACTAAAGGAGGAGGAAGATCATACGGGAACACTGCACTTACTGCAGGAGCCAATCATCCCTCAGGAGTAGTCACTCATTTTTACATCAAAGACATGGATGCCAAAGATGAGGTGAGTTTGACTTATACCAAAGCAGGTGATACCCTTGCACATTTTAGCACAAAAGCCAAAGAGCGCAACAAAAAGTTGAGTGTGCAAAAAGGGGCAAACACACATAATTGGAATACGCGTTCAGACGGAGCAGAGCGCCTTCAAGGCATGATTTTATGGGCCGCAAGTCTCGGTGGAGCCAAAGCTGTTCCTGGAGATTATATGGTTCATTTAAACATCAATGGAACAACTCAGTCTCAAGACTTCAAAATATTACCCGATCCAAGGGCTGAGGCTAGTGTTGCTCAAATGCAAGAGCAGTATGACTTTATCATTGGAGTCAATCAAACCGTAGACAAGGCGCATCAATCGATTAAGAAGATCAGAAGCATCAATTCTAAATTAAGTGCCTTTGTAAAACAATACGGAGATGACGAAAATGTAAGTGCATTGGTAGAAAAGGCAAAAGCCTTAAAAGAATCATTTTCGACGGTAGAAAAAGCCCTGTACCAGACTCAGAACAGATCAGGGCAAGATCCGCTAAATTTCCCAATTCGATTGACCAATAAATTGGCTCATGTAAACAGTTTAGTCGGAAGAGACGATTTTCCACCTACGGCACAAGACAAAGCCGTTGCCGCTGAATTGACTCAAAAAATTAATGAGCAATTAGAAGACTTTGACGCCTTGGTTGATCAAGAGATGAAAGAATTCAACGCTGAGTTCAACAAGCTCGAATTAGATTATCTGGCGATAGAAGAATAGTTCAATAAATAAGCCGGACCTTTGGTCCGGTTTTTTTTAAGTTTTATGTTATACAATTACCTTAAGGCGTTTCACCTCATTTTTGTCATCACCTGGTTTGCGGGTTTGTTTTACATGCCAAGATTATTCATTTATCACATCGAGGCACAGGATAAGGCTGAAGTTGAAAAAAAGGTATTGTCTGCACAGTTTAAACTGATGGCAAAGCGACTTTGGTTTATCATCACATGGCCCAGTGCAATTCTCGCTACTCTATTTGCCGTTGCCTTACTCTACGTGATGCCGGGATGGCTTTCTCAGGGGTGGATGCATGCCAAGCTCGCCTTTGTTTTGCTTTTATTTCTCTATCACTATAGAACGCATTTGATTTACGGTCAATTGCAAAGAGACGAGTTCAGGTACAGCGCACGTTATATGCGACTTTGGAATGAAGGAGCGACCTTAATTTTATTTGCAATTGTTTTTTTGGTCATCCTAAAAAACACCTTGAATGGCTTATTTGCACTCATCGGCTTCGTTCTTTTGGCAATATTTTTGATGTTAGGTATTCGTTGGTATAGGAAGGTCAGAGAAAAAAATCCTAATGCCTGATGCAAAATGAGTTTAGCAAGACGCTTTAAGACATCCATTTCACTGCGAAACCGCATTTTTTTAGCGATGACAGGCTTAGTAGTTCTGTCTTCTTTTTTTATGGCGATTGTCACGCTGTATCAGTATCAAGAACAATCATACGACTATCACAAAACAAGGCTTAACAGAAAAGAACTTCAGCTGGTTAAAAGTTTGCAAAATGAACTGCGCAAATCAGAAGAATCCATAGACGAAGAGCATTTAAAGGCCGTGTTTGAAAATGAAATTTACAGCATTGCGAGTATACACAATGTCGATTTTTCCATTTATAATTTAGCTGGAGAGTTACTACTGCAGTCAAATTTTATTCAAGAAAATCAACCTGAAGAGCTGAGCTCAAAACCAAAACTTGCAGCGGATTTTCAGCGACAGATTATGGCTTCTGAGTCTTCAGTAATTATTGAACCTATGAATTCTGATGTAGGCTTCTTTTTCTCTTCCTATTTCAAGCTCAGAGACATCGATTACAGTCCGGTGGCCATTGTGCATTTGCCTTATTTTGAAGAAGACACATTCAATAAAAAAGAACTGCGAGAATTTATGATTCGTATTTCAGGGGTATATTTTTTGTTGTTAATCGTGGCCCTTAGTCTGTCTTACATTGTTTCTACCTATATCACAAAGAATCTTAAAGCCATAGCCTCTGTGTTGTCAAAAACAGATTTCAATGCGGTAAACGAGAACATTGTTTTGAGCGCTGAGAGTGCAGAAATTCAAATTCTAATCGACTCGTACAACAAAATGATAGAGGCGCTTAAATCAAGTGCTGAGCGTCTGGCTAAGAGTGAACGAGAACAGGCTTGGCGTGAGATGGCTAAACAAGTTGCTCATGAAATAAAAAATCCGCTCACCCCGATGCGTCTTCAGATTCAAGAATTTGAACACAATTACAAGCAGACCGAAAAGATCGATCCAAAAGAGCTCAAAGAATTCGCTCAAACCCTCATTGAGCAAATTGATATCATGAGTAATATCGCTACGGCCTTCTCTGATTTTGCACAGTTTCCAAAAACAAAATCCTCAAGAATTGATTTGGTGGCTCAAAGCAAACGCATTATCGATTTATTCAACCAAGTCGACATTGAATTTGAACATGATACAGCGCAGGTTGAGGTAACCTTTGACAAAGATCAGTGGTCGAGAATATTAACGAATTTGATTAAAAATGCCATAGAAGCTACCGAGCATCAAGAACAACCCTATCTGGCCGTTAAGATTCGACAAACCTCAAATGAGGTTTATATTGAAGTAATCGATTCAGGCGATGGCGTTCAGCAAGAGCTTGAAGAGCGCATCTTTGAACCAAAGTTTACCACCAAAAACAGTGGAATGGGTTTAGGCTTAGCCATCGTTAAAAAAAGTATAGAATACCATGGAGGACAAATACACTACAGCAGACGCGATGAGGCGCAAAGCTGTTTTAAAATACAACTCCCCTTAAACAATTAGATCAGATGACCTACGAGCAATTAGACCTTAAAATAGAAGATAGAATCGCTGTTTTAACCATAGCCAGAGAAAAAAAGTTAAATGCACTTGATTCTGCGACAATACAGGAGCTTCATCAAGCTTTTTCTGCCTTAGACGCTGATAAAGAAGTCAGAGTAATTGTATTGACGGGTCAAGGTCAAAAGGCTTTTGTAGCCGGTGCAGACATTGCAGAATTTTCTTCGTTTAATCAGCAGCAAGGTGAAGCTTTGTCTCGTTCAGGGCATGAAAAGCTTTTCGCCTTTGTCGAAAATCTAAGCACTCCAGTTATTGCTGCAATTAATGGATATGCATTAGGTGGTGGATTAGAACTGGCCCTTTCTTGTCATATGCGTATGGCCAGTGAGAATGCGAAAATGGGCTTGCCAGAAGTAACGCTCGGGCTTATTCCTGGTTACGGCGGAACCAGGCGATTAGGGCAAATTATAGGAAAAGGTAGAACACATCAGATGGTCGCCTCAGGTCAAATGATTTCAGCTGAAAAAGCGCTGCAATGGGGTTTAGTCAATGAGGTACATTCCCAAGAAGAGCTGATATCAAAAGCCACTGAATTGGCGATGATAATTGCTTCAAATGCCCCAATTGCCGTGAGTCATTCTATAAAGGCAATCAACGCACAATACTCGAATTCAGTTGCCTCGTTTGAAACCGAAATACAATTGTTTGGTGCTTGTTTTGCTACAAATGACTTTAAAGAGGGTACGTCTGCCTTTCTTGAAAAGCGCAAACCTGATTTCAAAGGAGACTAATCTTTAGGCCTATGCCAGGATGGTGTTTCTCCCCATTCTTCATAAAATTGATTCAAGAATTGCTCCATAAAGGCGTGTCGCTTTTCGGCAATGCCTATGGCGGTTTGCGTGTGCAATTGTCCTTTAATTTTTAGCAGTTTCTCATAGAAGTGATTTAGACTTGGGCTCTCACTTTTTTTATAAGCTTCTTTAGAGTCGAAACGCAGAGGTTCAATAGTTGGGTCGTAAATAAGCCTGTTTTTGTACCCACCGTAGTGCAGCGCCCTACAAACTCCAATAGCCCCTATCGCATCAAGGCGATCGGCATCTTGAACAATCTTAAATTCAAGACGGTCACAAATAGGGTCTTTTTCGCCATCAAAAGCATTGCGAAAAGACATGTTTCTGATGATGAGCTCTACTTCTGCTATTTGAGTTTTACTTACATTTTGAGAAGACATGAATTCTACGGCCCTTTTCGGACCTAATTCTTCATCTCCATCGTGAAATTTTGAATCTGCGATATCGTGAAGAAGTGCAGCCAGCTCTACAACGAGAAGATCAGCGGCTTGTTTTTCTTGAGCTGCAATGCGCAGTGCCAGGCGATGAACCCTTTGGATATGATGCCAATCGTGACCTGCTTCAGCTTCGGCCAAAGCTTTTTTCACATAGCTTATGCAGTTAGAGACGACAGCATTCATTGTACTGGCTTTTCAAGTTTAGAGGCGATTACGGCCTCAATTTTAGCAGCTAATTCCTTGTGGTCACCTTTGTTTTCAATAGCAGGGTGAATGGTGTGTGATACTTGAACCCCAAGACCCAGTGGGTATTTGCCATAGGGTAGCATTTTATAGGAGTTATTTATTGTAATGGGCACAATTAAAGCTTCTGGCATTTTTTCCATTAAGCTAATAAGCCCTGCGGTTTTAAAAGGTTTGAGTTCGCCATTTCTACTGCGCGTACCCTCGGGAAAAATCACTGCTGTAAACCCTTGACTATTGACATAATCTGCGAGCTTGTGTATTTCGGTAATTGCTTGTTTCCCATCTTTGCGATCGATCAGTACAGACCCTCCGTATTTGAGATTAAATGAAATAGAAGGAATTCCTTTTCCCAATTCTTTTTTGGTTACGAATTTCGGATGTAGGGCTCGTAAAGTCCAAAAGAAAGGAGGCACGTCGTACATGCTCTGGTGATTGGCAACAATCAAAAGTGGTCGATGTGAAATAAGGTTTTCTGCACCTTCGAGTTTATAGCTCGTGCCCAAAATTTTTCCGGTATGAATCAGTAAAAAATTCAAGACGGCTACTGAGTAATCGTGAGCGTATCGCCCTCCAATTTTCAAGCAGAGGTACTGTATAGGATGAAAGAGTAACAGCCAAAATCCAAATACCAGGAGAAAAATGGGCGTTAACAGGTGAGAAATGAGTTTTTTCATCAGCAGTCAGTCTATAAAAAAACCACCGCTAAGGGTGGCTTTTAATGTTTTAATTACGAGCAAAATTCGTCGTAAGCCGACATTAAGTTTTCAGCAATCATCTCAGCTGGTCTGCCTTCAATGTGATGTCGTTCAATCATATGAACCAATTCACCATCTTTAAATAAGGCCATAGAAGGCGACGAAGGAGGAAAAGGAACCATCATTTCTCTAGCCTTGTTTACGGCTTCAAAATCAACTCCTGCAAAAACAGTAATCAGCTGATCGGGATTCTTTTCGTTTCTCAAACTAAGCTTGGCTGCAGGTCTTGCGTTAGCCGCTGCACATCCACATACCGAGTTTACAACCACAAGCGTTGTACCCTCTTTAGCAAGTGCTTGTTCTACTTCATCTGCAGTAAACAACTCATTAAAACCAGCCATGGTCAAATCTTGTCGCATGGGTGTAACTAAATCTTCAGGATACATATTTATTCATTTTAGTCGACAAAGATATGGGTTTTTCAAAAGTGTATCTTTGTAAATCATTTTAAAATATCCATGCTAAAATCAATTGCCCCTTTGTTATTTTCCATACTCGGATTCATGGTCATGCGAGTGCCAGGAGCATTAATCGGCTATTTTATAGGTCGAATGTTTCAAGGGTCAACAGTATACACCAGCAGGGGGCCATTCAACGGGCCGTTTCAATCGGTTTACCAGCCCGATAACGATTTTCAGCTCAATTTGTTGGCCTTGGCTTCTATTATAATCAAAGCGGATGGCGCAGTAGAAGAGGTCGAGTTGAGAACTGTGCGAAACGCTTTTAAACAGATGTATGGTGAAGAGCGTGCCCAACAGATTTTTCGTCAATACAAAACAGATTTTGATCAAAAAAACACTTCCTTAGAAGAGATATGTAGACGAATTGCGATGCGGAGCCCCATGGAGACTCGAGAGCAAATCTTTTTGTTTTTGCGAAGAGTGGCAGAGGCTGATGGAAGTATTTCTGATTCAGAATTTGAAAAACTATCTCAGATTGCGCGATTTTTCAACATAGGTCAGCAAAAAGTACAAGACACCTATAAACAGAGTTCAGCAGCAGCTTATAACATATTGGGCGTTTCAAAAGACGCCACAGATGCTGAAGTTAAAAACGCCTATAGAAAATTGGTAAAGCGCTATCATCCAGATAAAGTTATCACCAAAGACGAAGCATTGAAAATAGGTGCTGAAGAGAAGTTTAAAGAAATTCAAGAAGCATACGAAATCATTCAAAAAGAAAGAAGCAGCAACTAAATGGAACAGATTTTATTTTATTTCGAATTGGGCTTAACCCATGTTTTAGATCCTCAGGCCTACGACCATGTGCTTTTTCTTGCTGCACTTGCCCTGCCTTTTCAACTAAAAGAGTTTACAAAGGTGGTTTGGCTCGCAACGGCTTTTACATTAGCACATTGTACCTCATTGGCTTTAAGCGTTTATAAAGTAATTGAAATCGATTCATCAATCATTGAGTTTTTAATACCTGTGACCATAGTAATCACGGCGGTTTTCAATATTTTGATTGAACAATCAAATGCGATACGCTTTCCGTTTAGGTCACACCTTTTGGCCACTTTAGTTTTTGGGCTTATTCACGGTTTCGGCTTTTCGAATTATTTTAAAATGTTGATGGATAGTGAGCCTGAAAAATTAATGCCATTGTTCGGCTTTACAGGAGGAATTGAAGTTGCACAGCTTGTGGTGCTTTCAGTGGTTCTTTTAGTTACAGGATTGCTATTTAAAATTGCACCGAGCTGGAGCAAGAAAGTCGTTCTTGCAATGTCTATCTTAGTAATGCTCATTTGCATTCCAATGCTTATAGAAACCTTTCCGATATGAAAGAGCATGCTCAAAAGGTAAAACAACTTCGATACGACAAGGCCTATATGAAAATGGCTGAACAGTGGAGTACGCTCTCTCACTGCAAGCGTAAACAGGTTGGAGCTCTTATTGTAAAAGAACGCATGATTATATCTGATGGATACAACGGTACCCCAACGGGTTTTGAGAATTATTGTGAAGATGATGAAGGTTACACAAAATGGTATGTTTTACACGCTGAGGCCAATGCGATTCTCAAAGTTGCCGGATCTACGCAGTCTTGTCAAGACGCTACTTTATACATTACCCTATCACCATGTAAAGAATGTAGCAAGCTCATACACCAAGCCGGTATAAAACGCGTTGTATACTTAAATGCGTATAAAGATATTTCTGGTTTAGAATTTTTAAAACGCGCAGGAGTAGCCGTAGAACATCTTAATTTGAATTGATGCTAAAGTTTATACTACGATTTATTGTTTTCTCTTTTTTCGCAGCCTTGTTCTTTGGGGCTGGATGGTTTTTGGCCAATTCAAGCGATGTTTTGTATTCTTCAAATCCCAACAAAGAAAAATTAAATAGGCTTATAGATTTTATCGATAGGGAATACGTAGACACTGTAAACACTGAAGAAATTGTCGATAAAACGGTCAATTCAATACTGTCAGAATTAGATCCACACTCTGTATATATTCCAAAAAGTGACATGACAGAGGTCGCTGAACAAATGCGTGGAGACTTTGTTGGAATCGGTGTCACTTTTCGAATGAAACAAGATACCGCCACCGTGGTTAAAGTCATAAAGGGAGGTCCAAGTGAAAAGGTAGGTCTGCGGGCAGGTGACAAAATCATGATAGCTGATAAAGACACGCTTTACAACAAAGAAATTGCTTCAGGTGAAATCGTGAGACGACTCAAAGGAGAAAAAGACAGTCAAGTCGAATTAGAAATTTACCGAAAGGCAATCGACAGTACTTTTCAGGTGACAATCAATAGGGGAGATGTTCCCATTGTGTCTGTGAATGCGAATTATATGTTAAGTGATAACATGGGTTACATTCAGCTCAATCGATTTGCAGAAAGCAGTTATACAGAATTTAGGTTGGCCCTACAGTCACTCATTAGTAGAGGAGCTGAAAAGCTTGTTTTTGATTTAAGAGGAAATCCAGGCGGATACATTGGCATAGCCGAGCAAATTGCCGATGAGTTTTTAGAGGCTAATCAGATGATCGTTTATACCAAAGACAAATCAGGCCGAATCGAAGAGAGTTTTGCATCGAGCTTGGGCATTTTTGAAAACCAACCGGTTTACGTCTTAATCGATGAGAGTTCTGCTTCAGCTTCTGAGATTATTGCTGGTGCCCTTCAAGACAATGATTTAGGCACTATCGTCGGTAGGCGTTCTTTCGGAAAAGGGCTGGTTCAAAGAGAAATGGAATTGGGAGATGGTTCAGCAGTGCGCTTAACCATATCAAGGTATTATACTCCAACTGGAAGGTCAATTCAACGACCCTATCAAAAAGGAAAAGAAGATTATTACATGCAGATTTATGATCGATATGATTCAGGGGAGATGGATTCCGCTGATAAGATAGAAGTCAATGATTCGCTGCGATTCGTAACGCCAAAAGGCAAGGTTGTTTATGGCGGAGGAGGAATCATTCCAGACGTTTTTGTCGGAGTAGAGAGCACGACGCTTGAAACCTTGAAGATGCTCGATGAAGAAACCTATATTTCTAATTTTGTTTTCAATTATTTGGAGCGCAATCGAAAGAAGTATTACAATTTCACCAGGCAAGAATTTCTAAGAGATTTCAATTTCACTCAAAACGAGGTGAGGTCATTTATTGACGATTTAAAATCTTATGGTTTTGTGTTGGATCAAAAACAGTACGGTCAAATCATAAACACTCTCATGAAGGCAAACATGGCAGATCAACTTTTTGATGCCAATATCGGAGCCCAACTCAGAGGAACCTTAGACCCAATGCTTGAGAAGGTTTTAGAAATAGAAAAAACCCAGTAAGGCTTATTTACCCTCAACTTTATCTTCGATCTTCTTTGAGGTCAAAAAGATGAGCATTATTACTATTGCGCATAAAGAGGCAGTTATTCCGATCAATCCAATTAAGCTATCTTCTTCAAAAAGCTGCTCAAAATCAAGTTTAAAGGCGTTGATTACAATGAGGATAACTGAGATTAGTATGATGATGTAAGCAAAAGGTTTCGACATAAAATCAAGTTAAAAGAGTTGATTAATATTGGCAGCAAAGAGTTTAACAGCAATAGCCATAAGAATTACACCAAAGACTTTTCGAATCACATTTAAGCCTGCGCTCCCAAGCATCTTTTCTATTTTGATGGATGATTTTAGCACCGCAAAAACAAAAATGATGTTGATAATTATGGCGATGATGATGTTTTCGACATGGTACTCTGCTCTTAAAGATAAAATAGAAGTCAAGGTTCCGGCACCCGCAATAAGAGGGAATGCAATTGGCACAACAGATGCACTTTCAGGTTCTTCATCCTTGTAAAGTGAAATTCCCAAAACCATCTCAATGGCTAAAAAGAAAATCACAAATGAACCTGCGACGGCGAAAGAGTTGACATCGATGCCGATTAACTTTAATATGGTTTCACCGACAAACAAAAAAGCAATCATAATAACAAGAGCAACTATTGAGGCTTTTTCAGATTGAATATGCCCAACTTTTTGCCTTAAACTAATGATGATGGGAATGCTGCCAAGGATATCAATTACAGCAAACAAAACCATGGTGGCTGTCAATATTTCTTTACCATTAAATTGCATAGGCTATTTCTAAATTCTGGCAAAAGTAGTGAGATTATAACTTGGTATTAAAATTTTGTCTAAAAGTCTTTCCAGTGTGAACTTTAAAGGCATTATTAAATGCATCAATTGAATTAAACCCTGTCATTTCGGCTAATTGAATAGTAGATTTTTTTTTCAACAAAGAAGGATCTTCATTAATTAGGGTTATTAAAAAGTTGCATCTCATGGCATATATATATTTTTTATATGTTGTGTTTTTACTCTTAAAATATAGAGTTAGATATAAACTATTAGTTTCCAATTCTTTTGCTAGATCATTCAAATTGGTTTTTTCTAAAAACCCTTTATTTTCTTCCCAAACTTTTAACTTGTTATTTATCTGAGCTATATTCTCTTTACTAAATTCTTTGCTCTTTTTAATTGTTTTACTTTCTCCAGTCCCAATTAAAATGTAAAGGACAACAATCAAGCTTATTGGAATCAGAAAAATGAAATAATTTTTTTGTTGAGTTTTAGTAAAGTTAAACTCCCTTTTAAAGAAGGGGATATCAAAGTTGTCATTAGAGATTTTCTGGTATACAGCATTTTGAATTTTTCTTAAACTATCATATAAAATAAATTTTTTCATGTAATCCTCATTCGAATAATTGTTAAACGCAATGAGTTTATTATAAACTTTAAATGTTTGTTCTAGTGGAGGACTTTCTAGAAGATTAAGAACTGAGTCATATTTTAAGAGATATTTTATTTCTTCTTCTTCTCCATCGAGAATTTTACCTATTTGAGATAAATAGAAGTATGAGTCAAGCGCTTCATAGTCGTTACCTCCTTCTAAATATTTTAATAATGTATCTCTAGATTTGAAATATATACCATCATAAAAATCAATCTTCGCTTTTAAGGTTATGAAATTGTCAGATATGTACTTCTCGTTTATTTTTTTTGATTGTTCAAAACCAAGATCACAATAATACCTGGCTGAGTCAATATTTTCAAGTGCTAGATAAGTTTTGGATAGGTTATCCGCAATGACCGCATATGTTGTAGGATAATCTTCAATGTTTTTTTTATTCTTTGAAATTAAGTTTAAAGAATAATTCAAAAGAAATATAGCTTGTCTTTCCTGTGAATACTCACTTTTTATACTAGCAATTGAGTTGAGGTTATCGATAATAAGAGTATAATAATTCAACTGATCGGCTAACTTCAGAGATTGTATAAAATATTCCAAGGCAACTACAGGGTCATTTAATTCGCTGTAGTAGTATACTCCCAAATTGTTTAGAATGGTGGTGCGGTACTTCTGGTAGCGTCTTGAATCGCTTAAGTTTAGGACATAATTAAACTTAGCCAAAGCTTCTTCATCATTTAACTCCCAAACATTCCATAAATGGGTTTTAATTATTTCGAAGGTGTCTTTTCGATTGAAGGCTTCTTTTTCATGTATTTCAATAATGTTGTTGTAAAGTTCATAATCAACATATTCAATACTATCCTCAAAAGAATTAAAATCTTCAAAGCTGTAGTTTTCTGGGTTCTTTAATAATTCTTCTACATTTTGAGGGAAAGAATTAACTGTATAACAAACCAGTAAAACAAATATTTTAAAAGAGTTAGCTTCAGTCAAACACATAGCAAATTTTATTCCAATACATTCACCTGTATATTCTCATTTTCGATTCGAGACAAAAGAGATAGTTTTTGGGTGTGAAAATAATAGGGCAGACTGTCTAAATCAGCAGCTTTTGGAGCTTTGTAATTTTCAAAGTCCAAGAAAAACATTGAATTCACATTTTTTTCTTCAATGACTTTGCGAAAGCGCACACCTCCTCCATCAGTGAAATAACGATAAGAGAGGTAACCCAGTTTAAAAGTGTTGAGGTGAAAGTAATACCTAAATTCATCCTCAAAATCTTCGCCTCCACCATCTTCTTTAAAGCTTACTTTCAATGCGTAATAAGGTTGATTTTCAAGGTTCACAACGCCTAAATATTCCTTTTTAACTGCAGAATCATTCAATCCGTAGGGCAACTGAAAAAAGTAAGCTACGGAGTTCACTGAACGAAAATATTTTGCACTAATACTATCTGCCAATTCGACGATTTTATCATTTATTGTTCGAGTGAATCTGCCATTTATTATGACGTCACGAACCTCTTTAGAATTTTGAAGGCTATCTGTAATTGTTCGTTTTCTTGTGTATGCATATCCAAATGAACCGCGCTTAATCTCGTAGGCGAAATCTCTAAATTCAAATTGAATATGTTTTCCTTTTAAATCTTCAAATCCATGTGCTTTTATAGATTGGTCAACGATAAATTGTGCATCCTTTGGAGCATTTGAACATCCAGAAAGAAGGATAATAAAAAAACTAAAGACAAGCATTTTATTGATCATATCGCATATTTTTTTAAGACACTGATGTCTAAGTATTCTAAGGTTTTAACGTGACAAGATTCAAGGCGTATTTTTGGTGCCACTCCTGCATTATGTGCTTCTATCCATCGACTAACACATAAGCACCAAAAGTCTCCATCTTTCAATCCAGGAAAATTATACATGGCAATTGGGGTAATAAGGTCATTACCTTGTTGTTTACTGAATTCCAAAAATGTAGTGGTTACCTGCGCACAGACTGTGTGTGTTCCTAAGTCGAAGGCATTGGTTTTGCAAAAGCCATCTCTAAATGCTCCTGTCATTGGATCAAAGCAACAGGCTTCTAATGGAGTTCCTAATACATTTAGCGTTTCGTTTTCGGCTTTCATATGAACGTTTGAACCTGCTTCAAATTTACTTTAAATGCATGAATCAAAGTATTTTGTAACTTTCTAATCAACAAATACCCGCAAGAAATGATTAAAAGAGATTTTTTGAAATTATTTGGTTTAGGTAGCTTGGCATTATCTCAATCGAAAATAGCCTGGGCAAATCAACCAAGCGATAAATGGAGTGCTATTAGAGCAGACTACGAACTTCCTACCGAATTCATTAACCTTGAAAGCGGTTACTATAATATCATTCCACAACCCACACTAAGAGCAGTTCAAAAACATCAAAAAAACATCAATAAATGGGGTTCCTATTATATGCGAAACCACCGTTTTAATGACCAAGACAAGGTTGTGGCCGCACTGGCAAAAACTGTTGGGACTTCTGAAAAAAACTTAGTACTCACAAGAAATACCACCGAGTCACTCAATACAATTACAAAAGGATTTCCTTGGAAAAAAGGAGACCACGTCGTTTTCGCAAGACAAGATTATGGTGCTATGCGACAAATGTTCTACCAAGTTCGAGAGCGATTTGGAATTGAGATTACCGAAATAGATGTCCCAATGCATCCCAAAAATGACAAAGAAGTAGTAGATGCGTACAAATCAGCTATGAAACCCAACACCAAATTTTTAATGGTATGTCATATGGT
>WTJC01000037.1:108697-111028 GCA_011525015.1 Flavobacteriales bacterium
GATATGAAAGATGACATCAAAAGATTTTCACATATCGGAACCTTGCCCTGTCAGCATCACTTAGCCATTATTGATGCCATTAATTATCACAATGCAATCGGCCCTAAGGTTAAAGAAAATAGATTAAGAGAATTACAACGTAGGCTCACTGACGCTTTACGACCTAATCCAATGATCGTCATTAATACGCCTGAGGACATAAACAGGTCTTGTGCCATTTCTAATGTAGGGGTTAAAGACATGGATACTCATGAATTAGCGGATACCCTAATGAATGAGTTTGGCATTTTTACAGTGGCTATTTCAAATTATGGTGGAGTTGAAGGATGTCGTATTTCTCCGAATGTCTTCAACACTACGGATGAAATTGATCAGCTCATTCAAGCCTTTCAAACCATTGCCGAGAGACAATCAAAATTGGTTTAGAATGGTTTTTGTGCCAAAGCGCGAACTACTTTGGTGGTTCCATTGTGCATAAAGCCTTCTTCTAATGTGATTTCGAGTTCTTCTAAATAGTGAAAGTTGAAGTCGACAAAATCAGATTGTATTTTTTCAGCCGTATAAAGTTGTTGTAACATCTTCGGGCCTCCAACGGCTGGATTTTGTCTTTGGTATTCGAGATGATCTTCGTGAAAAGCCTCCAAAATGAGATGACCTCCTGGCTTGATGTAGCTTAAGAGTTTGCCGTGATTTAATTGACGTATTCCTTCTGGAAAATGAACATAAATCAGCCCTAAGGCATCAAAAGAATTCGCCTCAAGGCTTAAATCTTTCAAAGAACCTAAATGATAGTCTACATTGATATGCTTTTCTTTGGCGAGTTTAAGCGCCTTATCTCTAGCGATTTCACTCCAATCATAGGCGCTGACATTCCATTGTTTTTCAGCAGCATATACTGCGTTTCTACCCTCTCCCTCTGCCGCTAATAATAGGCTACCTGAAGTGAGCTTGTCAAGACATGATTTGAAGTAGGAATTTGGATTTTTCCCATAAGCATATGCAGAAGCGCTGTACAGCTCATCCCAGAATTCTTTCATAGTACAGTAAGTAAGTTTACGCCGTTCTTGTAAGATTTATCGAACAAAATAGCCATTTGACCATAAATTTAGCCAATGTCGACAAAATCGATGTCCTTAGGGGTACCTAAAAAATCGAAATGTTTTTGAACGGTGTCTTGAGGGATGGTTTTCTTCGAGACACCTTTTAAAAACCTAAAGTCATCAAGTGTCATGAAATTAAATGTTCTCAATCTATTCAAAATCATCGCTTTAGTTTTTTGTACTCATCTAATGGTTTTTTCTTCTAAAGGGGATGATTTGGCAAAAAACACAAATGCTGTCGATCAGACTACAATTAGTTCTAACGACCGAAATATCCTTAGTGAAATTGATTCAGATGGGGATGGAGATCCAGACATTACTGACCCATTTGCAAACAATCCCTGTAAATTTTCAGACCACAGAAAAGAGGGTTCTGAGTCACCACTTTGGTTATACGGTGATTGTGACAATGATGGAATTGAAAACGGTCAAGACCTAAATCCGAACTTCCCAGGATAATTTTCAGTTTACTAGTCAACTTTTAATCAAGCAGTTAATCTAAAAATTCCGTACTTTTTACAATAATTCCGAATATAATTCGATAGTATTGTAAGTAAATTCTTAGACTACTAAGACTTAAAAACTGACAAAACATGAAAAATTGCCCAAATAAATTATTTATTGGGTTGTTGTTGGTTGGTATAATGAATAGTACCAACTTGTTCGCCAACAATCCCGAATTGGCCTTGTCTAAAACGCTAATGTTCGTTGATGCGGATGGAGATGGTGATCCAGACACATCCGATCCAGACGACAGTGATCCATGTGTTTATGATCCATCTACCCAGGTAATCGGAGATGTTACAGCTGCTTGGCTCGCCCTTGACTGTGATGGAGATACCATAACCAATGGAGATGAAGTTAATGCCGGCACAGATCCTCGAGATGAAGACACTGACGGTGACGGTGATCCAGATAATACCGATACAGATGCATTAGACCCTTGTGTTTACTCTGAAAACAGAGTGGTAGGAGTTGGTTCTGCGGCATGGAATGTAAGTGATTGTGATGGTGATGGAGTTCCCAATGGAGAAGACACTAATCCTGTTAGTGACGATGCTGATGGAGACGGAGATAAAGATTTAACAGATCCAGACGATACAGATCCTTGTGTTTATTCTGAAAATAGAGTTGCTGCAGATGCCACCGAAGAGTGGAACAATTCTGATTGCGACAATGATGGCTTGTCAAACGGAGATGAGGTTGCCGCAGGAACAGAAATTTTAATTCC
>WTJC01000012.1 GCA_011525015.1 Flavobacteriales bacterium
AAGAAATTGAAAAGGGAGGTTACGATTATTTCATGCTCAAAGAAATATACGAACAACCTAGAGCTATTAAAGACACCTATAGAGGCCGATTATTGGTAGATCAAGGTGTAATAAAAATGGCCGGAATCGATGAGCACTTAGAAAAGTTTTTAAATGCAAATCGCATTGTCATTGTGGCCTGCGGAACTTCTTGGCATGCGGGATTAGTTGCTGAATATATTTTTGAGAATACGGCTAGAATTCCGGTCGAAGTAGAATATGCCTCTGAATTTAGATACCGCAATCCAGTTATAGGTCCAAAGGATATCATCATTGCGATTTCACAATCTGGAGAGACAGCAGATACACTTGCCGCTATAAAATTGGCCAAAGAAAAAGGAGCCTTTGTCTTCGGGGTGTGTAATGTGGTAGGATCTTCTATTGCACGTGAAACACATGCTGGTGCCTATACCCATGCGGGGCCAGAAATAGGTGTGGCCTCTACAAAAGCGTTCACTACACAGATTACAGTCTTATCGCTATTGGCTTTAAAATTGGCTCAAGAGAATGGAGCTCTGTCTAAAACCGAACTCCACGAATACCTTGCTGCGATAGAGGCCATTCCTCAAAAAATTGAAAGTGTTTTAGCTCAAAACAGTGAAATCGAGTCAATTGCTTTTGAATATAAAGACGCCTCAAATTGCCTTTATTTAGGAAGGGGATACAATTTTCCTGTCGCTCTTGAAGGTGCGCTCAAGCTCAAAGAAATCTCATACATACACGCTGAAGGATATCCTGCAGCTGAAATGAAACACGGCCCTATTGCACTTATCGACGAGCACATGCCGGTGATTGTCATTGCCACTAAGAAGGGACATTACGAAAAGGTCGTGAGTAATATTCAAGAAATAAAATCGCGAAAAGGTAAAATTATTGCCGTAGTGACTGAGGGAGATGAAGAGGTTAAAAGTCTAGCTGATCATTGTATTGAAATTCCTGATACTCAAGAATTTTTGACTCCATTATTGACTACAATTCCATTGCAATTGCTTTCATACTACATTGCTCTTATGAGAGGATGTGATGTCGATCAGCCGAGAAACTTGGCGAAGTCGGTTACTGTGGAGTAATCAGCTTTGCCTAAGGCTTATTTATTCGATTAAATTGGCATTAGACAAATCCCTGTTCAAGTTTTACGGTGCTCAAATACAATTTGGTTTTATTTGTTTGCCAGGTAATCAGTTGCTGATTTTCGCACATACGTTTCAGTTCAGCTAAAGCCTCGGTTCTTGGTTTATCACTGAGATAAGAATATTCCTTAAGACTCATGCTTGGATATTTTGAGAAGAGTTCGAGAGGATCTTTGTTGTAATCAAAAATTTGAAGCGTAGCATTCAAATCAAATAAGGTTTTTTCAAAGACCTCATATTTTTGAATTCCTTCAAGTCTGCTAACATCGCCTAAATGATTAGAAAAAATTAAGGTGGGTAATGTTTTTATCTGAAGCTGTTCACAAAGTTCTAAATCCTCTAAAAAATTTGTTTTGGCTTTTTGATTGATGTCTCGCAACAATTGTGCTGCGTCCAATGCAGAGGATAATGCTATTCGATACAAAAGTTTCTGATCAATGATATTCTTTTGAGCAACAAATAGTGCTTCACGAATTTTTCTTAAGAAAATAATGGCCTTGTCAGGATGTTGTAATTGTGCTGCTTTAAAAGCTATGGAAGGTGGATATGAAGAAGGAAGAGGGTTGCTTTTCCATATTTCTCCACTTATGGGCATTTGATATTGAGTTTCTACCTCATTCCAATGTTCTGCTACTTGGTCGGGTTGACTAATACCATGTCGGTTATAATTGTGCCAATGTGGTAATAAACCTCCCATTCGATAATCTATTTCGAGTTGGTTGCCATATTTGAGCTCTAATTTTCTCAATTGAGGTTGAATAGCCCAGCAGGTAGAACAAATAGGATCAGTGAAATATTTAATTTGAATTCTTTTATCCTCAGGAGCTGTTTTGATCTTGACAGGACTTCTTTTGACAAGAGGAACCTTGTGATCTTCGAGTTCATATTTAATGGGATTCAAAAATTGGTCTTTTAATTTTCGGCCAAAATAAATTTGGTCTTCAACTTCTTTCGAACGCTTTTGGTAGAATGAATTAAAAATAGCCGCCAACTCTTTCTGACCATCAATCTTAGCATCAAAGGTTTCTAATAAATCTGATAGTGTACTTGAATCTAGAATGGCATTAGTCGTTCCTGAACTCGAAAAAGGCAAGGCCACATGAGCAGAGTCACCGATTAAAATCACATTTTTTTCATGGAATCGCTCAAGTAAATCAAAATCTTTTGTCTTCCATATGTAAGTGTTTTTAAAAGGCTGGATTTTGGTTAAATTTTTAATTTCTTCTGGAAAATCAGCCAGAAGGTATTCGGCGATTTTTTGATGATCTTTCTCGTCTATATGTGCTTTTTCGATGATATCAGGATCAAATTGAAGCACCGTTATGAGTTCGTTTTCTGCTGAAGGTAAAATTCCAAAAGCAATACTCTTTGTTCTGTGATGGTATTTTTTAAATTGTCCTTTTAGCTTTTGATAAAGTTTTGTTGAATTCAAAAACCCTAATAATTCGTAAGTGAAAATCGGGGAGAATTTGGTCGGTCCGAAAAGTTCAGTTCTAAGATTTGAATTTAAACCATCTGCTCCTATAAATAGATCAGCAGTAAACTCTTCTCCGTTAGAAAATGTTGCCGAAACAGCTTTGTTGTTAGACCAATTCAGACTTTGAAATTCATACCCATGTTTGATGTATTTTTCTCCGAGCCCATTATAGAGGAATTCAATGACTTCATTTCTTTTAAAACAGCGCCAAGGCATTAGTTGCACTGCTTTTATTTCTTCATTTTTGTTTGAAAAGAGTTGAAAGTAATGAATAGATTCTCCGAGTTGCTCAAAAATTTTATCGTCCCCTAAGATTTTCAATAGATCCATACCTTCTTCGTGCATTAAGAAGGCATTTCCTCTAGTATTCATGCTAGTGCTTCGCTCAAAAACAGTTACGTCAAACCCCTTTCTTTTTAGTAAAATAGCGACGGATAAACCGGCAATTCCTGCGCCGAAAACAGCTATTTTCATGGGTCTAAAAAGTAATGAATTCGATTAAGCGCTTCTGTCAATAATTCTTCAGAAGTGGCAAAACTCAGTCTAATATGACCTTCTGCCGCCGAGCCGAACCACTTTGGTAAGCCCGGAACAACGGCTACTTTCGCTTTATCAAGCAGATGTTTATGTAGTTCTGAAGCGCTATAAGGTGTTTGGCTGATATCGGGAAATAAGACATAACATCCTTCAGGGCTTTTACAATGAACTCCAGGCATTTCATTGAGCTTTTGCACGGCAA
>WTJC01000056.1:0-1627 GCA_011525015.1 Flavobacteriales bacterium
CTATCTAATGTAGATGAGGAGCATGATGAATTGGAACATCATTCACCAGTTCATACTGCGATGACCAAAATAGAATTGCCCAGTATACTCTTCTTCTTGGGTATTTTAATGGCCGTAGCCTGTTTAGAATCTTTAGGAATCTTATTCAACTACGCCGAAGCACTCAATCATGCAATTCCCAATAAAGACGTGGTTGTTTTATTGCTTGGAATGGCCTCTGCGGTTATTGATAACGTTCCGCTTGTGGCTGCTTCTATGGGGATGTTTTCAGAAGCACCTGACCACCCACTTTGGCACTTTATTGCCTATTCTGCAGGAACTGGAGGTAGTATGCTCATCATTGGTTCAGCCGCTGGTGTTGTGGCCATGGGTATGGAAAAGATTGACTTTTTCTGGTTTTTGAAAAAAATCACTTGGCTTGCTTTAGTAGGCTTTTTATCGGGTGCATTGGTATTTGTGCTGATGAGAGATTATCTTTAATCCACTATGATTCAAATTCAAACAAACTCATTGAGTGTCATTGATATGATTGTCAATGGCGGTGCAGGAAGTATTATTATCATATTAATACTCTTCGCATTATTGATGTTGGCTGTATACATCTATGCAGAGCGAACATTAACCTTTAATGGACTTTTAAAATTAGACAGTGGCTTTGTAGAAGATTTGAACAAAGAACTGCGCAGAAACAACATGAATGTTCAAAAGGCGATTACCATTTGTAAAAAAAGTGATCATCCATCAGCGCGAATCTTGCGCAGAGGTTTAGAGCGTTTTAAAGACAAAAAAGAATTGGGTCCTACCAAAACTGCCATTGAGAACGAAGCCCAATTTGTGGTTTATGGCCTTGAACGAAACATCAATATTTTAGCTACAATTTCAGGTGCTGCGCCCATGATAGGATTCTTAGGAACCGTAATCGGAATGATTATAGCCTTTCACCAAATGGCCAATAGTGGAGGACAGGCTGAAATGGCAGAATTAGCCTCTGGTATTTATACGGCAATGACCACCACAGTGGGTGGACTAATTGTCGGAATTTTGAGTTATATCGGTTACAATCACTTGGTTACCCGCACTCAGCTTATCGTTCACGATCTTGAAAAAAAGGCATCTGAATTCTTAGAGGAATTAGACAAATAAGCACATGAAAATTCAACGTAAGAATTTGATCAACCCACAGTTCAACATGTCTTCTATGACAGATGTGGTTTTTTTACTGCTCATTTTCTTTTTGCTTACCTCGAATGTACCTAAAGCCTTAGATTTAATTACCCCTACGGCCGAAGGAAATCAAACTAAAGCAGCCGACCCTAATATGGTCACGGTCAGTATAGATAAATCACTCAATTGGTTTATTGACGGTGAACAAATTTCATCCGAGTATTTGGAGGTCGAACTCGATAAAGTTTTAGAGAAAATCGAAACACCTACCATTATTTTGTACGCCGATGAAAATATTCCGCTCAAGGAAAGTGTGAAGGTCATGAACCTGGCCAACAAAAAAAATTACAAGCTTATTTTGGCGGTACAGCCTGAAGGTTAATCCATGCAAAATTATCATCAAACACTTGAATGGATGTTTGGTCGTTTGCCAATGTACCAGCGCGATGGAAAAGTGGCGCTC
>WTJC01000056.1:1727-3220 GCA_011525015.1 Flavobacteriales bacterium
TGATTTAGCTATATCGTCAAAAGCGGTTCAGGACGGCTTATTAAGTGTTGTCTCTAATACCGGAATTCAAGGCCGATGGCAATGGTTAAAGCCAAATGTTGTGTGCGATACGGCTCACAATAAGGACGGATTAGAATTAGTTTTAAAACAGTTATCTCAGGCAGAATACAATAATCTTTATATGGTTTTTGGAATGGTGAAGGATAAAAATCCAGATGACATTTTAGCCTTGCTACCCAAAAATGCCTATTACTATTTTGTTGCTCCAAAAATTAATAGAGCTCTTGAGGCCTCTGAACTTTTTGAGCATTCAAAACGATTTGGTCTAAAGGGAGAGTGCTGCTCAAGTGTTGCTGAAGGCTATCAAAACGCCTTACAAAATGCAGATAACTCAGATTTAATCTTTATCGGGGGAAGCACCTTTGTTGTTGCCGAAGTACTTTAGTTTTGGTCTAAACTGAGTTCTTGTGTGGCTAAGGCTTTAGATTTTTTGTAGGCTTCGCTAAAATTGCTCAACAACCTCTTGTATTGTTGAGAGTAAATCAGCGCTCTTGATAGATATCCATTAAATCGTTTTGACAAGTAGAACGATTTGTCAAAATCGTAATTCACTAATTTTTCTTTTCCATAAAATTCGCCATTCATCATGTCATAGCCTGCTCTGATATTAAAGTTCAAATACATCTGATCTGTGAAATTCATATTCCACAAGTCGATTTCATTAGAGATAGCATAGTTTCTTTCATTCAAATGGTTATAGATTTCGAGAAGATTAGATTTGAGTTCGTCGCTGGCAATCAATTCAAAAGTTCCTGTCGAAATCATCTGATTAAAAACTCCTTTTTTCGGAAAAAATGACAAGGCTATATTGATTTGAATTGCTGAAGAAAGCGCCTTGTGATCATCGAGAAGCAGATGTCTTTTTTCAATATCATTTTGAAGTAAATTGATTTTATTCTCCGTTTCATTTAATTCGTCAATGACAAGTTGTATTTGGTTGATATCATCGTCTAGGGTAACGATTAAATCCTTTAAATAGGTGTTTTTTAGTTCATAATTGGCTTTGGTCTGGTTCAGATTTCCCAAATAAAATGAGAACAAGACACTGGCGAAAATGACTAGGCCTTCAATGATGTACTTCAAATAAGGAGAAAAACCTGCTCTTTTGTTTTCCATATAATGGTTTTTTTAAAGATATGACATGAAAATTAATGATGGACCTATCCTCGTTAAACTTCAAAAAATAGATGATTTGTATGCTTGAAATGCAATAGGCTATAATTTTTGGCCTTTATGAAGGGATGTTTATTTTTTTTAAAAAAGTACTTGTAGAGTCAATACTTAAAATTATATTTGCAGTCCTCAATTATGAGAGGGCTCTTAGCTCAGTTGGTTCAGAGCACCTGCCTTACAAGCAGGGGGTCACTGGTTCGAATCCAGTAGGGCCCACATCGATAAACAAGGTCTTCAGTTTTGAAGGCCTTTTTTTGTGG
>WTJC01000011.1 GCA_011525015.1 Flavobacteriales bacterium
ATCTCCAGAAATCATGATCTCCGATATACTCAGTTTACTTTTCGATTTTTCGAATGACACGATCGCTATGCTCTTTGGTTCGTTCAATACATTATTACCCGGAGACACTCCAATATGATGTGTTTCATCGCTTATCTGTAATGTGCCAGTTTTCAAAATATCATTGACCGTTCCATTTGCGATTGAACGTCCATTCAACTTAAAATTTTGGGTTTTTACATCTTCAGTTCCAAATGATATTGAAAAACCACCAGCAAAATCTCCATTGTATTTGCCGATGCAAAAATAATTATCAGAAAGTACATGAGTACCTGATACGAAAAATCCGATTAAAAATGTTGTTAAGTATAAGCGCATTAAGCAAACCAATCACCGTCCATTCTGTATACGACCCAAACGTTAATGTTGTTAGCTTAAACACATTTTATTCCATTAACAGCACAGTCAGCGCACAGTTGTGTTCGCCCAAATCCTGAAAAATTTACTATGTAAAAATTTTAGTCCGGAACGTTCTTCAACTAAGATTGTTCCGCCGAAAATAAGCGTAGCTTATCGTTTCATGAGTTGATAACCTCAATTTCGTTGTATGCATTCAAATAGATCAATGAAATCAGGTGAAACTGCGGACTAAAATTTTAATGACTTGTGTCTTGCTATGCGTAATTGTCGCCGGTGCTATTTATTTCCTCTTAGGTACCCCAGTAGGTCCCGAAGAACATCTCCACAAGAACCTTAACATTTACATCAAGAAGTACTGAAGTTTGTCCAATTTTAATATTTTTCTTGGAATGCAAGTAGAACTGAGCCAAGTATCGATCCTTACATCAAGGATTTTAGTTTGTTACACATTTACCAATTAATCTGACGTCGATGCTCTCAAAAATAACGCTTTGCCTATGTCAAAATAAATCCACGGATTGGCAAGGCACCTAATGCTTGGAAAATCTCAGCAACCGTATATTTTTTAACATCCTTAAACTAAAGGCTGAACCCAAATTTTTTGGTATGAACTTTGCAGGAGTAAGCTGTTTACAACTTGGAGTGCTCGACATGAAAGAGATGCCAACACAAGGGGACTTCATTGGTCCCATCAAGCCACAAATGAATATGACTTACCGTGACTATCTTCACATGATAAATACGGGACTAGGATTACCTCGTTACCCGTCTTCCGGTGTACCTGTTATCAAAACTGAAGATGACATGATTTGTCCACCTTCTAACTACAAGCTAAACTAAAGTAAGTTGTTCAATTAACCTCTACAAACTTTCGTGGTTTTTCTGTGCAAATAGGTGGCGTTTGGTACTTTTCTGGAGGGCTACTTATCGGTGCGGTTGATGCAACATAGGTATCGAAACTAAATACTCAGATTGTAAAGAGTCACTGGCGAATAGTAACCTTGCTATGGGGGACTATAGCTACGCACAAATTGTAAAATGTCCCAAGTGTCAGAGTAACATCAAGACACCTATGTGGTTTAAACAAAATATGACGTGCGCCACATAAAAATTATTGTCAAATGAACTTCAAAGTTGCCTTTTAATGACTGATATGATGCTCTTCACTTCAATTAATATCTGAAACTCTATCCGAAGTGGTTTATCAAAACCTGGATCACTAAAAGTCATCGAGGTTTGATAAGTACGCATGTGTTGGGAAGGCTTCTAATAGTTTTTGCGTCATCATCAAAATACCTGAATCAGCTTGGTGCTGGATAAAGTTTTGGTGATCAATGCGACTATTCCAAACTCCAATCAAAATTACATGCCGTTCATCAGTTTGCGAAATTGTAAAGTAAATGTTGTTACATCCTTGCGAGCGACGAGCTGCAGGGAGTATTTGGTGAGCCAACCTGATGAATTCATCAACTTGACCCTCACGACAATGATATTCGGATAATACGGTTACGGACACTTATCTTCCTCCCATCAAGCTGCAAGCTCGAAATCTGAATTACTTACTCCGGTGGCTTTTAAAAGGAGTAACATTCCACTTTATACAGAAACTGCGGTTCTAGAACTGAGCGATGCACAGTTGGTCGAGAGCAAATGCAAAAAAGTGCTGCTCAGGCTGCTGCTGTTTGTATCGTAATAGTTTGCAGTTTTTTGAGCAAGTCAACAGACCAGAAGCTCCATTTAAGTGGAATTACGAAGGATTTAAATCGAAAGCATAACAAAAGCAAATATGCTATTGCTTGTTTGTAAAGCCAGTCTACCCAGCGCAAACAATGCTTTGCCTTGTTGTAAGTCAAACAAATTACTATCCTATTGAAAACGGATCTAACCTATGCGTACCCTTGTAAAACTTCTCACTTATGCAGCAATATTGGCCGTTCTTTATGGTGTTGTTCACTATGGTATTTTAGTGTTTGCAGAGTAATGGAATTTCTAAGTTTCTTAGACAAATTACTCACTTTAGCCTCACTGGTTGTACTCTTGGCCTTTTTGGGATTGTTGTTATTGGACAGGTCGGGATGAAGAATAAACCCAAATTCTGTATGTCATGTCAAAAAGAAACGAAGCTTGTAAGGCATGGTCATTGCTACAAGTGTTTGGCTATATATGGTTGGTTCTGATCGCCAATAAAGTCACGATCCACCAATCAACCCGTGATACAGGTTTGTGAAATCTACCCTTTAGTTCAAATAGCTGTGTCCACGTACGTAACAGTGCTTATTGAAGATAAGCCTTTATAGCCTGCTGTCTTTTAGATGCTTGAAGTTGGTCGTTGATTTCAATGAGTTTTTTATTGAATGCATCGTTCAATTCAAGCAGTTTCAAATCATTTTTGCTTAGACTATACGGATCATCCTCTAGTTGTTTTCGCAACACTAGGTCATTCCATACAACGGCGATAATATCTTTCTCTCGATCGGTCATACCACCTATATCGACCGGCAAACGAAATTGTTTAGCATGTAAAAAACCGATAATCGCAGAAGAAGAATTCAGATATCCTGGGAAAGAACGGGATATACAACGATGTGAAGGGATGACACATCGAAATTGACTTTCATAATTGTATATCT
>WTJC01000050.1:0-6098 GCA_011525015.1 Flavobacteriales bacterium
TTCTTTGTACAATAAGTTATTACTAAAATTAGGGTCTACTTGAAGTTGGTCATTTTCATTGAGTACACCGAATACAAAGTCTGTATTGAGGTCATTAAATGTTCCCCTATAACCCAATTCAAACTGGCCTTGGTTTTTTTCACCGAAAGGAAGAACATAATCGAATTGAAATAAGCGATCTATTTGACGTTCCTTACTAAAGGTTTGTTCATCAGGCAATACATATGAGGCTCCTTCCACGTCTTCTTCAATGATTCCATCCTCAACTTCTTTTCCCTCTGAGTATTGAAAGTCAGCAGTGAGCTGATGACCATCCTTTTTAAATTTCTTGATAAAATTGACTGAATACTGCCAAGATTCATCGGTTTCAATTTGACTGTTTACCCGTGTTCTATTAATAGTCGGTACTCTATTAGCATCAAAATTTTCAAAATCCAAGGTAGATATATCGTCACCATCTGATTTTCTCACTACGAATGACTGAGTGAGAGAGGTATTCTTGTCAAACAAATATTCAAATCCAACATTCGTGTTAAAGCTGTTTCGAATTCGATCAGAATTTGAAAATTCATTTTGATAAGATTCTAAAACACCTGAGCCATCAAAGTTTTGCTGTAAATTTTGTCCACGTCCTGGAGAGTTAGAAGTACGATAAGATGTGTTGGTGAAAATATTGAATTTATCTCTTCTGAGATTTAAACTTAAATTTCCTCCAAGTCGCTTGGGAAATCCAACATAGGTATTAACAGAACCATTCAAGCCTGTCGTTTTACTTTGCTTGAGTATAATATTCAGAATTCCAGCAGTTCCTTCAGCGTCATAACGGGCAGAAGGATTTGTGATAACTTCAACCTTTTCTATGGCATCGGAGGGAAGTTGCTGTAGGGCATTAGTGCTCAATCCAGATAGCGCAGAGGGTTTACCGTTTATTAAGATTCTTACACTCTCATTACCTCTTAATGAAATGTTACCTTCAACATCGACACTAACAGATGGCACGTTGTCTAACACATCGGTAACGCTTCCACCCTGAACGGTAAGATCAGAACCGACATTATATACTTTTTTATCGAGTCTAAGCTCAACAGTAGTTCGTTCTCCGACAACTTCTACATTTTCGAGTTGTTCAACATCAGGACTTAATTTTAGCACTCCTAAATCTGTACTTGAACTAAAGTTTTGATTGTCAAAATTTACAGTCTTGTACGATAAAAATTCAACTCTCAAATTGTATTTACCTGGAAATACTTCGATACTGAATTTACCATTCTCATCGGTGAGTCCGCCAGTAACTCTATCGGGAAACCGAACACTTTGTAGCACAATGGTAGCGTATTCGAGAGGATAGTCTGTTCCTTCTTCGATCACACTTCCGCTTACAGTAATAGGTGAAAAATTTGAATTTGCTCGATAATTTTGAGCATAGGTAAGTAGCGGACATAAAACCAATAAAATGGTTTTATACAGGTTTTTTTTCATAGCAATTTTTAATTCAGTTTAGTCGGTTCGCTTCTTTTTTTTCTTTTTTTTCTTCTTTTCGTCTTTGTCTTTTTTTCTGGCCTTAGGATTTTTTAAATCCAATATTTCTTGGAATTTTTCTGGACTAAGGTTTTGCCTTAATCTATTTTCTTCATCTTCAGCAATTTTTCGTGCTGCCTCCTGGAGTTCTTCAGGACTTGGTTTCAAAATCTGCAGCTCTATTCTTTTTTTAGTGAATTCTAGCAGTGTACTTTGAACAATCGCAGTTTCAAACGGGTCAAGATCTACACTTTCTTTGATGACCAGTAATTGTTGTTCTACAATTTCTTCAGCAGTAGGTGGTGCGACTTCCTCATCAGGGATACTCGGTCTTGGAATTCCCGTAGCACCTCTGCCGTATCGACCATAACCATAGCCGCCATAACCGCCATAACCGCCGTAACCATATCCACCATAGCCAAATTGACTATAAATGGGTATTGTTGTTAATACTATTAAAAGGGACAAAAAAAGCTTTCTCACGTTGTTTTGACGAATATCTTTCATGTGGGTTTAGTTTTGATATGTTAAGCTTATGTTAATATTCATAACTCAAAGCAAAACAAATGTTCGACAAAAATAACCATAGTTCGCGATATATAAGACTTTACAGCATATGGTAGACTATTAATTGAGGAACAGAGTCTAATGAGATTTCTTAAAAATCAAAAGATGGAGGGGGAAATGGTGATCACATGTGTTTTATAAACAACAACAAGTTTTTCACTTCGTGTTTTAGTTAGGTTCAAAAGGCGTCTGATTTTTGGTATTTTTCAGGCGCCTTTTTTCAATTGACTTCCCTTTGCCCATTCATCATCAAAAACGATTTGAGAAAGGCATTGATATCTCCGTTCATTACAGCTTCAACATTACCAGTTTCTTCAGCCGTCCGAACATCTTTAACCAATTTATAGGGATGCATGACATAGTTTCTAATTTGAGAACCCCATTCAATTTTCATCTTGGAATCTTCGATTTCTCTTCTGGCTTCCTGTTTTTTTCGCAATTCAATCTCATATAATTGAGACTTTAACATGTTCAAAGCAGTTGCTCTATTGTCGTGTTGAGATCGAGAATCTGAGCAGCTTATTTGGATTCCAGTAGGCTTGTGCACCAGTTGCACTTTGGTCTCAACTTTATTGACATTTTGTCCACCGGCACCACTTGAGCGCGCTGTGGTGATTTCTATGTCTGAAGGGTTGATGTCAATTTCGATACTGTCGTCAACAAGGGGGTAAACGTAAACTGAGGCAAAAGAGGTGTGACGCTTCGCATTACTGTCAAAAGGTGATATGCGAACGAGTCGATGAACTCCGTTTTCACCTTTCAACCATCCAAAACCAAAATCACCGTCTATTTGTAAAGTCACGGTTTTGATTCCAGCTACGTCTCCTTCTTGATAATTGAGTTCTTTGAGCTGGTACCCATTTTTCTCCGCCCACATCTGGTACATTCTCATCAGCATTGATGCCCAGTCACAACTCTCTGTTCCTCCAGCTCCAGCAGTTATTTGAAGCACGGCGGATAGTTCATCACCTTCTTCTGAAAGCATATTGCGAAATTCGAGATTTTCAATCAAGGTTTCTGTCGAATCCAATTGGCTATCAATTTCTTGGATATCAACTTCGTCTTCTTTAAAAAATTCTAAAAGTACTTCTGCGTCTTGAACAGCCTGTTGAGCTTGATTGAATGATTGCACCCAAAATTTGAGACCCTTTAATTTTTTCATGTGTTTTTGAGCCTCAATTTGGTTGTCCCAAAAACCGGGTTCTAAGGTTTTCTCTTCTTGATTTTGGATTTCTATTTTTTTGGCATCTATGTCAAAGATACCTCCTTAACGCACCAAGGCGATTGATAAGATTTTTAGTCTTTTCTTCTTGTACCATAACGGATAATTACAAAAACAAAAATATAAAGGGTGATGTTATCAAACATATATTTGATACATTTATTCTTCTAAAATTTAAAGGTCATGAAATCAATTTATCAGATTTATTTTTTGTTATTGAGCACTTCCTTATTGGCTCAAAGCTTTGAAAACATTGAGAATTATCAAAAAAATGAAGGTTTTTTCAATTATTACATTGATCAAGCTACAGACAAAATCTATCTCGAAGTTCAAGACTTAGAAAAAGAGTTTCTCTACGTACATGCCTTAAGCAGTGGTATAGGTAGTAATGATATCGGCTTAGATCGAGGTCAACTCGGAGGAGAGAAGGTGGTCTATTTCAAAAAAATGGGGAATAAACTCATGTTATTAGAGCCCAACCAAGACTACAGAGCCTTAAGTTCAAATAAATTAGAGGTTAAAGCAGTGGAACAAGCCTTCGCAAAATCAATCATACATAGCTTTCCAATTGCAGACCAAAGTGAAAATACTTATTTAATTGACCTTACTCCATTTTTATATAGAGACGCTCATGGTGTTTCAGCTCGCCTAAAACGTGCACAGCAAGGAAACTATAGTTTAGATTTAAAACGCAGTGCACTTAATACAGAACGAACAAAGGCCTTTGAGAAAAACATAGAATTCGATGTTTATTTGACTTTTGCGGGCACTCCTACAGGAAGTTACATACGTTCAGTGACTCCAGATGCCAGTGCAGTTACAGTTGCTCAGCATCACTCTTTCATTGAACTACCTGATTTGAATTTTGAGATGAGAAAATTCGATACCAGATCAGGAGTTTATCCCTTTACTTTTATGGACTATGCAACACCTGTAGAAGAGCCTATTATGAAGCGTTATGTCAGAAGACATAGATTAGAGAAAGTAGATCCAAACGCTGCAGTTAGCGAAGCTGTAGAACCTATAATTTACTATCTAGATAATGGTACTCCAGAACCTGTAAAATCTGCCTTGCTTGAAGGAGGTCGTTGGTGGAATCAGGCATTTGAAGCCATTGGATATAAAAATGCATTTCAGGTAAAAATGCTTCCAGAAGATGCGGATCCACTTGATGTAAGATACAACGTTATACAATGGATCCATCGTTCTACCAGAGGCTGGAGCTACGGAAGCAGTGTGACCGATCCAAGAACAGGAGAAATCATCAAAGGTCATGTGAGTTTGGGTAGTTTAAGAATTCGTCAAGACTTTATGATTGCTCAAGCCTTAATGAACAGTCCTTACAAGAGTAATGATAAAAATCACAATACCATGCTTGAATTGGCGATAGCTCGTATTCGTCAACTCTCGGCACACGAAATAGGGCATACTTTAGGTTTTGCCCACAATTTCGCATCGAGCACTAATTCTAGGGCTTCAGTCATGGATTATCCTCATCCCATGTTTGAATATGATCGTAATGGCAATTTACAAATCAAAGAAGCCTACGACACAGGCATAGGTGAATGGGATAAGGTGTTTGTAGCTTATGCCTACAGTGATTTTGCAGATGGAGTAAACGAAAATGAGGCTTTAGATGCTATTTTAGACAATGCACATCGTCAAGGTTTAGAGTTTATAAGTGATTCAGACGCCCGTCCCGCATCAAGTGCTCATGCAAATGCACATTTGTGGGACAATGGAAATGATATTACAGATGAATTAAATCGTGTGTTGGATGTTCGAAAAAAAGGTATTGCCAACTTTTCAGAAAGCAACATTCCAAGTGGTTTTGCTTATTCAGAGCTTGAAGACGTATTTGTACCACTCTATTTTTTTCATCGCTATCAAACAGAGGCTGTAGCTAAATTGTTGGGAGGAATGTACTATGAATACGCTAAAGTGGGTAGTCCGACCAACAAACCGACTTATGTATCAAAGGAGCTACAAAAAAAGGCAATGTCAGCGCTCATAAGAACCTTGAAAGCTTCTGAAATTGCTATTCCCGAAGAAAAATTGAGCTTATTTCCGCCAAGAGCCTATGGTTATCCAAGAACTCGCGAGTCTTTTAAGTCAAAAACAGGAGTAGCTTTTGACCCCTATGCTGCAGCTGAAACTTCAGCGAACTTCACCCTAGGATTTTTACTCAATGCTGAACGCATGAACAGAATGGTTCAGCAAAAAGCATTTGACTCAAAACAATACGGATTTGATGATTTACTCAAAGAACTTTTAAATCACACAGTAAAGAGTAAAAACGACAAAGGATATTATTCCAATATTCAAGAACTAATCAATTGGAGTGTTTTAGAACATTTAATGGCTGTCGCTTCAGATGAAAATGCCTATCCACAAGTGACTGAGCAAGTTGTTTTTGAAATGATGCGATTAAAAACTTATCTCAGTGATAAGCCTACAGACCCTACTGCAATTTACATGTTGAAGAAAATAAATTCATTTTTGGGCAATCCCAAAGGATTTAAGAGTAATCAAAAAGTGGTCAAGATTCCAGATGGCTCTCCTATAGGGATGCCAGCCTTATATCAATGTTTTGAATAATGATCAATTTAATAAGCGACACAGTAACTAAACCTACGCCTGAGATGCTCGATTTTATGATGAGCGCAAAAGTAGGTGATGATGTTTTCAAAAATGATGAGAGTACCAACGCTTTAGAGGAAAAAGTTGCACGTTTCTTTAATAAAGAGGCTGCTCTTTTCTTTCCAAGTGGAACGATGGCCAATCAAACCGC
>WTJC01000050.1:6198-19986 GCA_011525015.1 Flavobacteriales bacterium
TAGCAAAGAATCACGACCCAAAAGAATACGGAGCACAATTTGACACTATATCTGTTTGTTTTAGCAAGGGATTAGGAGCCCCGATTGGTTCTGCCTTGCTAGGTTCAAAAGCTTTCATCAATAAGGCACTCCGCATAAGAAAAATTTTGGGAGGGGGTATGAGACAAGTAGGGTACCTCGCAAATGCCGCAAGTTATGCAATGGATCACCACTTTGAACGATTGGCAATAGATCATCGCAAAGCTAAAGAACTCTCGACAGCATTAACAGCTATAAAATGGGTGAAATCTGTAGAACCAACAGAAACCAATATTGTCATTTTCAACATTGACACTGAAAATAGCACTGCAGAAGATATTATTCAAAAGTTTAAAGCCCAGCATATCGATTTAATTGCAATGGATAGTTCTAAATTGAGATTTGTAACCCATTTAGATTATTCAGTTCAGGATCATGATCACGTCTTACAAACGCTAAAAAACATGGCATTATAGTGAAGACTCCTAAAGCAGCAGAGTATCCAAAACTTTTAGAAAACCACGGTGTCGCAAGAGTTGATGAGTTTTACTGGATGAATGAAAGAGATCATCCTGATTTAATTCCCTATCTCAATGCAGAAAATGCATATTATCAGCATCACATGAAAGATTGTGAAGAACTCGTCGATAAATTGTATACTGAAATACGCTCACGCATTAAGGAAGACGATGAATCCTTACCCGTTTTTAAAAATGGTTATTGGTACATCAGCAAAACAAAGAAAGATTTACAATATCCCATTTTTACCCGAAGAAAAGGAACTTTAGACGCTGAAGAAGAACTGCTTTTTGATGTAAATCAAATGGCTGAAGGTCATTCTTTTTACCAATTTGCATCTTATAAAATAAATGAAGCGAATAGTATAGTTGCATTTTGTGTAGACACCGTTTCTAGACGCGAGTACCTATTGAGGTTTAAAGATTTAAAAACAGGAGCATTACTTAAAGATCAAATTGAAAAAACGACAGGAAGTTGCTGTTGGTCAAATGACAATAAAGCTGTTTACTACACCCGCAAAGACCCCGTAACCCTAAGAGCGTATCGCATATACAAACACATTATAGGCACAGAGAGTGAGCAAGATCAATTAGTGTATGAAGAGAGCGACACAGAATATACCGTAGGTGTATATAAATCAAAGTCCAAGGCCTATATCATTATTGAGAGTGCTAGCACAAATTCAACTGAATATCAGTATTGTGATGCTAATTCTCATGAGGCGTCTTTCGAAATTTTTCACAAGAGAGAAAAAGGATTAGAATACTCAATCGCTCATTATGGAGCCCATTTTTACATTCTGACCAATAAAGACGGAGCTTTTAATTTTAAATTAATGCGAACTTCCACTTCTGATACTGCTATTGGGAATTGGACAGAGTTTATCGAGCACAACGAAGCCATTCTACTTGAGGATTTTGAATTTTTTGAATCACACTATTGCATCGATGAAAGAGTAAACGGCCTGAGCAGGCTCAAAATAATAGATTGGAATACTTCCGAGTGCTATATAATTCCACTATTAGGCGAAACTTATGTCGCACATTTTCAAACCAATGTAGAGTTTAACTCAACTAAGCTACGCTACTTTTATAGCAGTATGACTAAAGCTCCTTCCGTTTTTGAAATTGATTTAAACACCAAGGAAATCGAATTATTAAAACAACAAGAAGTCCAAGGAACCTATGACGAAGATCAGTACGAATCAAAACGAATTTGGGCTACCTCTGAAGATCAAAAAAGCATCCCTATTAGTTTAGTCTACCACAAAAAACATCGAGCTGAAAATTCTAAAAAATTAATCCTATATGCCTATGGTTCTTACGGATCAACCATAGATCCTTATTTTTCAATTGCGCGTTTATCGTTACTGAATAGAGGATTTACATTCGCTATTGCCCATATTAGAGGAGGAGAGTATTTAGGAAGGCCATGGTATGATTCTGGTAAATTATTGCACAAGAAAAACACCTTTAACGATTATAAATCTTGTGCTCTACATCTCATTCAGCAAGGATATACAACTGAAAGTAGTCTTATCGGTATGGGAGGTTCCGCAGGTGGTTTATTAATGGGTGTCGCGCTTAATGAGTATCCTCAGTTATTCAAGGCAATAATTGCTCAGGTGCCATTCGTAGATGTAGTCACTACCATGCTAGACGAAAGTATTCCTTTAACCACTGGGGAGTATGAAGAATGGGGCAACCCCAATAATCCGACTTTCTTTGATTATATGAAATCCTATTCTCCTTATGATAATGTTGTGCCTCAAGATTATCCACATCTATTGATCACGGCGGGTTTACACGATTCACAAGTGCAGTACTGGGAACCGGCTAAATGGGTGGCAAGGCTTAGAAAAAACAAAACAGATCAAAATCTACTTCTTTTTGAAATCAATATGGATACAGGACATTCAGGAGCTTCAGGTCGCTTTGAATCCATCAAAGAGGTGGCAAAAGAATATGCTTTTATGTTTAAAGTTTTAGACGAACATCAAGTCTAAAATTTCACGCACTGCTTCAAAACATCGAATTGAGCTAGTTTTCTTATATTTGAGGGCTTTTAACCAATACTTTTCTACATGCAGAAACCAATAGATGCCTACAACAATGTTCTCGAACTCGTGGGTAACACTCCTTTGGTCAAGTTAAATCGCATTGTATCTCATATTCCTGGAGAACATTATGCAAAAGTAGAGGCTTTCAATCCGGGTCATTCTGCAAAAGATCGCATTGCCATCTTTATCATTGAAGAAGCAGAACGCAAGGGGATATTAAAAAAGGGAAGTACCATAGTTGAGACCACATCCGGAAATACAGGATTCAGTATCGCTATGGCTAGTATGATTAAAGGATACAAGTGTATTTTAGCGGTAAGTTCTAAATCTTCTAAAGATAAAATAGAGGGATTAAAGGCTATGGGAGCTGAAGTTCATGTTTGTCCAGCTCATGTTGCTGCTGAGGATCCTAGGTCGTATTACGAAGTAGCTAAAAGAATACACAAAGAGACACCGAATTCTATTTACATCAATCAATATTTTAATGAACTCAATACTGAGGCGCATTACAGAACAACAGGGCCAGAAATTTGGGAACAAACCAAAGGTCAAATCACGCATTTAATTGCTTGTAGTGGTACTGGAGGAACGATTTCGGGTACTGCACGCTTTTTAAAAGAAATGAATGCCGATGTGAAAGTTTTAGGTGTAGATGCTTATGGCTCAGTGATTGCAAAGTATCATGAAACTGGAACGTTTGATGAAAAAGAAATTTTTCCATACCGAATAGAAGGTTTAGGTAAAAATCTTATTCCTACTGCAACTGATTTTTCAGTCATTGATACCTTCACCAAGGTGACCGATAAAGAAAGTGCACTGATGGCCAGAAATATATCTAAAACTGAAGGGTTATTTGTGGGATACACTTCTGGAGCCGCTCTTCAAGGTATGGAACAGTATGCCGCTCAAGGATATTTTAATAAAGACAGTATTGTTGTAGTAATTTTTCCTGACCATGGATCTCGCTATATGAGCAAAATATACAGTGAAGATTGGATGAATGACCAGGGCTTTCTCGACAAAAAAACACAAGCGCAAGAAACCGCCATCAACTACATTAAATAGGCTAAACGAAATCTTAATATTAGACTTAAAAGTATTAAGTTTGCCAACCGAAAAATACGATTGACGATATATTGATATGAGAGATTTATTCGACAGAATTATTGAAAATAAAGGTCCTTTAGGAAAATGGGCTTCAATTGCAGAAGGCTATTTCGTATTTCCAAAATTAGAAGGTCCTATCTCAAATAGAATGAAATTCCAAGGAAAGGATGTTATTACTTGGAGTGTAAATGATTATTTGGGTCTAGCGAATCTTCCTGAAGTAATTGAAGAAGATGCAGAGGCCGCGAGAACTTATGGTGCTGCCTATCCAATGGGAGCGCGTATGATGAGTGGACACACTGACTATCACGAACAATTACAAAATGAATTAGCCGATTTTTCTCAAAAAGAAGCAGCTTATCTATTGAATTTTGGGTATCAAGGAATCATGTCTGCTATAGACGCTTTGGTTTCGAAAGACGATATAATCGTATACGATGTAGATTGTCACGCATGTATTATTGATGGTGTTCGTCTGCATATGGGTAAGCGTTTTACCTTTAAACACAACGACATTGAAAGTCTTGAAAAAAACCTTGAACGTGCAACAAAACTTGCAGAGCAGCAAAACGGTGGAATCTTAGTGATTTCTGAAGGTGTTTTTGGGATGCGAGGAGAGCAAGGTAAACTAAAGGAAATTGTTGAACTTAAGAAGAAATTTAACTTCAGACTTTTAGTCGATGATGCTCATGGATTCGGTACACTTGGAAAAACTGGAGCAGGAGCAGGAGAAGAGCAGGGAATTCAAGACGATATAGACGTTTATTTTGCAACATTTGCAAAGTCTTTAGCAGGAATAGGTGCCTTCTTATCGGCAGATAAAGAAATTATTGACTATTTAAAATACAACTTGAGATCACAGATGTTTGCGAAATCATTACCCATGATTTATGTCAAAGGGGCTTTAAAGCGTTTACATATGTTGAGAACTCAACCCGAACTCAAGAATAAATTGTGGGAAAATGTCAATGCACTGCAAAACGGTTTAAAAGAAAACGGATTTGATATCGGAAACACATCATCTTGTGTTACTCCTGTTTATCTCAACGGAACGATTCCAGAGGCTATGGCCTTGGTAAAAGATTTAAGAGAAAACTACGGTATTTTCTGTTCTATTGTGGTGTACCCAGTAATTCCTAAAGGATTAATTCTTTTAAGATTAATTCCTACTGCAACACATACGCTGCAAGATGTAGAGGAGACCTTGGTTGCTTTTTCTAAAATTAGGGAACGATTAGAATCAGGTGTCTACAAAAGATTATCTGCTTCTGTTAAGGCAGACTAAAAGTCTTTTCTATAGGTATTTCTCCTTTTTACGATTTTAGGATCGAAATTCTCCCATAATCTATGTACTGCGTGATTATCCTCTAGTTCAGGAGTTCTGTGGCAATTCTCAACACCTCTTAGGTCAAAGGTTTTCTTCATATCTGTGAATAAAAGCGTAGTCACTCCTTTATTTTGATAATCCGGACGAATTCCTATCAAATAAAAAGTAACATCTTTTGAGTGTTTCTTGGCTTGAAGAAGGTGATAGAATCCAAACGGAAATAATTTTCCATTGGCCTTTTGAAGAGCTTTAGAAAAAGAGGGCATAACAATAGCAAAAGCAATGAGTTCATCACTCTTATTGACCACAAATTTGATGTATTCAGGACTTAAAAAGTTTAGGTATTTCTTTTTAAAGTAAGCCTTTTGTCGATCTGAAATAGGCACAAAAGAAGAGAGCTTTGCATAACTTTCATTGAATAGATCAAACATCTGGTCTACATAAGGCATCAACTCTTTTGATGTTGTGAAGTTTTTGGTTTTTAGCTCAAATCGTTCTGCGATGACTTTACTGTGTCGAACAAAAAATTTAGGATCTGCATTAACAGCAGGAAAATGGCTCTCTAAATAGCCTTTTTCTTTACGCATTCCAAAGGCCTCATAATGTTTTTGATAGTACTCGTGATTGTACCATGTAATCATTGTTCCAAGCACATCAAAACCAGAAACTAAAACACCGACTTTATCGAGATTAGAGAATCCTACAGGCCCCTCCATATATTTCAAATTCAAGCTGTTTCCAATTTGATAAACCTTATTGAGCAATGCTTCTGAAACCGCTAAATCATCTATAAAGTCAAACCAACCAAAGCGCATTTTTAAAACTTTTTGTTGTTTTACCTCAGTCCAATTCACAATAGCTGCCACACGACCTACCACGTCATTGTTTTTATACGCTAAGAAAAATCGAGCTTTGGCGTGCTCAAAAACAGGATTAAGGTCTTCATTAAATGTTTCTAATTCCTCATTGATAATGGGGGGTACCCAATATTTGTTATCCTTATAAAGTTTAAATGGAAATTTAACAAAGGTCTTCAGGTCTTTTGGTTTTTTGACCTCTACTACATTAATCATTGACACTATTTTAAGTTAATATCTTGTTTTAAGGCGTTTTTGGTCACTTCGGTCTATTCTAAACGATCCCCCAAACCCAACCGACAACAATCTAGGTGTGCTCTTCACATTGTAACCAGCATACAAATCAAATTGAAGATTTTCATAAGACAAATAAGCCACACCAGATCTTAAAATCAAATCTGCGTACTGATCACCATAAATCGTATTCTGCTCTATAAAGATACTCCATCTACTATTTTTAAATCCTTTTATAATAGAACTTCTAAAGTCATAATAAAAAGCAGGTTTATCTAATAGATTGAATACAAAAACATTATTGGTCCAAGTCCAGTAATCATTCAATTGACTTTGGGTAATAATTCCTGCGGCAGGAGAAAATTTGCTAACCGATGGATAGTTCATAAAAGCATTACCCTCCATATTGAAACTTGTCGAAGCCCATAAGGCTACTGATGGAATGAAATTACGTAGTCGAATGACTTTATTTGCACGCCAGCTGTAGATGTTTCTTTCTCCTAGATTCGTTCTTTTATAAGGATCCCATAACAAGTACTTAAGTCCGATTCTAAGTTCACTTAAATCGCTTACCTGTCTTCTGTAAGAGGTGCTAAGTCTATTGATGGTGCTATCAGATTGAGTAAAGCGTGCATTTATAAATAATTCAAGATTATCCTTTAATACTCCTTTACGGACGTCTAGCTCATATTGATTGGAGTTTGCCTTGTAATTTTTAACACTGTGTGTGCTTGAAATACCTTGAAAGCCGTATTCAATTTGAAAAACGCTCTTTGAGACGCCAAAGGCACCTATGGTCACTCCAGGACGATTGGTATTGATTACCTCAGTGTACTGTCCATAAGACTTAACTGCAAAACCAATAAAAAGTAGAATAAAGTGAATGTATTTCTTTGAGGGGCACCAAAGCATAAAAGGAAATTTCTATTGCTTAAATTTACATCTTAAATAGCCTTTGAATGATTAAAATCTTAACCAATAAGCTTTTTTTAACACACTTTTTAGTTTTAATGGCTTTTGCCCTTGTATCAATAGTGGTTTTTAACCCTGTATTAAAAGGGGAGGCCTTATTTCAATCAGATATCGTTCAGTACAACGGGATGGCTAAGGAAAGAAATCAAATACGTGAGAGTGAAGCCAGGGAAGTGTATTGGACAGATGCCGCTTTTGGAGGAATGTATACTTATCAACTTGGAGCACAATACGGCGGACATTTCATCAAAAATATAGATCGTTTAATTCGATTTCTTCCAAGACCTGCAGACTACCTTTTCTTGTATTTGATTTCATTCTATGTGTTAATGTTGGTGCTAAATGTTGATATTCGAATAGCTGTCTTAGGAGCTTTAGCATTCGGATTCTCAACCTATTTTATGATTATTATCGACGTTGGTCACAACGCCAAAGCTCATGCCATAGGTTACTTTCCCTTATTGCTATCGGGCTTTATATTGCTGTTTGAAAAATCTAAATGGTTAATAGGAGTACTGCTCTCCTCCTTAGGTTGGGCCCTAGAACTTGTTGCCAATCATTATCAAATGACCTATTACTTTGGGTTTTTACTATTGATAGCAGGTTTATTTTACCTCTATGAGGCGATCAAATCTAAAAACTACAAACCCTTCTTTAAAGCTTCCTATTTATTTTTAGCGGCTTTAATTATTGGAATTTTATGCAATACCGCAACCTTGGTTACCACTAAATTATACTCTGAATGGAGTACCAGGGGGACCTCTGAATTAAAATTAAATGCTGATGGTCAAGCAAAAGAAAATTTAAGTGGATTAGACTATGAGTACATCACCCAATACAGTTATGGAATTGGGGAGAGCCTTAATCTTATCTTCCCAAGGTTTTACGGAGGTTCTAATGCCGAACCTTTATCTGATAACTCATCGACCTACAACTATCTAAAAAGATTGGGTGCAACAACCAAACAGGCAAAGGATTTTGTGCAAAGAACTCCTCTTTATTGGGGAAATCAGCCTATTGTAGCAGCACCGGCCTATTTGGGTATACTTATCGTTTTTCTCGCATTTCTCGGTTTTTCAAAAAAGATGAGACGACTCAATAAAATACTTTGGATCACTACAGGGGTAAGTTTAATGCTTTCATGGGGTAAAAATTTTGAATTACTTACCTCATTTTTTATTGATTATTTCCCGCTATACAATAAGTTTAGAGCTGTTTCCTCTATTCAAGTTTTGATTGAATTCTGTCTCCCTATTCTTGCAGTATTAGGCCTGGTAGATTATTTAAATAAGCCAAATCAAAAAAGATTAGTACAGACTTCAGGCGTATTTCTCATCATAGGAGTTCTTCTTTTACTCGGAAGAGGTTTGTTCTCCTTTTCAGGTTTAAATGACTCTTATTACGCACAAAACTTCGGCGGCGGTTTTGTAGAAGCGCTAATTGAGGATCGAAAAAGTGTTTATTCAAATGATATTCTTACTGGAATTATCTTGCTTACCTGTATGGCATCGCTGCTATGGCTTCAAACAAATTCCAAGCTTAAAAACGGCCTATTGTTTTATATAGGCTGTGGTATTTTAATACTTTTCGATTTGGGAAGAGTGAGCGATCGTTATTTCACAAGTGATGATTGGGTAAGTCAAAATACCATTGAGACACCTTTTCAACAAACAGCTGTGGACCAAGCCATCAAAAAAGACCAATCCTACTACAGAGTTTACAACCTAAATGAAGGCCTCAACGGAGCCAAAACTTCTTATTTTCACAATTCACTGGGAGGTTATCACGCGGCAAAACCCGGATATGTTCAAAATCTTTTCGATTATCACATCTTTAAGGGAAATCCTCAAATATTGAACATGCTCAATGTAAAGTATTTGATCAATCAGAACGAAGATGGTCCAGGTTACAGCCTTAACGAAAACAATTTAGGTCCAGCTTGGTTTGTAGATTCTTTAGTCATTGCCAATAATGCAGATGAGGCGATTCAGTCCATAGCTAACATTGACCTGAGTAACACAGCGGTAATCCAAAATCCTACTAAAGCTGTAGCAATAGGTTCAGGTGCATCCAGAAGTATTACAAGTCTCTCGCATAGTCCAGATTTACATGTCTATGAATATCAAAGTGATAAAAACTCTTTTGTAGTGTTTTCAGAATGGTATCCCATGGCCTCAACAGAAGATTGGCAGTTGTACTTAGATGATGAACCCATAAAACTTGAACGTGTGAATTATGCCCTTAGAGGTGCATTTTTACCTGCTGGAAGCTATAAAATTGAAATGCGCTTTAATCCTGTGATTGTTGCAAAAGCTGAAATAGGACATTGGATAGGGCATACTCTTTTAGTCTTCTTGTTTATCTTTTATGTGTACAATGCCATAAAACCTAAGGAGACTTGAAGAAAAAGGTTTTAATAGTATCTTATTATTGGCCTCCTGCTGGCGGACCAGGCGTTCAACGCTGGTTAAAATTTGTCAAGTACCTTCCTCAATTTGATATTGAACCGATCGTAGTAATTCCAGAAAATGCGACTTATCCTATTGTTGACAATGAGTGGGATGAGACCAAAGAAAGTAGTCCAGAGTTAATTCGTGTTCCTATTTTCGAGCCTAATCAAATTTTTAAGTTTTTTTCAAGAAAAAAAGCAAATCAATTATCTGCTGGGATGCTGAGTGCCAACCCCGGTCTTTTTGAAAAAACACTGCTTTATTTAAGAGGGAATTTATTTATTCCTGATGCCCGTAAATATTGGAAAAACAAAGTCGTTAAAACTATTGAGGCCTACCTAAAGAATAATCCTGAAATAGACACCTTAATTACTACTGGGCCTCCGCACAGTGTTCATCTCATCGGCTTAGCGTTAAAAAATAAAACATCTTTAAGATGGATTGCAGATTTTAGGGATCCTTGGACCACGATTTCGTATCATCGTTACTTGAGATTGTCCAAGCGTTCAAAACAAAAACACAAAAAACTAGAAGAACAGGTACTCAACTCTTGCGATGATCTAATTGTGACCAGTCCAAAAACCAAATCCAACTTCGAAAAGATTACAAACAAGCCCATACATCTCATTACCAATGGCTATGATTTTGATAGTCCGAAACTCAAACCAAATCCTAAGGTCTTTAAAATGTCGTATGTCGGTAGTTTACTTCGTGATCGCAACCCTCTTTTATTATGGGAGGTTTTATCAGATTTAATTAATGAGAATAAAGATTTCAATGCTTGTTTTGAACTTCATTTTTACGGGAAACAAGCAAATAACTTTAAAGAAATCATAGCACATTATAAACTAGATTCAATTGTTCACTTTCAAGGGTATGTTCCTCATCAGGAAGCCATTGAACTTATGTCGAGCAGTCAAGTATTGTTACTTATAGAAATCAATAGTGAGCAAACGAGCGAGATTATTCCTGGCAAGCTTTTCGAATACTTAGGGGTAAACAGACCTGTTTTAGCCCTTGGTCCTGAGAATTGGTCGGCAGGTGAATTGATTACAGCATTAAAGGCAGGCACCTACTTTAGCTATTCGCAAAAGGATGAATTAAAGGCTTATCTTATTGAGGCTTTTAATCAATTCAAAAACAATACTTTAGATTTAGCGTTAAATAAATCAGAGCAGTTTCACAGAAAAAAACTGACCCAAGATTTGGCGACTATTATTGTAAATAATGCAGTACATATTTAGACAAACAACGTACAACAGTCTTTTGACTTTAGGGGGATTCGTATTTGGAGCACTGAATACCTTAGTCTTTTTTGTGCAATTTCTCGATGTCACCTCGTACGGAATTATCGCTTTTTTATTGGCGAGTTCTACACTGATCTCTCCAATTCTAAGCGGAGGTGTGCAGCAAACTTTAATCAAATACCTCGGCAGAGATTCTTCTAAAGAAAATGATAAGATTTATAAAATTCTTCTGCAATACTACACCCTCTATCTTATACTTCTCGGACTTGTATTTTACCTTGGTCAAGGAGCATTCAAGTCTTTGATCGGGGTTACAACAAAGGAGTTAGAAGAATTGTCTGTATTTATCTGGGTTTTAGGATTTGCTATGGCTGTATTTGAAATATGTTTTGCCATAAGTAAAATTCATTTAAAGACCATTTTTGGCACTTTTTTAAAAGAACTATTTGTTCGACTTGGAATAAGTCTACTCTTGTTAACTCATTTGTATGTGAATTTTTCGTTGGCCACAATTATTGTCATTATTTGTATCATCTATGTGCTTCGAGTTTTCCTAATGCTTGTATATTTTCAAAAAATGAAAATTAAAATTCGTTTTGCAAAGGGATGGATTCCCTTTAAAAATGATATTTTAAGGTACAGCTTGTTGGTCATTTTCGGTGCATTTTCAACAGTTGTTTTTCTGGAATTAGATAAGTTCATGATTGGACGTTATCTTGAGGTTGGCCAGGTTGCCGTGTACGCTGTTGGTGTTTATATAGCCACTGTGATTGCTATTCCGTATAGATCGATGCAACATATAACCAATACAGTCACTGTTGATTATTTGAAGCATAAAAACGAAAAGGACTTATACGATTTTACTAAAAACAGTAGTTTTCATCTATTTTTGGTAAGTGGGTTTATTTTCTTTGTGTTACTCACAAATATGCCGCTAATTTCCTCTTTTTTACCCCAAGCCTATGAAGGTCTTTATTTCGTGGTTTTACTCATTGGATTCACAAGATTACTCGAGGCAATCATTGGTATTGGAAATGCAGTTTTAATATTCTCAAATTCATATACCTCCTTTTTAATTGGAGCTTTACTTTTTGGAATACTCGGTGTTTATTTAAATGTGAGTATTATTCCTGTTTATGGTATAAACGGAGCTGCTCTTGCTACTACACTAACGCTTTTAGGATTTTTTACCTTTAAACTCGTTTTGCTTTGGAATAAACATCGCATACATCCCTTTAGTCTAAATTTATTCAAATCTATTGCAGTACTCTTTATGTTAACTGCGGTATTTTCACTCAGTTTATTCAATGCCTTAGACCTTTGGTCTGGATTACTCAAACTCACTGCTCAAACGGCAATCTTTTTACTTATCTGCTATAAGCTCAAATGGATTTCTAGTCTAAAGGATGTGCTTAATTCTTTACGAGCTCGTTAACTTCTCTCTTAAAAACTGTGCCGTATACGATTGCTTGTGTTTTGAGATGTCCTCAGGAGTTCCAAAACAAACCACTTGACCACCTTGTTCACCTCCTTCTGGTCCTAAATCTATAATGTGATCTGCACATTTAATTAGATCTAAATGATGTTCAATAACTAAGACGGAATGCCCATTTTCGATCAGTTGATTGAACGCATATAGTAGTTTTTTGATGTCATCAAAGTGAAGACCGGTTGTGGGTTCGTCAAAAATAAAAAGGCAGTGTTCTTTGTGATTTCCTTTCGATAAAAAATAGGCCAACTTGATACGTTGTGCCTCTCCACCAGACAAGGTTGATGATGACTGACCCAAACAAATGTAACCCATACCTACAGCAGATAATGGCATTAGTTTTTCGGCAATCTTTTCTTCACCATGAGTGTTAAAAAAAGTGATGGCCTCGTCAATGGTCATATCTAAAACGTCAGCTATATTGTTGTCGTGAAATTTGACTTCTAATATTTCTTTTTTAAACCGTTTGCCTTTACATACATCGCAGACGATATTTACATCTGCCATAAACTGCATTTCAATGGTAACCAGTCCGTCTCCCTTACATTTTTCACATCGACCTCCATCCACATTAAAAGAAAAGTGTTTGGCCTTATATCCTTTTAATTGGCTTCTTTTCTGCTTAGAAAAGAGGGTTCTGATTTCATCGTAGATTTTTAAATAGGTCACTGGATTAGATCTTGAAGACCTTCCAATTGGATTTTGATTTACAAATTCAACCTGTTTGATTTCTGAAACAGCTCCTGTTAATTCAGAAAATTCTCCTGGCTTATCTCCATGTCCGTGAACCACTTTGTGCAGAGCAGGGTAGAGGATATCCCTAACTAGGGTACTCTTACCACTTCCAGAAACTCCCGTAATCACACTTAAACATTCAAGAGGAATGGAGACATCAATATTCTTTAGGTTATTCGCCCGAGCTCCTTTCAATTCAATTTTTAATTTAGAAGTCCTTCGTCTTTTTGGTATTTCAATATGTTCAGTGCCATGTAAATATTTAGCTGTTAAACTTGATGAAGATTCAAGATCTTTAAAAGAATCTTGAGCAACTAATTCACCTCCTAAACGGCCTGCTTTTGGGCCAATGTCTATTATTTCATCAGCTGCTTTCATAATATCCTCGTCGTGTTCTACCACAATAACGGTATTACCTAAGTCTCTTAAATCACATAAAATTTGAATTAATTGTTCGGTATCCTTACTGTGCAATCCAATACTTGGTTCATCGAGAATGTACATCGACCCAACTAAACTACTCCCCAATGATGTCGCAATATTAATACGCTGGGTTTCTCCACCAGAGAGGGTGTTCGACTTTCTGTTAAGCGTAAGGTATCCAAGACCAATCTTAACTAAAAAAGACAAACGGGATTGTATTTCGTAAATCAAACGCTCTGCTACTTTACGCTCATAGTCGTTAAACTCAAAAGAAGAAAATAAACGGTTCAAGTCTGATATCGGTAAGTGAACTAGATCAGTAATTGCATGACTGTTAATTTTCACAAAATT
>WTJC01000050.1:20086-30683 GCA_011525015.1 Flavobacteriales bacterium
GCTATAGCACCTTGATAGATCGACTTACTGCTATCTGGTATGACCAATTCTGGATCGATACCAAGAATATCACCGTATCCACCACATTTTGGACAAGCCCCAAAAGGATTGTTAAAACTAAATAAATGAATATTGGGTTCTACGTACGTTCTGCCATTGAGTTCGAAATTCGATGAAAACGATTCGACTGTTCCGTCTTCAAGCTGTAAAAGTTTTACAATTCCTTTACCTTGATAAAATGCATCGTCTATGGCTGCTGACAAACGATTTAAGAATGCTTCATCATTTCGTTTGACCACAATTCTATCGACTACAAGATCAAATTCACGTAAATCAAAGTTTTGCAGTTTGTCAATTCGTTCAACGCTGCCGTCTACGTATATTCTCGCAAACCCTTGTTTGGCTAAAAGCCCTATCACTTTACTCGGATCTTTATCTTTTGAAACCACTATAGGAGCTAGTAATAAACATTTGCTTCCTTCGGACAGTTCTGTTATTCGATTAATGATATCTGTAGTTGTATGTCTTTTTATAAGTTCACCACTTATGGGGTCGTAGGTTTTCCCAATTCGGGCGTAGAGCAGTTTTAAATATTCGTAAACCTCAGTGACCGTTCCTACGGTAGACCTTGGGTTAGAAGAATTCACCTTTTGTTCAATGGCAATTGCAGGAGCTATTCCATTGATAGTATCAAATTTAGGTTTGTCGAGTTTGCCTAAGAACTGTCTTGCATAAGAAGATAAACTCTCTACATAGCGCCTTTGACCCTCTGCGTATAGGGTATCGAAAGCGAGACTAGACTTTCCGGATCCTGATACACCTGTAACAACAGAAAGTTTATTTCGTTTAATCGTTACATCTAATTTTTTGAGGTTGTGCATAGCAGCACCCTTTATCTCTATATCAGACTTACTCATTAATCTATAGGAGTTTCATAGGCCGTTTTAAGCCGTTCATAACAATTTTCTGCAAGTTAACATCAAAAATCCATTCACTCACAACATACTTTTCTATTCGGTGTAGGCTTCGGATAGATTTGGTCACGTAATAAATAACCAACGACAACCATTTAAAACGTGATTATGAAAACGATAACAGAAGATTCAATTTTAGTAAAGGATTACATCAACGGTAACGAGAAAGCTTTAGAAATTCTAATCAACAGACATTCAGATAGAATTAGTAGTTATATCTACAATAAAATTCAAAATCAAGAATTGGCTGAGGACATCTTTCAAGATACCTTCATCAAAGTAATTAACACCCTTAAAAAAGGAAAGTATAACGAAGAAGGTAAATTTTTGCCATGGGTCTTGAGAATTGCTCACAATTTAGTCATTGACCATTTTAGAAGCAACAAAAAAATGCCAAGCTATAACCCAAGTGAAGAGTTTGATATTTTTGAAGTCATCAGTGACGAAGATCCATCTATTGAAACTGAAATTATCAAAGAACAAATCAATTCAGACCTCAGAGTTTTAATCGATGAGCTTCCTAACGATCAAAAAGAAGTTATTTTGATGAGATTGTATAAAGACATGAGCTTCAAAGAAATTGCAGAAATTTCAAATGTAAGTATCAATACGGCTTTAGGTAGAATGAGATATGCCTTAATCAATCTTCGTAAAATGATTGAAAAGCACAACTTGGTGATGACTGCTTCATAATTTTAGAACAGCCTAAACAATAAATAGACAATAGTGCCGTTATGATAGTTAAATATCATATTTATGAACACTATTGAACACCAAAAAGCAGATCAACTTACTACCTTTAAAGTCAAACAAAAAAGTATCGACTTTATCTTAAACTATTCAAAGGCCTATCGTTGCACAAAAACAAGGCTAGGAGTTTTCGAACATTTTCAGAATTAATTTTTACGAGTTTTGTGATATTCGTTGATCACAGATTTTCTACCTATGGTTCGGGTAATAATGTCGTTTTCTAATCTCCATCCTCTAGCAGGGGAGTATTCACGTCCATACCATATAATTTGAAGATGTAAGTCATTCCATTTCTCTTTAGGAAATAAACGTTTGGCATCCCTTTCGGTTTGAACTACGTTCTTTCCAGATGAAAATCCCCAGCGGTACATCAAACGATGAATATGGGTATCTACTGGAAATGCAGGAATTCCAAAGGCTTGTGAAATCACTACAGAAGCTGTTTTGTGACCAACTGCAGGAAGCTCTTCTAAGGCTTCTAAATCCTGTGGAACTTCACCTCCGTGCTTATTGATTAAAATTTGTGATAAGCCGTGTATTCCTTTAGATTTCATTGGAGACAATCCGACAGGTTTAATAATATTTCGAATTTCTTCCACACTCATCTTGACCATATCGTAAGGATTATCTGCTCTTTCAAATAAGAGAGGAGTTATTTGGTTGACCCTGACATCTGTGCTTTGAGCAGACATTAAAACAGCAATCAACAAGGTATAAGGATCCTTGTGATCTAGAGGGATAGGAATTTCAGGATAAAGCCTTTCTAGCTGTTCTATGCAAAAGCTCACTTTTTCATTTTTGGTCATAACCTAGTATTTTTACAAAAAAAAGAACACTATGAATATAAGTAAAGTAGGGGAGCAGATAAAAGAATTTAACACCCATAATCAAGAAGGAAAAGAAGTCAAGCTAAGCGATTTTAAAGGAGAAAAATTGATTGTGTTTTTCTATCCCAAGGCGAGCACTCCAGGTTGTACAGCAGAGGCTTGTAGTCTTAGAGATCATTTTAAAGAACTGAAAGGTTTAGGGTATACACTCCTCGGTGTGAGTGCCGATAGCCCAAAACGTCAAACGAATTTTAGAGATAAATACGAATTCCCTTTTGACTTACTTGCGGACGAAAATCATGAAGTAATAAATGCTTTTGGAGTTTGGGGTCCTAAAAAATTCATGGGAAGAGAATACGACGGAATTCACAGGGTAACCTTTGTTTTAGATGAAAATGCAAGGGTGACACATGTAATCGATAAGGTCACTACTAAAACCCATGGAACACAATTATTAGAATTGTTAGCCCCTTAGGCGTTTAATAGGGATTTGGTATTGGGGAGTTCTTTAATAGATCTGAAAAGCTCCTTTTCTTTGATGATTTCGGCAATACCTTCTGGAAGTAATTCTTCCCAACCCGGCTGGTTGGCAATAATCATTCGAAGTACTTCTCTCGAATAGATATCAAGTACTTCTGGGTCATAATCTATGATATCCATAACCTTTCCATTGTACTTAAAGAATTTATACAATTCTTTCATACGCGGGTGAACCTTGACATTATTACTGGTCAGAAGTTCTTTGGTGTCAGGGTGTAACATCGGGTAGAGGTATATCTTCAGGTTTTTGAAGAATAACTTACCGAATGCCTCAAGAATACCGCCACTTAAATGTCTATAGTATTTTTCGTCAAAGACTTCAACGAAATTGTTAATACCCATGGTAAGCCCAATTTTGTTTTTGGTGTACTTGTTAAAGTATTCCACGAGTTTATAGTATTCTTGAAACTTAGAAATCATTACTGTATGTCCAAGAGAGCACAATAGTGTTGCACGGTCTATAAAGTCAATTTCATCAATTTCACCCAAGGATTTCAAATTTGAAAGCGTGATTTCAAATATCACTTCAGTGTCTTTATAATTTACAGTGGCCTCTTGCACAAATATTTCATAAGACTTCTTAAACATGTCCATATTTACCTTGGTCACAGGTCTAAAGCTACCTCTTAAGGCTAAAATGTTTTTCTTGTATAGTACTGCAGCTGGCAAAACATTAAAGCCATCAGGGTTGAACATGATTGCTTCTGTCATATTGTTTTTAATAAGCTGTAAACTCATTAAACGATTGTCGACGCTTTCAAAGTGTGGGCCTTTAAAGTTGATCAGATCAATTTCAATGGTGTCTCTATCGATATGATCGTATAAATACTTCAATAACTTTTTGGGCTTATTGTGCTTAAAAAAAGCTCCGTATATGAGATTAACACCTAATACTCCGAGTGTTTCTTGCTGTAGTCTTGCTTCATTCTGTTTGAATCGAATGTGCAATATGATTTCATCGTAAACTTCTTGATTCGGCTCTAATTGAAATTTGATACCTACCCAACCATGGCCTTTGAATCGCTTCGAAAAATCAATCGTTGCTACGGTATTAGCATAGGAAAAGAATAAATAATTTGGATTGTTCTGTCTGTCAATACGCTCGGTCATCAAATTCATTTCATGATTGAGCATTTTTCGCAGTCGTGATTCCGTTACATAGCGATTGTCTTCTTCTGCTCCATAAATTGCGTCTGAAAACGACTTATCATAAGCACTCATCGCTTTGGCAATTGTTCCTGAAGACGCTCCTGCTCTAAAAAAATGTCTGGCCGTTTCTTGACCGGCACCAATTTCGGCGAATGTACCGTAAATATCTTCGTGTAAATTAATGCGAAGCGTTTTGGCATCTACCGAAGGAATATTTTCAAACGCATTTTCTTTAAATGAAATCTGAGCCATGAATTATTCTTTTCTCAAAGGTAAAACAACCTGTGCTGTCTTCCTTTCATTTTGTGCTATTTTTACACTTAATGAATTTGAAAATTACATTTTTGGGTACGGGAACATCACAAGGAATACCAGTAATAGGTAGTGATCACCCTGTTTGCCTAAGTTCAAATTCAAAAGACAAAAGACTCAGGAGTTCGTTATTAATACAATCCTCCGTTAGCACATCAATTGTCATAGATTGTGGCCCTGATTTTCGCCAACAAATGTTAAGAAATCCCATATCAAAACTCGATGCGATTTTACTAACACACGAACATGCCGACCATACAATGGGAATCGACGATATTAGACCTTTCGTCTTTAGGCAGGGGGGAGTTGATTTTTACAGTTCAAAAGAAACTTTTAAAGCTCTAGAAAAACGTTTCGATTACATCTTTAACCCCGAATATCAATATCCAGGCATTCCGAAAATTGCATCCCATATATTTGATAGAGATCAAAACTTTCAAATTAACGAACTAGAAATATCTACTATACTTGCTAGCCATGGTCGTTCGGATGTATTCGGTTTTAAAATCGGAGGTTTAGTTTATTTAACTGACGTTAAGGAGATTACAAAAGATCAATTAAAGTATTTAATCAATGCTGACATATTAATTATCAATGCCCTAAGAGAAGAACCCCATCATTCACATTTAACGCTAAGCGAAGCTGTTGAACTTTCAAAAGCGGTAAACGCCAAGCAAACCTATTTTACACATATCAGTCATCATCTCGGTTTTCACGATGATGTTCAAAGCGATTTAGAGCCTAATTTTTATTTGGCCTATGATCAGCTTCAATTAACATATACTTATTAGAATGAAAAAATCACTGTTTCTATACTTATTTGTTTTTACCCTACTCATTTGTTTATTTCAATTGGTTCAAGGAAACAACCAATTCAATCAGCTTTCAACTGAAATTCAAAAACTCAACAAGAAATTAGACGAAAAAAACGAATACATCTCAAGCCTAGAGCTAACAAATGACCGTTGTACTTATTTTGATTACGAAAGCAATCAAGAAGCGCAAAACTATCATCAAGATAAGAACATCTCTATTTCATTAGAAAAGTATGTCTGGGACGATTTACTATCCTACAACAACGCAGAAAACGGAAATCCATTTATTCCCTACCAAGGGGATGAGAATAATTTCATGATCAACAAAGTAAAACTCCTAAATCACAAATGGCTAATCGCAGATTTTAGTGATTCTAAAAATTGGGGTGAAATCACGCTTCGCTACTTTATCGATGAAGATAATAAAGTGGAGTATGAGTTAATGGATGCCTTGATTTATTCGAAAAGATAGTACCATTGAACTAAGGAGTTCAAATTTTCTTGATTTATAGTGTGCCCCATATCTTGAAAAACAAAATGTTCATATTCGATATTGAGCTCGTCAAGTACTGAGGGGATTTCGGCACTCCAACTCAATGGAATTACAGGGTCTTCAGCACCATGAGAAGCATAAATTTTCAATTGATCAAAGGCAGCGTCGTTTGATACTTCGTTTAACTCTTTATTGAAATAACCACTTAGCGCCATTATTTTAGAATACTGCTGAGGATATTTTGTAGCCAAAGCGTAAGATAAAATAGCACCCTGGCTAAAGCCTAAAAGATCAATATAACGAACTTGATACTGCTCTTTAAGGGCTTGAATAAAAACGTGTAATTGTTCAACTATTTCTTTGGCTTGCGCAATATCAGACCATTTACCCTTGACCTCGTCAAAATGTATCGCATACCACGCGTAAGACTCCGGATACAATTGGTAGGGTGCTTGTAAACTAACCACGTAACTCTTACGTGTAAAAGCATCTGACAATTGAAATAAATCGTATTCGTTGGCGCCATATCCGTGAAGTATGACCAGTAATCTATCGGCTGAGTTAAGCGCTTTCTTTTCGAGGTAGTTAAAAGACTTCATTCAGGCATTTATTTAATAAAGGTGAACCAATTTTGAAAATAAGAACCTAATAAGGGCAATGAATTACAAGCTTCTTTTCGAACCGATACAACACCAAAAATCAGGGCGCTTAAATAAACCACATAAAGAATGTAGAATGGAATTAGAAAGGTATAAAAATTCAATAGATAAGAGGAAGCGTGATAGAGCAGATGTGCTCCAAATGCTTGTCTTAAATGAAAACTTGAAAAGGTAGTAGGTCGATCTGAATGACGACTCCAACTTATCAAAAAACCAATTATAGTGATATAAGAAATAAGGGCAGTAGTTTTTCCCAAATCAGATTTCATACTTTTCTCAAGAATTTAAAAGCGCTTTACCCTGGTTTAAAATACCTAAAGGTTTGAACTCGAATTGCTCATTTTTCCAAATTGAAATGCTATTTGCAGTACTCAAATTTTGGGTGTCTTTGCAAAATAGACTTAAGCACGCTTCACTTTTAACAGCAATTTGAGGTTTAGGCACGTCAAAAATCTCGTAAGCTTTCGTCATTAAGTCAACCGCCTTTTCTACAGATACTGATTTGGTGAGCGCTCCGAAAGATACACCGAGACTTTCAACACCGAATTCAGCCTGATCGAATACGGTTTCTTTCATATCTGCATGTAGTGCAAAATGATCAGAATGAACAAAGTCAATCAATCCTTTATTGAGTTGAGCGATTAACTTCTCGTTATTTTCTTTAGTTCGTAATGGGGGTAGTGTTTTGAAGAGTGTATCAAAATTGCTGATGTCAGAGTCGCTAAAAAAGAGGTGATGAGGAGTTACACTGCAACTGACTTCAAGTCCTTCTTCTTTCGCTTTTGCCACATACTCAACAGCTTTTGCAGAACTCAAACAAGCAAAATGCATTTTACCTTTTGTATAGCGCAGTATTTCAAGGTCTCTTAAAACCCGAACTTCTTCGCTCAAATACGATATGCCTTTAAGTCCTAATTGCGTGGATTGTTTTCCCTCATGCATCAATCCATCGTTCATTAAGTTCTCATCTAGTGGATAATTGACCACAAGGCCTCCAAAATTTTGAGTGTATTGTAATGCTAATTTTAAGAGTTGGGGGTTGCTAAGGCCTTTTTTGTAATCGGTAAAAGCGATGGCTCCGTTTTGATTTAAATCAAACATTTCACTGAGCTGTTCACCTTGTAGATTTTTACTAATACTTCCGTTTACGTAGATATTGACTTCAGCTTTATTTCTGTTAAAGTAATCTAAGATACTTCCGTGATCAATAACGGGTTTTGTGTTAGGAAGAATGCCAATAGCACAAAATCCACCTTTAATAGCTTCTTTAATACCCGCTGCAAGCCCTTGTCGCTGTTCAAAACCTGGTTCTCCAAAATCTACTAAAGGATCAATCCATCCGGGAGAGACCATTAAATCCTTGTGTTGAATAACTTCAATCTCAGTATCATTTAGCTTTATTTCATCCTCAATAGCAGAAATAAAACCGTTTTCAATAAAAATATCTTTGTTTTGGAGGTGGAACTCTGAAGTGGAGTCTATGATTTTCGCTGAGCGCAGTAAATAACTCACTAAAATTGACTTTTACTCTGCGAAATTACAAAACTAAAGTGAATAATCACCACCTATTTTAAATAGGGGAGCAAAATAGACTCCATTTTTAAATAGCCTTCTAAGGTTGGGTGTACACCGTCGTAGGCATAAATCTCATCTAAGCCCATTTTCTCGTTTGTCATCTGAGAAAACATATCCACGTATTCTATCTTGTGTTTTTCCGCCACCGCCTTAAGTAAATTATTCAATTTCGGAATTTGAACATTTGGTTTTAAATGAGTACGCCAGGGGTAAATCTCTGCAGGCAGAACACTAATCAGGTAAACCTCAATTTGGTTTGCCTTTGCAAGTTCAACCATGCCTTCTATATATCCTGCTATAGCTGACAAACTCACCTTACCGTTATTTTCAGCAATGTCATTGGTTCCGGCGAGTATCACCACCTTTTTCGGGTTTAAGGCAATTACATCAGGCCTGAATCTCAACAACATTTGATCGGTGGTCTGTCCACTTATACCACGACCTATAAAATTGTTATCGGAAAAAAAAGCTGGTCTTTGCTGCACCCAGCCTTCTGTGATTGAGTTTCCCATAAAAACTGCCTCTACACCATTGGGGTATTGCGACTTGTCTATTTGATTTAAAGAGTCGTAGCGCTGTAAAAACGGATAATCTTGAGCCATCGTAAACGAGCTAAATGCAACTGCTAGAATCAATAAAAACCTAGTCATACTTCGCACTTTCTCCATTTGATAAACTGTTTTTAATAAACTCACGTATATCATCATTGGCATTTTTTAAATCCTCTCGTCTTAAATACATCATATGTCCTGATCTATATCCCTTAAAGGTGAATCGGTCTTTCATTCTTCCGCTTGGATCAACTTGCCACATGGTATACTTTGCATTGAAATAGGTAGTTGCACCATCGTAATACCCAGATTGTACTAAAACCTTGAGATACGGATTTTGAGCCATGGCTTGTCTAAGGTCATCTCTTGTATTATCATTGTCATTATTCCAAGGTCTAACAGGGCCAAACATATTGTATTTCACATCAGTTTTAAACTTCAATTCTTCTTGTAAATAATAATTGATAGCAGGGGTAAAGCTGTGTAACCAAGAAGTTATTTCAGAATTATAGTCAGGTCTCGCCCCAAATAGTTGTCGGTCTATTCCTTTATATCTCGAATCTAAACGTCCAATGGTATATCCTCCGACCTCTTTCATTGCATTTTTCCAAAAAAACGAAGTAGGCACATCTAAGTTGTGATCTAAAATGTCTTTTCTTTCCAGTGAAGAATACTCAGCCATCTTAATAGCGATACTTTGGCGCTCGTTTTCAGAAATAAATCCACCTTTTGCAATGGCTGGAATCAATTCGTTTATGGTGAAATCTTCAACTTCTGGAAGAAAATCCTCAAGTTCTTTATTTTGATAGGCATCATCTAAGAGTTGGTGATGCCATGCCGAAGCCGCATAATACGGTAAGTTAAGAGCAGAGGATACCGGACCTCCCACACGAATCACCTTATAATCAGCAGGGCTTACCATGATTACACCATTGAGGTACATCCATTGCCTGTTTTGAAGCGCAAGAGAAAGCCCCATAACACGTGTTCCTCCATAACTTTCACCGATTATATACTTAGGGCTGCGCCATCTATTGTGTCGGGTGACAAACGTATTGATCCAATCTGAGAGATAGGCGATGTCTTCATTAATACCAAAAAACTTAGATCGATCTACTTCTTTACCACTCTCAGGAATGGTTCTAGAATAACCTGTGTTGACAGGGTTTACATAAACGATATCGGTTACATCTAATACAGAATATGGATTTTCTTTAACCCCATAAGGTTGAACGGGGTATCCCTCGTCGTCTATTTTTAAAATTCTTGGGCCTGTATACGCCAAATGCATCCAGACGGAACCTGAACCAGGACCACCATTAAAACTGATGAGTAGTGGTCTTGCCTCGTTGTTTTTGACGTCATTTTTGGTGTAGTAGGTATAATGAACACTTGCAATTGGTTTACCTGCCTCATCCCAAACAGGTTGAGTGCCCGTTTCGGCGGTATACTTTATCAATTTTCCATTGATAGTAACTTGATGTTCAGTGATGACCGTTGTATCTACGGGTAAACTTCTTTGCCCAAAACTAAGTGCGCAAATGATGAACGAAAAGAAAAATAAGCTTGTTCTCATTGATAGTGGTGTTAGTTCCTCTAAAGTACAAAAGATTGCAGAAATTCAGAACTGTTCGAAAACACCGAGTCCGAAAAGCGCAAAGTCAAACTTAACGGGGTCCTTAGGGTCAATTTTACGCAGTGCCGTATCCAATTCCATAACAGCGAGATGGTCGTTCTGTTTGCGTTTTAAAAGTCCTAATTTTCTCGCGACTCGACCTGAATGAACATCCAGTGGTATAGATAAAAGCGATGGGGCTATTTGTTTCCAAATTCCAAAATCAACACCTTTTGCATTTGGTCTAACCATCCAACGCAAAAATAAATTGATTCGTTTAGCGGCGGATTTATTTAAAGGATCAGCGATATGTTTGAAGGAACGCTGCTGTGGATGT
>WTJC01000050.1:30783-37816 GCA_011525015.1 Flavobacteriales bacterium
TTTGAATCATTAAAACGATGAGGAATCAAAATAGGATCAGTCTCTATAAAAGATAAAGATTCATACTGCTCTGCTTTGAAGTTTAAAAAAGACTGAAGTTCGTCTTTATTGGAATTGCCCATCGCGCATACTCAATTTTCTGTCAACCATCTCAGCTAAATCATTATTGTGGGTCACAATAACAAAAGTTTGATTGTATTCATCTCGCAATTTTAAAAACAATTCATGCAAAAATTGAGCATTCTCAGAATCTAAATTACCGCTTGGTTCATCCGCTAAAACAATAGAAGGGTTATTAATAAGCGCTCTAGCTACTGCGACTCTCTGTTGTTCTCCACCAGAGAGCTGATTTGGATGATGATTTAAACGATGACCAAGCCCTAAGTCAGAAAGTATAGCCTTAGCCTTTTCCGTAGCCTGTGCTTTCGAAACACCGGATATAAAGCGAGGCAACATCACGTTTTCTGTCGCCGTAAGTTCAGGAAGCAATTGATGAAATTGAAATACAAAGCCAATTTCTTTATTTCTAAAAGCCGCTAATTCAGAATCTTTTAATTGATGAACGGGTATACCGTTAATCCTTATTTCTGTGGAGGGATGCTGATCAGGCTGATCTAAAGTTCCAAGAATTTGCAATAAAGTGGTTTTACCAGCACCAGATGGACCCACTATAGCAACAATTTCTCCTTGTTTTACTTCTAATGAAATTCCCTTCAGCACCTGATTAGAAGAATATGTTTTAAATAAATTTGAAACTTTAATCATAAATGCTAATTTAAAGAATCTCTATGGACAAGAATACAAATACCGAGATCATATTTTTTGCAAGTGGCTGTTTTTGGTGCACAGAAGCAGTGTTTAAACGTGTAAAAGGAGTAGAGGAGATACTACCTGGTTACATTGGAGGTTCTATTAAAAATCCAGCTTACCGAGAGGTTTGTACCGGGCGGACTGGTCATGCAGAGTGCATAAAAATTGAATACGACCCAAGCATTATAAAACTTGAAGTCTTACTAGCCGTCAATTTTAGCACACATGACCCTACCACATTAAATCGTCAAGGTTATGATGTAGGCACACAATATCGAAGTGGAATTTACTACACCACAGAAGCTCAAAAAGAAATGATTGAAGAATACCTCTCGTATTTGGAGCGAGAAAAAATCTTTGAGCAGTCCATTGTAACCGAGGTAAAAGAAGCTGAAACCTTCTACACGGCTGAAGAAGAGCATCATGATTATTACGATCAGAACGCAGATCAGCGTTATTGCGAGCTCGTAATAGCTCCTAAAATTGCTAAATTAAGAGCTTCTTATGTCGATTATCTAAAACCAAATTCTTAAACTACATCCTAAAAGGTTTCAATCGTGAATGCATTAAATGATAAACTCAAATTTTTCAAAAAATTTATTTTCGAAACTTCGGTAATTATCATAGGTATATCTATTTCTTTTTGGCTCAATAACACACAAGCAAAAGCTGAAAACCTAAGAAAAGAAATACAGCTATTGAAGGCTGTACAGCTCAATATAAACGAAATTGAAGTTTATGTGCTTAATCGTGAAAAGAAATTGACCGCAGAGAATGAACTCATGGATTATTTATCTGCCAATTGGAGTAATATCAACTACGACTCTATTACAAAAGTGCTGTTAACAGGAGGAAACACGAAGTCATTTCACAATTTGTTTTTAGACTATAGAGAGTTTCATCCTCCAATTTCAGAAATTACTTCAATCATTGAAGACGGTTCCTTAGCATTGATATCCAACAATGAGATCAAATTGAAAATTATTTCCCTTCTAGACAATCACCTCGAATTTTTAAATCAAAACGTAAGCAGTGAAATCGCACTTCAGCAAGAATTTCGAAACGCCTTACTTCAAAGCGACAATCAAGAAATTAAAGCGATTTTAAAAACAAGTCAGAATGAACTAAGAGAGCGTTTTTATCAAGAGGACGATTTTACGGAGAAAACACGCTCAGAACTCCTTGCTATAAATAAATTGAACTCTGGAGAGAATTATTTAAGTCTTAAAATACGACAACGCTTTTTTGTGATGTATTATCTCGGTGCGTTTAAATCTAAATTGAAAGAACTCGAAGAAGAAGTCAACGCAGAATTAGCCATAAAAACATAAGTAAATTGTTGCCCAATGTCTAATAAAAACCCCGTTATCTATTTGGTATTAAGTATTTTACTCGATGCCATTGGTATGCTTTCCTACCTTGTACCTGCTTTTGGAGAATTTTCAGATTTTGTATGGGCGCCACTTTCTGGTTGGATCATGAGTAGAATGTATTCCAACAAACAAGGTAAAGTGGCAGCAGTAGTTCAGACCATAGAGGAGCTGATTCCTGGATTTGATGTTGTACCGACTTTTACAATTATGTGGATTTACACTTTTGTGCTAAAGAAAAAGTCTTAACCTTGAATCACAAAATTAACCGTCGCATCAAATTCAATAATTCCTTCAGCTGATAGGAGATCTTCATTTGGTTTAATTGGGTCATGAACCAAAACCACCCGTAAATTTACAGCTCCAGTTGTATTGGTTGTCATATTCCATTCTAAACCTAAAGGGTTTTCATTCTCATCAGTATCACTCACCTCTAATAGGCTTATTGCGGAGTTATTTGGGTTCTCTAAAATGAGAAAAACTTGATGAACTTTAGATTCCATTAGAATCTCCTCGTTACGATCTATGCGATCTTCGTCATCAAGAACATAGTCATAGGCGAAATTCAATTCAATAGAATAAGAAGTGTTATTTTTTAATTGAACCGTGCTTACAATCGGACTTAAGGGACCTTCTAAATCAGGATCTTCATAGGATAAGGAAGAAGTTTGATTGTCATCACTATTTACAAAGGTCAATTCCACAATGTTGTACTGTTCTGGCTCATTGTATCCCAAATCGTCCAAATCACTGCAACTCAGAGTAATTAAGCAAGAAACCACTAGGAAACCTATTCTCATTATTAATATTTATAGATTAAAGAAAATTGAAAATTGCGACCTGGTTCATCTGCAAAATAACGTAGTTGATTTAGGTAATTTCTATACGTTTCATTTAGAATATTCAATACTGTAAGACTTAGTTTAATACTTCTTTTTTGTTTTAAAAATAAACTGTAATCAATTGAGCTGTTGTAATTCACAAATGAAGGTGGAGCATCATTAAGTTTTAACTCTACAATTTCGTTAGGTCTGATTTCTACCAATAAGTTAGGCGGAGTATTTTTTTGTTCGAAAACGATTTGTTGTTCAACACTAAATTGTAGTTTGTTTTTCTCGCCAATTGTAAAACGAAGACTATTATTAATTTCAGCTGAGGGTATATTGATTTGTGGTTCATTTAATTCGAGGTTTGTTGCTTTAATTGAACTAAATTTTGAAATAAATGTCCAATTTAATCCTAATGGTTTGATCACTTCTGATGAAAAACCTAGGAATCTTGAGTCAGCCTGTTCGTAAGTCCATACGGGAAAGGCACCTCGTAGGGTGTATTCGGTATCAGAAGGGTAGAGGTAAATAAAATCTTTAATAGTGTTGTAATATGAATTTAATCTTAGAGAAAAATGAGGATTATTATAAGATAACCCTAAGTCAAATTTTAGCGCTTTTTCACTTTTAAAACCCAACTGTCCTAATTCTATACGAGCTGCTGTATGATGTAGACCATCAGAAAACAATTCAGCTGCATTAGGAGCCCTTTGAAGCGCACTAACTTGAAAGTCTGCCGCTAATTCATTACTCGGTTCAAAAGTCAATCCCAAATTATATGCTTGATTGAGGTAATCCCAATTTGATTTGGTCAACACTTGTGTGCCCAAATCTTCGGTTACGATATCAGGATATTTTTGGTCATAGCCCAATTGTTCAAACCTTGATTTTCTATAAAATTTTTGAACGTCATATTCAGTATAGTCAATTCGTAGCCCTGAACTTAAGAGAAAATAATCGCTCAAATTTTTATTTAAAATGACGTAGTAACCCAACTGCGTTTTTTGATAATCGGGAATAAAACGTCTTACACCGGTTTCAGGATTAGGTTCGTTTTCTTGGTATTGTAAATTAATTCCAGTTTTAAAAAGACCATTATCCAAGACATTTTGATAACTTATTCTTGTATCATGAGTGTTGAGAATCATATCCATAGCAGGTATCTCATTTCTTGGACCTCTTCTTATATCAAATTCTTTTCTTCGATTGTATTGCAAGCTATAGGCTATATCTATCTTAGAATTTTCTGTTAAATTTTTAAAATAGGAGCCTGAAAAAGTTCCGTGTAAGATATGCTGTTTAGGGGTGTAAATATCATATCTAAAATCTTCGATATATAATGGAGTTCTGGAATTAATACTCCGTTCTAAATCATCGAGATTACCTATATGTGAAGATCTGAGAATACCAATTTGGTCTAAGAGTAATGAAAAATTTAGTTCCCAGCCCGATGATAATTTATTTTTGCCATATATCAAATTGACCGATTGACTTTTATTTCCGGTATTGGTGAGATTATAATCTGGAGCAGTTCGATCACCAAAGCGCTGATAATTTAAGGATGACTTGAAATAGGAGCCGTTGGTATTCGTCTTTTTTATTTGATGAAAAATATATCCACCACGACCATTGGTATGGTAACCAGTCCCAAATTCCCTTTTTTCAGAATCAACTGGATAGAATTTTTGATGATCTAATACAATTACACCTCCAATAGCATCTGTACCATAAGCCAGAGCATTTGCCCCTTTCTCAATTTTGATTTCATCAAAAGAGCCCATCTGAATGCTTGGAGCATGTTCGTCTCCCCATTCCATATCTTCTTGCCGGGTACCATTAGATACTGTAATTATTCTACTTCCTCTCATACCCTGTATGATTGGCTTTGAAATAGTTGTTCCTGTTTGGAGTGTAGTCACACCATTTAGGTTCTTAAGAGCTTCTCCTAAAGATTTTGAGCGATTAGACGAAATCCAATCTTCATCTAATCGTTTTACTAGTTGCTTTTTAGCACGTTCAATATTTGAACCTATTAATTCAACTTCATCAAGTTGTTCAAAATGGTGTTCTAAAAAAAAGACATCCGATTTTGAACGATTGAGTTTTACTTCGAAGGTTTGTGGATTGCATTCAGGATGATCAATATAAACAGTAAAGCTTGATTTACACAAGTCTGGCACAAGCAATCTTCCTGAATTATTCGTCTTTGCCGAGAAGTCTAATTCTTCAATTTTTATCTCGGCGTCAGCTAAGGGCTCTTTGTTGTCGTGATAGTCTAAAACAATAAGTTCATAGGTTAAATTACATTCTTCTTCAACCTCCTGAGAGTAAGCTATACTGTAACTTAAAAATATGCAGACGAAAACTATTCTAAAGCTCTTCATTTTACTTAATGCAACTTTGTTGCAGTTAAAATTAAGCATTTTAATTTATAAAAAATCTTCAATTGACATGTTCACGCTCAAATGCGCTTAAAATTTCAACTAAATATTCGACACTATTTAAAGTTAATGCATTGTACAAGGAAGCACGAAAACCGCCTAGTGACCTATGGCCCTTAATACCATGAATGCCCTTTCTTGCAGAAAATTCTAAAAAATCAGTACTTAAATCTGGATGGATTAAATCAAATGTTATGTTCATACTCGACCTTGAACCAACATAAATCTTAGGCGTAAATAAAGAGTTTCGTTCTAATTCGTCATAAACCAGAAAAGACTTTTGCCTATTGTAGGAATCAAAATAGGACAAACCACCCTGATCTTTAAGCCAAGTCAAGTTTAACATGGCCACGTATATTGAAAAAACAGGTGGTGTGTTTAACAATCCACTTTTTTCAATATGATTTTGATAATTAAACATGGTAGGTATAGTTTTAGATTTGACCAGTTCATCTAAAAATGTCTTTCGAATTACCACCAGAGTCATTCCGGCGGGACCAATATTCTTCTGAGCCCCAGCATATATTAAATCAAATAAATTGAAATCAATTTGCTTTGAAAATATATCGGAACTCATATCGCAAACAAGAGGACAATCTGTCTTTAGAACATCTTCAAATTGAGTGCCATAAATGGTGTTATTAGAAGTGTAATGAACGTAGTCATAGTCTTCTGATTTCATTCTTGACAAATCAGGAAGTTTAAGATATCCTTCATCTGTGGTGTTCTTTATACTGTCGACCGCTCCAAATTTGCGAGCTTCAGTTATTGCTTTAGCACTCCAAACACCGGTATCAATATAGAGTGCTTTTTGTTTTAAAAAATTCATGGGAACTAAGGCGAATTGGGATGAAGCTCCTCCCTGTAGAAAAAGCACCTCATGTGTAGATTCAGACAAACGCATCAAATCTAAAACCAACTTTTTGGTTTGATCAAAAATTGACTGAAAAGTGTCTGAGCGATGAGAAATCTCCAAAACCGATAAACCTGAGTTGTCTAAATTTAAAACCCCTTCAGAGGCCTTTTTAAAAACCTCTTGTGGCAATATACATGGACCCGCACCAAAGTTGTGTATTTTCATTTATTGTAATTGAGTTAGAAATTCAATAGTATCGATTTGATCTGCATATTGGTCTAATCTTGGAGACTGTGTTTCACCTAAAGATATGCTATTTTCAAACGAAATATCTGAAGCGATCAATTGCAAATCTTTGTGCTGCTTTACCTTTTCAATACAGTCGTTTAGACCCTCGTAATATTCAAAATGCAAGCATCCCATTGGAGAAAAAACTGATTCATTTTCAATGAGTAAAAGATGACCAAAGTCGATAAACTCGGTCTTATTAAGTAAGTGAATAGAGCGCTGATAATCGATATTATTGCAAAATTTATGATGATGCAGTAATCCATTAAACTCCTCAAAGGCAACTCTCAACCGTTCAAAATCAAAATTTTCAGGCACATAGAGTTTTGTAATACTCCTACATCCTAAACCGAAGTAATTAAAGACATCCTCAGCCAATAATAACAGCTGCTGATCACTTACTGATGAACTTAAAATACCTACAGAGGTTTTATTCGGTCT
>WTJC01000050.1:37916-39625 GCA_011525015.1 Flavobacteriales bacterium
CGTAAGTTAATAGACCAATAATTTAAAACTCTTCTAATTTCAGATACGGTGAACCAAGGATTCTCGGCGTTTACACTTGAAATAAGCGTATCGAATTCATCGTAAGATGTTGAGAGCAATGATTCAATTTCTTGAGCTAAACCATCTAATAATACAATATTTGACTCTTGAGCTGACATGATAAAATTTGTTATCTAGGTCTACTGTTTTATTTTTGCACAAAAATACGCTAATGGCCATTATAATTACCGACGAATGCATTAATTGTGGAGCTTGTGAACCCGAGTGCCCAAATACTGCAATTTACGAGGGCGCTGACCAATGGAGGTATTCTGATGGAACCAGTTTAAAAGGAGTTGTAGAAACCGCAGAAGGTTCATTTGTTGCGGATGAAGCACAAATGCCTGTTTCTGATGAATTCTACTATATCGTCCCAAGTAAGTGTACCGAATGTAAAGGATTTCATGAAGAGCCTCAATGTGCCGCCGTATGTCCAGTAGATTGTTGCGTTCCAGATGAAAATGTAGTCGAAACAGAGGCTGAACTTTTAGAAAAACAATCCTTTTTACATCAAAAAAGCTAACCAAACCACTTCTTATAAATGAAAGCAGGTATAGTAGGTTTACCCAATGTTGGAAAATCAACCCTTTTCAATTGTTTATCGAACGCTAAAGCACAGAGTGCAAATTTTCCGTTTTGTACCATAGAACCTAATATTGGAGTTGTAAATGTTCCAGATCCTCGATTGGAAAAACTTCAAGAACTGGTCAATCCAGAAAAAGTAATTCCAGCAACAGTAGAAATCGTTGATATTGCCGGCCTTGTTAAAGGAGCTAGTAAAGGGGAGGGCTTAGGAAATCAATTTCTGGCTAACATCAGAGAAACTGACGCAATACTGCATGTTTTGAGATGTTTTGACGACGATAATATCGTTCATGTCGACGGTTCTGTAGACCCTATTCGAGATAAAGAAACCATCGATATCGAGCTTCAATTAAAAGATTTAGAGGCTGTAGAAAAAAGATTAGACAAGGTAAAGAGAGCTGCCAAAACCGGAAATAAAGAAGCGCAAAAAGAAGAAGAGATTCTCATACTTCTAAAAAATAATTTAGAAGCTGGCGTATCCGTTCGAGCTTTAGACTTGCAAAAAGAAGACTATATCGAATATGTCAAGCCACTTCAACTCATCACAAACAAACCTGTTTTATACGTCTGTAATGTCGATGAAAAAAGTGCTTTAGAAGGTAATACGTATGTGTCTAAAGTACGTGAGATGGTGCAAGACGAAAATGCAGAAGTTTTGTTTTTAGCCATAGGTACTGAAGCAGACATCAATGAACTCGATGATTACGACGAACGCCAACTCTTTTTAGAGGATATCGGTCTTTCTGAACCAGGTTCTGCAAAATTGATTAGAGGAGCATATGCTCTGCTCAGCCTTGAAACCTATTTTACGGCAGGGCCAAAGGAGGTTCGAGCTTGGACCATCAAAAAAGGTTCTTCTGCTCCACAGGCCGCTGGAGTCATACACACAGATTTTGAAAAGGGTTTTATTCGCGCAGAAGTCATTTCCTACGAAGATTACGTCGCTTATGGCTCAGAATCTAAAGTCAAAGAGGCGGGTAAAATTCGTGTTGAAGGAAAAGACTATGTCGTTAGTGATGGCGATGTCATGCATTTTAGATTTAATGTGTAATTGCCCTAAGGTT
>WTJC01000046.1:0-3501 GCA_011525015.1 Flavobacteriales bacterium
AGGTGGGACCACCCTTAAACCCTCTAAGTCCTTGACTATGAGGGTTTTTGTTTTTAACGAATTTGAGCGTGAACCAATTTGTGAACCAAAATATTTATTTTTGAAAGAAGATGAACAGAAAATACTTGTATTACATAGTTTTCGGAGTTACATTTTTAACATTCGGATTAGTTCAAGATTACATCAGACCAAATTATGAAGGAGGAAATGACCTTATAATTTATTTTCTTGGAGTAATTCCCAACTTCCTTCCAGGTATTGGTCTTCCAAGTATGTTTTATGTAACCATTCCAGAGATTTTTAAACCTAATACATCTATTTACAGAAATAGATTAAAGTGGTCAATAATCATTTCTATGATTGGTCTAATTGGAAATGAGTTCATAACAATTTACACTCCGGGAAGAGGAGTTTTTGATTGGAATGATATTGTATGGACAATTATTGGGGGAATAGTTTTTTATTTTCTACATATAACAATTCAAAACAATGGTCCTAAAAGAACCTGAACCAGGGTTCTACCTAAAAAATCTAGTTTTCACCTTTGGTTCACAAAGGAAACCAAAATGGTTCACAATGTGAACCAAGTAAAATCCAAAAAGTCAGTATTTACGAAGGAAGAGTAACCCTCCTGTGAGGACAGGTAGGACCACCCTTAAAACCCTTCTTCATGAGGGGTTTTTTACTTTGCGACTTATTTTTATCTTTAATCAAAATCAACAAGTAAACAAAAATGAAAAAGCTATCAACATTATGTTTTTTAATTTGTTTTGCAATTTCTTTTTCACAAGAAAAGTATGCGAAATATAATCAGACAGTTTCATCTGTTGAGAGTAATATGATATTAAAAGTAATTCCAGTTAAAGATGATATTTATATGATTGAAGGGCTTGGAGCAGGAATGGGAAACATTGGCCTTTTTGAGACAGATGATGGCGTTATTATGATTGATAATTCTTTTGAGATTATAGAAGATTTGATCACTGAGGCGGTTAGAGAGGTTAGTGCAAAACCAATAAAATATATTATCAACACACACTATCACTATGACCATGCTGACGGCAACCGTGCTTATGGAGCTCAAAACATACCAATTATTGCTCATCATAATGTTCGGGATCGACAAAAGAATGAGACGAAGGCATATGGCGGCCTATATGCAGCTTTAGATAATTTTTATGTGCCCAAACACGAAGAAAATGAATTACCAACAATAACTTTTGAAAAGGAACTAAGCCTTCATGAAGACAACGAGGAAATATCAATCCTTTATTTTGGTAATGGTCATACTGATGGAGATGCGATTATTAAGTTTAAAAAATCTAATGTCGTCCACACTGGAGATTCATTTGTATTGTACGGAATACCATTTATTGACATTTCTAATGGGGGCAGCATTAAAGGCTTTATCACCAATTTAGAAATGATTAATTCGGTTTGTGATGAAAACACCATTATTATTCCAGGTCATGGAGGCTTAAGCAACAAGAGTGAAGTAAATAATCTCCGCTTAGGGCTAAAAGAATTTTACAACAAAACAATGAAAGGACACCAAAATGGACTGAGTATTGATCAAATCATAGAAACTATCGAAACAAACCTGGGAAACACTTCTGGTTTTGGTGAACCCACAGAAGTTAAGCGTAATTTCATTAAGTCAATTTTGCTCGAGAACAATATAATTGTAGAATAAATAAAACGATAAATTGAAACTTAAAAAGCTTTCCAAAATAGCCGAAATAATTGGTTCAGCGGGAATTATAATCAGCCTACTTTATGCAGCTATTCAATTTAGAGAGAATGCTAAGGCTATTAGATCTTCTAATGCGAATCAGACTGTTTTTTCAATTACAACCTGGTATTCAGAGTTAGCGAACGACGAGCAATCTAGTCACATTTATTATCAGTTTTTTATTGACCCTGAGCCTCTTACTCCAGAAGAAAGGTTCCAATGTGTTCTCAACCTTCATGCGCTTATGCTAAATTTTCAAAACGCCTATTATTTCGACGACGATGGTACATTAGACTCTAGAATAAACAATTCCATTGCAAGCATAATGAAAGCCGCAAAAGACAGCAAGGGCTTCCAATACTATTGGTCAATGAGAGAGGAAAGTTTTGCTCCTGAATTCATGAGTTATGTGAATTCATTCTTGGAAGATTCCAGTATTCAGACGAATATGGATAAAATTTACGACAGAAAAGCTAGTGTACAAATCCAGAGTGACTGATCGTCATAATTTATAAAGACCTATCTACACTGAAAATCAGCTGCTTTTGTTGCTATTTGTATGTTTGGTTTAATATTTACTTTATAGCCTAAAGAATTAGCCCATCCCTTTGCAAGTTGAACAAGTCTATTTGAATAGAAGTTTTCATTTTCATTGAAATCCATGTCGATTTGGACGTCAACGCCTACGGTTGAAGTCAACCATTCAGCGACTTCAATACTTAATTCCGCTTCTTTAAGAAGTTTTGTCCAGCGGTCTTTGATTTTTTCTACTTTGACTTTATGATAGATGTAATGAACACCATTCGTTCCTAGTCTGTATGCAACAACAACAGAATAAGTAGTCTGGTTCTTATAATTTTGAGAATCTGATCCAACATGAATTTCGCAATCTGGGTTTGAGGAAATAATGTTTTTTGTGTGCTCACTCAGGTCTACGAAATCTCCATTAATCTTTTTAAAATCTCTTTGCATATGAGAAGTTACAATAATTGTTGCGGTTTCTGATTATAGCCTTCGTTATATAATCTTAGAAACGTTTTTTGGTGTTGTTTTTTTATTTTGCTTTAACACAAAGAGAAAAAGCAGAACTAATAATGTTCCCAAAGGCAAAAGCCACAATATCATTACAAACAAACTCCACTTTTTATCTATTTCTTTAATCTTTTGTTCTATTGTTCTTAATGAAAAAAACACGGAAATGGTGGTTAATAATAACCCTTCAATATAATTCTCTTATGTTCTTAATGAGTTAGATTAAGTTTAATAAAAAGTCAATAGTCATTCGAACATCAGAACTAAAGCGTGTTTAAGAGTTTTTTTAGAGACGAGTTAAAATTGTAACTTAAAATAAATTTATGAGTATGAGAAAATTCAGTTTTTTTTATTTCCTTTTTTTAATAGTTATTACTACGCAAGCCCAAAGCCTAAAAGACATTTTAGACGCGCCATTTGCTACTGATTTAACGGTTTCAAATGACGGTGAAACTATTGCATGGGTGGATAATAGTGCTGGAGAGCGCAACATTTTTATTGCTAATGGCCCCTCTTTTGAATCGGTTAGGCAGCTTACAAATTATCAAGGAGATCAGGGGGTAGCGCTTGGAAACTTACAATTCACATCAGACGACACAAGCATTATTTTTATCCGAGGCAATACCAAAAATCGACAAGGAGAGCCAGCTAATCCTGCACTTCTTCAAGAAAACACCGAACAGCTCATTTATATGCAGTCTTTGAACGAGGCAGATGCGATTCAAATTGCCGCTGGA
>WTJC01000046.1:3601-33534 GCA_011525015.1 Flavobacteriales bacterium
TGAATCCTTCTTTAGACAGGGATTTTTCTGCAGAATGGAGCCTTGACGGTCAATCGATAGCTTTTATAAGAAGACCTAATGCCAAAGATGTGCCTCCGTTTACACCGCAAAAAACGGGACACCCTTGGAGCATACACGTATTTGATTTAAAACAGCATACTTCAAAGAAAGTTTGGCAAGCAGAACAAGGCATGGGATCTGTGTTTTTTGGACAATTTCCTGGAGCCGCTTTAGAGTGGATTTCTAAAGATGAATTGGTGTTTCCTTGGGAAAAAGAAGGCTGGATGCATTTATATGCTTTACAAATTTCAACATCTGAGCTCACAGAACTGACCAAAGGAGCAGGAATCGTAGAAGATTACTCCCTTTCTCGAGACAGGCAATCGCTATTTGTTACGACCAACATTGGAGACATTCATAGAAGGCATATAGGGCGAGTTGATTTGGCTTCAAAGAAGATGACGATTTTAACCAAAGGAGAGGGCTCAGAATTTAACGCTAAAGAAACAGCAAATGGACTGGCTTTTTTGAGAACCACCGCTCAACATACCTCAAGACCGGCTAAGCTTGAGAAAAATAAAATAGAGCTTATAGGCAAACAGACTAAAATTTTTGAAAAGCAAAAGGCACCCGATGTAATTGAAATTACGGCTACCGACGGTAGGGTCTTTAATGCAACTGTTTTTTATCCGGACAACTATAACAAACGAAAAAAGTATCCAGCAACAGTGTTCTTACATGGGGGTAGTCGCAGACAGATGCTTCAAACCTATCATTACAGCGGATATTACAGCAATGCTTTTGCCCTTCAGCAGTATTTTGCCAGTCAAGGATATATTGCCGTTATGATAAATTATCGCAGTGGTATTGGTTATGGTACAGAATTTAGAGAGGCAGAAAGCTACGGAATCACAGGAGCGAGTGAAGTAAACGACCTCATAGGTACGGGTCTGTATTTGGCCTCGAGAGCGGATGTAGATTCTGAGAAAATTGCACTTTGGGGCGGAAGTTATGGAGGATATTTAACAGCCCATGGGCTCGCTCGTAGAAGCGATTTATTTGCTGTTGGTGTCGATATTCACGGGGTGCACAATTGGAATACAGAACTTCCAACCTTTGCGAGGTGGTATCATCAAAGTTTTTATCCAGAAATCGCTGAACTCGCCTTTAAATCTTCTCCTGAGGCGTACTTGGACGGATGGAAAAGCCCCGTATTACTCATACACGGTGATGATGACAGAAATGTTCCTTTTTCTGAGACAGTTGTGCTTTCAGAACAATTGAGAGATAGAGGGGTTTATTTTGAGCAGCTTGTTTTTCCTGATGAGGTTCACGGCTTTCTTCTTCATCAAAACTGGGTGGACGCTTTAGAAGCGACCTACGAATTTATAAACAGGTATATTGGAAATTAAAAACAACATGAAAGCTAAACTCACAACTCTTGCACTTCTTGTCATCTCAGGAGCCTATTCACAATTGGGACTCTCTACAGGCTATGAATTGGCCAAAGCAAAAATAGAAAGCAGCAATGGAGCCATAATTATTAACGAAGACCCTTCCAATGTAATTGGCATAGGAGCTTTTTACGATATTGCAGTTTCCAATAAACTAGATTTACAGCCCTCTATAGGCCTCAACTTTGGCGAAAAAGTTAATGACGAAAGCAACAGTGCTTTTAAGGCGGGACTAAACGCGGATTACTATCTCGGCGGACGCTCAAACGGGTTCTATTTGAGAGGTGGATTAGCCGTGTTGTCAGACCGGAGTAAAGTAATTGCAACTTACACCAAAGAAAATGCGACCATGTTAAATTTAGGATTGGGCTTAGACATTGGTCCGGTTTTAAGTTTAGCCGTTGGTTTTACCAGCGCTTTAAACGAGCTGTCAAAGGATGAAAACTATTCTATTTCGATTTCAGCCTTGCAAGTTCAAATGCAGTTTAAGTTAGTTGGGGCTAAGGATAAATCTTAAGGTAATAAAATTGCCACAGTCTTCAAAAAGCGCAATAACCTCGGCTGAATAGACGATTATGCTTTTCACCTCTTAAAAACTAAAAGGGGAATTATCTCATGTGCTTAAGACGCTCTTCCGCTTTAGTTTTAGTATCTTCAAGCTCCTTGTTAACCATTTAAAAATGAAAAAGCTCGTACTTGGCCTTGTGGCAATCGCACTTGTAATTTTGGTTGTTAGCAGCCTTTCTTCTAAGCTCCCATCTTATGAGCCTGATCGCGATTACCTCGATTTAGAAGAAGCCCTGGTAAAGGAATTCATTTTTGCTAAAGACAGCTCTGTTATTGAATTACCTGAAGGGCATTTCTTATTTTCTCAATCACTAAGCCTTGACAATAAAAAACATTTGACCATTAGGGGAAAGGGAATGGATAAAACGGTGCTTTCTTTTAAAGGACAAAAATCTGGAGCAGAGGGCATAAAAATCACAAATTCTCAGCACATTACTCTGGAGGATTTTACCATCGAAGACGCAGCCGGCGATAATTTGAAAGTCAGCGAAACAGACACCCTAATTATTAGGCGAATAAGATCGGCTTGGACTGGAGAAGTCTCAGAAGAAAACGGCGCCTACGCTCTGTATCCTGTGCTATCGACAAATGTGTTGATCGAGCAAAGTGAGGTCATTGGCTCCTCGGATGCGGGAATTTATGTTGGGCAATCAGACAAAGTTATTATCAGAAATAACAAGGCTTTTTTCAATGTGGCCGGAGTAGAAAGTGAAAACAGCACTAATGTTGAAATTTATGAGAACGAAGTCTTCAATAACACAAGCGGACTGCTCATTTTCAATTTACCGGGATTAACCATGTCTGGCGGACACGTTAAGGCGCATAACAACCTAGTTTACGATAACAACCTTTCTAATTTTGCGGTTAAAGGTTCGATTGTGAGCGCTGTTCCTAAAGGCACAGGAGTGATTGTAATGGCCACCAAAGACGTAACGCTTTTTGACAATGAGATCAAAGACCATAAGACTTCTAATATGTCTATTGTGAGCTATGAACTTTTTGCTTTAGAACAAGAAGACGCTGAGCTCTCTGACGACGCTGAAGACAGAGGCCTAAGAGGAATTGATGCCGACTTTAAAAACGACCTCGATTACAACCCGTATTCTGGCCGTGTATACGCTTATCAAAACAGGTTTGAAAATCGATTTTTTGTGCCCACCTTTTCAAATGATTTTGGTTTGTTATGGGCGTTTAAAAATGGCTTTAAAATTCCTGATATCGCATATGACGGTATTATAGCAGAAGATGGCAAACTTCAAGATAAGGCGCATTTAATTTGTCTGAAAAATAATGAAGGAGCAAGCTTTGCATATCTTGATGCGTCTAATGATTTTGAAGGATTTACAACGGATGATAAGATGTTTGAATGTGAAGGCGAGTAAAGCATATCTTTTTTTGGGACTCACCTCTTTGTTATTTGTCGCTTGCGCTGAAGACAAAAACATCCCTCCAAAAGCGAGAAAGGTTTCTTCTACAATTTTGCAAAACTCAACTGTTTCGCAGGAGTTAGAGCAATTATCGGCTTATGGGTTTTTTAAAGGAGAACTCTCAAAACTAGAACCAGAAACAAACGTTTATCCGTACGACATCAACACCCCGCTTTTTTCGAATTACGCCTTAAAAGAACGCTTTGTCTATTTGCCCGATGCGACTAAAATGCGTTTTGAAGAGAACGGGCCAATGCGTTTTGAAGACGGCAGCATTTTGATAAAAAACTTTAGGTATGAACACCTAGAGGAGGACGACCAAACAAATGCCTCAAAATTGGTTGAAACGCGCTTACTCCTCAACAGAGAAGGTAAATGGATTCCTTTAAATTACATCTGGAACGAAGAACAAACGGATGCCTATTTGAACTATACAGGAAGCGTTGTTCCAATAAAGTACAGACATACAGATGGAAAGCTCAAAACCTTTGAGTACGTTGTTCCAAATAACAATCAATGTAAAAACTGTCACAGTATAGACAACGAAATTTCACCGGTTGGAATGACTGCTGCCCAACTCAATAAAGAATACAGCTTTATAAGTGCGCAAATCAACCAGTTAAATTATTTTAAGACAGAGGAACGATTAATTGGCATGAACAATTTAGATGAGGTAGTTGTAATGCCGATATGGAACGAGGTTTCAAGTGGAAATATAGAAAATCGAGCCCATGCCTATCTAGATGCTAATTGTGCGCATTGCCACTCCAAAAGAGGCAGCGCCAAAAACTCAGGTCTTTATCTAGAGTATCAGCAGACTGACCAAAGAGCAAGGGGGGTATACAAACCTCCGGTAGCTGCAGGAAAAGGATCCGGTGATTTTCAATACGGCATTGTTCCCGGAAAAGCCGAAGAATCTATTTTTACCTATAGAATGGCCAGCGTCGATCCCGCGATACGAATGCCAGAACTGGGTCGAAGTGTTGTTCACCAAGAAGGCCTTGAATTGATCAAAGCCTATATCAATCAAATGCAATCTTCGAATTAAGGTTTTAAATCTCCTATTAATTCATAGCTTCCAGAACCTAACTCAAAGGTAGCTGCCGTTGTGTGCCATTTTTTCGCAGATTTAAGTTTCCAGTTTCTATTTTCAGGAAGCTCAATTTCAGCGCTTGTATTTGCTGGAATCACGACACTAAGGTGCAGTTGCTCATTCTTAGATTCCCAGTTAACGGCGATTTTCCCATAAGGAGATACGTGATGTCCTTTGATGTGCTCAAAGTTTTTGTCAAAAAGTGGGCTGATTTTGAATTTTTTAAACCCTGGATGATGGGGGTTCAATTTAATACCTAAAAGCTCTTTGTACATCCATTCACCAATCGCGCCATAGGCGTAGTGATTATATGAATTCATTGTTGGGGTCTGAGTGGACCCATCAGGTTTGATACCGTCCCAACGCTCCCAAATGGTGGTTGCTCCCATAGTAACAGGATATAACCACGAGGGATAGGTTTCTTGTAATAACAAGGCTATAGCGAGATCTTCATATCCGTTATCGGTAAGCACATGACACAGATAAGGCGTGCCTAAAAAGCCTGTCGTCAAATGCGTGTCATAACTCTTCACATTGTCTGCTAAACGTTTTGCTGCATTGGCTTTGAGGTGTTCAGGAATCAAATCAAAAGCAAGAGCGAGCACATATGCCGTTTGTGTGTCAGAGACAAGTCGTCCATTTGGAGTCATGTACTCATCGAGAAATACAGCCTTGATTTTTTTTAATCGACTTTCATACATTTTCGCCTGATCATCATAACCAAGAATTGCCGAGACCTCTTTCATAATGGATGTTGATTTGGCATAAAAAGATTGTGCAATGAGTTCTTTGTTGGTAATCGCAGCGCGGCCATCATTGTCGTATTCGGGCTTGAAAAACAACCAATCGCCAAAGTGAAATCCTCCAGTATATTTTCCGTCTGTGCTGTTGACGTACATGTATTCTACCCAGTTTTTCATGCTTTCGTATTGGGCCGCCAACTGTTGTATGTCTCCGTACGCGAGATAGTGATTATATGGAATTATAGTTGCTGCGTCTGCCCAACCTGCGGAGCCCGCTGCGTTTTCTCCTAAAACATTTGGAATTACGTATGGAACAGAGCCGTCTTGACGCTGATCTAAACTCAGGTCTATCAACCATTTGTCAAAGAAGTTTTTGACTTCCATATTGAAGCTGGCCGTGTTGTAGAAGGCTTGAGCATCTCCTGTCCACCCCAAACGCTCGTCTCTTTGTGGACAGTCCGTTGGAACATCTAAAAAATTTCCTTTTTGACCCCATAAGATGTTTTGCTGAAGCTGATTAATGTTTTGGTTTGAGGATTCGAAATGCCCTGTTGTTTGCATATCCGAGTACAAGGCAACGGCTTTAAATTTTGAAGGATTTATTTCGGTAATGCCTTCTACCTTGGCATATCGAAAGCCTTGAAATGTAAAATGAGGACGGTATACTTTTTCGGAATCATCATTTAGAATATAGGTGTTCAACTGGTCTGCATCTCTTAAATTCTCGGTGTAGAATGAACCATTTTTATCAAGGATTTCAGCGTGATACAAGCGCAAAGTGTCGCCTTTTTGACCTACATCAGAAAACTCTATCCACCCCACTAAATTCTGTCCAAAATCTAAGACCTGGTCTCCCTCGGGAGTGGTTATTAATTCAATGGCATCTAGTATTTCTTGCGCCTTGATGGTCTCGTTGTGTGTGTTTACCAGTCGTTGCGTGACATTTTCGGCCAAAACAGCGGCGCGATTATCTTGTAGAGGAACACCGTAGGCGCACCAATTGTCTTCGAGCAGGGCGTTGTAGAATTCACCATCGTAAAGTTCAGAATCGACGATAGCACCGTGTTTGTAGTTCCAACTTGAATCAGATTCAATTACTTTTTGACTTCCGTCTTGGTAGGTAATGATGAGCTGCGCAATAAACGAGATGTCATTGCCATAAGTGTTTTTATTGTCTGACCAAGCCAAATAACCCCTGTGCCATCCACTACCCAAGATAACGCCAAGCGCGTTATTCTCATTTAAATGCTCTTTTACATCATAGGTTTGGTATTGAATGCGATCGTTGTATGCCGTCCAGCCAGGGGTCAAATAATCATCTCCAATTTTTTTGCCATTGAGGTAGGCTTCGTACATGCCTTGAGCACTGATGTGTAAAAAGGCCGATTGAACCTTTTGAGAGGTTGAAAAATCTTTTTTGAAATAAGGGCTTTTTCGACTTCTATTATCTGCTTCGTTTTGGGTGATCCATTTGGCTGTCCAGTCTTTAGTGGATAATCCCATGGACCAATGATTTAAGGCACTTGTGGTTGGCCTTTTTTCTTTGCTGTTCCACACCCTGACTTTCCAAAAATACCGCTTATTAGACTCTAGTTTTGGGCCTTTGTATTTTAAGTATTGACTTTGGTCGCTTTCGATTTTTTGTGAGTCCCAAACAAGATTATTAGCCTTAAAAGAAGTGCTTTTAGAAACCATTATTTGATAATGTGTTTGCATGACACTGTTTAAATCAGAACCGATTTTCCATGAAAAATTCGGAGCAGAGCTCGATATTCCTAAGGGATTAATTTGACCTTCGAGTTTTAGGTCGTACACTCTTGTCTTTTGTGCTAAGCCTTGAGTGCATATGAATAGCGCTGTAAAAGCAATTAGAAGAGAACGCATGTGTATTTAATTAGTTAGTTGAGTATCAAGTTAATCATTATTTCTCGTCGCTTGCTTTTCACATAAAATTCTTTATTATCTTCAAAGAACAACGACTAAATCAAAAAAGATGAAAAGAAGAACGTTCATTAAAAAAACAGCGGCCTCAGCTTCTGTTTTCAGTATTGTGCCAAGTCATGTTCTTGGCTTTTCAGGCATTGCACCTAATGATAAGATTCAATTGGGTTTTATAGGTCTCGGTAAACAGGGCCAAGGATTAATGCGCAACTTTTTAAATTATGATCAGGCGGTTGTCATGGCGGCGAGCGATGTCGATTCTGAAAAGCTCACTTTTTTTGAAGACATGATGAAAAAAGGGTTAAGCGAGAGAGAAAAACCTCTACATGATCTGATGAATTTCACTTCTTATAGAGCGCTTTTAGAACGAAAAGATATAGATGCGGTAGTGATTGCTACACCAGACCATTGGCACGCGCAAATGGCGGTGGACGCGGCTAAAATGGGCAAGGATATTTACTGTGAAAAACCACTTTCGTCTTCTGTTGCCGAAGGAAGAGCAATGGTCGATGCTACTCGAAAATACGAGCGTGTTTTTCAAACGGGCAGTATGCAGCGTTCTTGGGATCGATTTAGACATGCCGTTGAGCTGATTCGAAACGGATATATTGGTGATATCATAGAGGTTAAGGTGGCAATAGGCGAGCCTTATAAATTTTGCGATTTACCTTCTCAGCCTATCCCAGAGAATATCGATTGGAATGCTTGGATTGGCCCTGCATCTTATAGAGGGTATCACCGAGATTTGGCATGCCCTTTAGACGATAAGCGCTGGGGACAATGGAGAGATTACAAACCTTTTGGAGGGGGAATGGTGACCGATTGGGGCGCTCATATGTTCGATATTGTGCAATGGGCATTAGACATGGATCACTCTGGCCCCATCCTCTTTGAACCACCAAAAGACCGTTCAGACTTTGGCCTGACGTATACCTATGAGAATGGTATCAAAGTAGAACACACCAAATGGGGTGAAGGAAACAATGAGATTCGCTTTATTGGAACAGAAGGTCGACTTGAAGTCAGCCGTAGTTATCTCAAGACATTTCCCAATGAAGACTTAGCCACAACACCACTTAAGCGAAGAGATAAGAATCGCGTTTACAAAAGCGAGAACCACCTTGTCGATTGGTTAAATGCGATAAGAGACCGTTCAATGCCGATTTGTGATGTTGAAATTGGTCATCGAACCGCATCCATATGTAACATTGCCAATATTGCTTACGATCTTGAACGTCCTTTAAAATGGGATCCAAAGAGCGAAACTTTTGAAAACGACAGAAGCGCTTCTATGCTATTAGACCGCACTTATCGCGGGCAGTGGAATTATAAGGATTTTTAATTCTGCTCAACAGCGCCATTGTGTTCTCGATACAACTCAATTTCACCGTCGAGTAGTACGGCAATAACGGTGTAATAGGGGTCTATACTTTCTTTGGGAACCTCGATATAGGTGAGCCCCGGATATTTATTCCAATAGACCGTGCAAATGGTCTGTTGGTTTAAAATAGCTCCCTGACCTACTACATAGGCCCTGTTGATTTTATTGCTGATTCCTTTTAAGACAACATTTCCGTCTTTTGGGATGTCTCTGAGATAGAGATAGAGGGTTTTGCGGTCTTTACTCAAGGTTGTTGGCCCATAAAAATGCTCGTATGGAATTCCTCTTTGGGTGGGATAAACTGCACTTTGATGTTTTTTGATCCAGCCTCCTAACTCATTGAGCACGTTTTTTTGCGCATCAGGTATGCTGCCGTCTGCCTTGGGACCAATATTCAAGAGCAGGTTTCCTCCCTTGCTGAGGGTGTCTACAAAAAGATCAATAACCTGCATGGGAGTTTTATAATTATTGTCATTAGGTTGATACCCCCAAGAATCGTTGATGCTTACACAAAGCTCCCAATATTTTGAGCGCGGAGCCATCACAGGGATTCCAATTTCTGGAGTCTCGTAGTCTCCTTTTCCATTGAGCCTTGAATTGAAAATGCTGTTTTTGTTTTGGCCAATCAGTTTGGTTTTGATTTGGTCTACCCTCCACTCTTCAGATGAATGTTCCCAATCGCCATCAAACCACCACAAATCAGGAGTATAATTTTGGCTGAGTTCGTCCAACTGTGCGTTCATATAATTCAAATACCTATTCCAGCGCAAAGTATCAGCTGCGATTTGGTAGCGCCTAATTTTATTGGTGTGATGGGTATAGTCTTCATAAGACCAGTCCGGAAGCGAAAAATACATTCCAAGTTTTAAATCACTTTTACGAACGGCTTTTACAAAGGGGGTTAACACATCTTTCTTTGCCCTTGCTGATGAAAAGGCATTTAAGCGTCCGTATTTTGAATTCCACAAGGCAAAACCATCGTGGTGTTTTGAGGTGATTACGGTGTATTTAGCGCCGCTATTCGAAATCAGTTTTACCCAATCCTTAGGCTGGTACTTTTCAGCAGTGAAGCCACTGAGTTGTTTCATATAATCTTCATGAGAGAGGTATCCGTTGTAAAAAGACCAAGATTCACTAATCCCATCGACGGCATAAATTCCCCAATGTATAAAGATGCCGAGTTTGGCCTCTTCAAACCAACTCATTTTATCTTGAGCATATGAAAAACCAAAGAGAACAAGAAGCGTTAGGGTAAAGGTTTTTTTCATTGAACAGCTAATAAGTAGCTTAAAAGGTATAAAATTCAAGGGAGATACGAACTTTACTCAGGAGAAGAAAAATGTTTAGTAACTTCATTTTAAATCCTTGGAGAAATGAGTGAACTCAAGATTGCAATGGCACAGTTGGCGCCGGTTTGGCTGAACAAGAATCAGACGATTGAAAAAGCAGAACAGGCGATACGCGAGGCCGCACAAGAAAAAGCCGATTTGATTGTATTTGGCGAAGGCTTTCTTCCTGGTTATCCCTTTTGGTTGGCCCTTAGCGATGGGGCAAAATGGGAACTGCCAATCAACAAATCACTCCACGCGCACTATGCCATGAACGCTATTCAAATTGAAAGCGGAGACCTCGAGAGCATCTGTCTTTTGGCTAAAGAGTTTAAAATTGCTATTTATTTAGGTATAATTGAACGAGCCGCTGATCGAGGAGGGCACAGTCTTTACTGTTCCTTGGTTTACATTGATCAAAAAGGAGAAATACAATCCGTCCATAGAAAATTGCAACCTACCTATGATGAGCGATTGACTTGGGCCCCAGGCGACGGAAACGGATTACGGGTTCACAATTTAAATGGCTTTACCCTTGGCGGACTCAATTGCTGGGAAAACTGGATGCCGCTTCCAAGGGCATCACTTTATGCGCAAGGAGAAAACCTGCATATTGCAGTTTGGCCAGGAGGACTGCACAACACCAAAGACATCACGCGTTTTATCGCTAGAGAGTCGAGGTCTTATGTGGTTTCGGTGTCAAGCTTAATGCGCAAAGAAGACTTTCCCAAAGACACCCCTTATTACGACGATTTAATGGCGAAGGCCCCTGCTATTTTAGCGGATGGAGGTTCTGCAATTGCAGGTCCAAACGGAGAATGGTTGGTTGAACCTGTAGTTCACAAAGAAGGATTAATTTACAGCGAAATCGAACTGAAAAGAGTCTTTGAAGAACGACAAAACTTTGATCCGGTGGGACATTATTCGAGACCAGATGTGACAAAACTTACTTTGAATACTGAAAGACAAAATACATTAAACATCAAAAACCAATAAATGAAAACACTTATGAGAAATTTTATGTTGGCAGGACTCCTTATTTTGAGTTCATGCATGAGTAAAGAAACAGAAGCGGTTACAGTTGAAAATACAGAAACTCCCGAAATGCGATTAGCTGCTATGGGTATTGATTTGCCTGAGCCATCTTCACCTGTGGCGAACTATGTCAGTGTGGTTCAAACGGGTAACCTATTGTTTTTGTCTGGAACTGGACCAAAACAAACCGACGGCACTTACATTCAAGGCAAGGTAGGAGAAGACCTCAGCTTAGAAGAGGGATATCAGGCCGCTCGCCTGACAGGAATTAATCATCTTGCACTTTTAAAAAATGAACTAGGCGACCTAAGTCGAGTAAATCGAATCGTCAAGGTGCTGGGAATGGTAAATTGCACCCCAGAATTTCAAGATCAGCCTAAGGTCATCAATGGATTTTCTGACTTGATGGTTGAGGTTTTTCAAGAAAAAGGCAAGCATGCAAGATCAGCCGTTGGTATGAACTCTCTGCCTATAGGCATCGCCGTTGAAGTTGAAATGATTGTCGAAATCGCTCCTGAATAAAAAGACTACTCTGTTCTGCTCCCATTTTGCATGGGTGTAGTATCGGGCATGAGTTTATTCAGTATGGTGTATACTGGACAGAACTTTGTGATCGGGCTAAGAATTTGAAGTACTGCAGTGGCTACAGCAACATAAATAAAATTATAGCCAAATTCATTGGCCAAGGCCACAGAACCGAGGTAAATTAAACCTACAATACCGTCGTGCACTCTTATTTTAACGATGTCTCTTGGGTTTCTCATGTTTGTTGTTCATTAAGATATCATCTTAAAGGTAACAGAATGAAATTTTTAAACAAAAAAGTTTAGGTCAAATGCGCACTTAAAAAACCAAGCGCATTTTTGTAGAGAATATTGTCAATGTCTGAGGGGCTGTATCCTTTTTGACTTAGAAGGTGGTCTAGTTTTTGCAAATCGGCAATCGTTTCTAAATCATGTGGGCATTGTTCTTTTCCAAAACCACCGTCTAAATCTGAGCCAATCATCAGGTGTTCACTGCTGCCTGTCAATTGACAGATGTGATCGATATGGGCGATGATGGTTTCTATTTTAAGTCCTGAGGCTTCAGGGGTTGTTATACCTCGTTTCCAATTAGGAATCATCATCCAAGCATCGAAGGCCATTCCAATAATGCCTTCTCTTGCAACTATAGCCTTGATTTGTTCATCGCTGAATTGTCGGTGATTGGGAACAAGCGCTCTACAATTTGAATGACTTGCCCAGAGGGGTCCGCCATAACAATCTAAGGTCTCCCAAAAACTTTCATCACATAAGTGAGTGAGGTCTATGATGAGGCCTAACTCTTCTACTTTTTTTACCAAATCTTTGCCTTTTTGTCCAATTCCTCCCTCTGAATCTGTACCATGCGCATAGGTTCCAGGCCCGTAGTGTGCAGCTCCTATAGCTCGTAAACCCTCTTCGTACATCAGTTCTAAATGTTCTAAGCTTACAATAGAATCTGCACCTTCGAGACTCAGTATATAGCCCAATGGCATTTCTTTTTCTTGTTGCCAGTTTTCAAAGTGCTGATTTAATGCAGCAGCTGATTTGAGCTGAACTAGGTGGCCGTCTTTTTCCATTGCTCGGTACCAGGCGAGTTGGGCCTGAGTTTGAGCCCAAGCTTGTTCGGGAGAATTCCATCCCGGAAGGGGATTTTCAGGCTTAACGTAGCGAGCAATTAATGTTGCAACGCAAATGCCGATGTTTCCTTTTCTCATCGCCGGAAATGAAACTGTGTTTTTTTCGCGATCTGGAAAATCCTTTAATCCGGCTTCGCTTTTACGGATGTATGACACCTCGTGTCTTAGGTCACGATTCCATTCCATGGCATTCATAGAAAGATCTAAATGGGCGTCGATAATAAAATTCATAGAGGAGGGTGAATTAAATAATCTCTTGCCTCAATCGGCCAGACTTCTTTGACTTCATGTTCGCGACAAACATAGGCCGCATTGTATTTGGCGACGGTTGGACAGATGTGAACGGGAACCGCATAGAACAAATCGCCCACCTTGCAATCTATGGGGGATGTTGTTTTTAGGATGAGGTGTTCTTCACTTTGCCCAATGTGCTGGGCATCCTCAAAACCAAAGATTGAAACTCTTGGCATAGGCATTTCAGAGGCAAGTGCCTTATGACCTAAATCAAAACAATAAATAGATGGTGCAGGTTTGCTGATTAAACGCGTCAAAATGAGGGCGGCTTGTTTAAAGGGAGACTCAGCCCATATCTTTTGATAGCCCAAATCCCATAATAAGGTGGTTCCAGGACTCAAATAATTATCCTGTCTTAAAGCGTGAGGCATAAAACTTGGAGAGCCACCTGTAATGAGTTTGACTGCCTGTTGTTCTTCATTTTCTATTCGAGCAATCAAGGCTTCAACCGTTTTAAAGTGGTCTTGGCAGTTTGCAATGCGCTGATTTAAATCATGGTCACGAATGTGCCCGTCGTAGACGTGAAGCCCGGCAAAAGTCAAATGAGGTGAAGATTTGATTTTCGAGTATAACTTAAAGGCTTCTTCTGGCACTATTCCACTTCTGTTCATGCCATTGTTGATGTCAATCCAAAGGGGTAATTGTAGCCGATGTTCATGTGACAGTTGTTCAAAAAGAGCAAGACTGTCTGAATTATCACATAGGGTTGAAAACTCGGTCGATGAAAACTTTTGTTGGGCGCTCAAAAGTGTTTTCGCTTTTTCTACACTAGGCTGATGGGCTAAGAGAATTTTATTGACACCTTCTCTGGCGAGCATTAGCATTTCTGAGGTCGTGGCACATTTGAATTTTGTGACGCCCTGTTTTTTTTGAAGGGCGACTATCGCACTCATTTTATGGGTTTTTACATGAGGCCAAAGTCGATCTGCACTTCCGGCTATTTGGAGCATTTCTTGAATGTTGTGCTCAATACGCTCTGGATAAACTACAAGAGCTGGGCTAGAGAGCTCTTCACTTTGCTTAATCTGGTACCACTCCATATCAGTGCTCAATTTCAAAAATGGCTTCTACTTCTGCGGTGATATTTTGAGGAAGCATCATTCCAACGGCACTGCGAGCTCCTATTCCGCTTTCAGCTCCAAAGACTTCTGCGAGCAATTCGCTAAAGCCATTAACGGCGTAGGTGTGTTCATTGAAATCTGGGGTTGAATTGATCATTCCCAGCACTTTGACAACCTTTGTTATACGAATTTCGGGGTCTAAATAGGTCACCAAGGTAGACAACATGGTGAGGCCCACTTGACGAGCCGCTTCTTTGGCCCCATCTTTATCTAGATCTAAGCCGGCTTTACCTTTGATGAGTTCAGAAGAATTGAGAACTGGCCCGTGTCCTGAGACGTATAAATGGTTGCCTGATATGGCAAATGGCTTATATACTCCAAGAGGTTTAGGTGCTGGAGGCAAACTTAGGCCTAAACTTTTTATTCGACTGCTGAGTTCAATTGCATTCATGCCCATAAGAAAAGAGGTAAAGAGTTTAAAATGAATTCTTTAAATTAATGTTTCAAAACAAAACAACTAACAGTCAATATAATGAGAATCTTTTTATTTTTTTCGCTTTTACTGCTTTTCGCCTTTGGATGTCAACCTACTCCAAAAGAGACTTCTCCAAACATTCTGGTGATTTATATGGATGATTTAGGATTTGGAGACGTGGGCTTTAACGGAGGAAAGGCGATCAGCACTCCAAACATGGACCGCTTGGCCAATGAGGGCTTGAATTTTGTCAATGCGTATTCGAGTTCAGCAACCTGTACGCCAAGTCGATATGCCTTACTCACAGGAGTCTATCCTTGGAGAGAAAAGCGCGCACGAATTTTGCCGGGTACTGCTCCCCTAATCATTGATACAGCTCAGGCGACTCTTCCGAGAATGCTGCAATCTAAAGGTTATTATACGGCTATAATTGGTAAATGGCATTTAGGTTTAGGTGATGGAGATGTGAATTGGAACGAAACCATATCACCAGGTCCAAATGAGTTGGGATTTGACTATTCCTATATTTTAGCCGCCACGCAGGATAGGGTTCCAACCGTCTACATCGAAGACGGCAATGTGGTTGGACTTGAAGAAGACGATCCTATAGAAGTGGATTATAAAACCAACTTTGAAGGGGTTCCAACGGCTTTGACACATCCCCAACTTTTAGAAGTCATGTGGGATCACGGGCACAACAACAGCATTGTCAATGGCATTCCTCGAATTGGCTTTATGAAAGGCGGTAAAAACGCTTTATGGAGCGACATTGATATGGCCGATGCTTTTTTAAATCAGGCCAAAACTTTTATCACATCCCACTCAAAGGAGCCTTTTTTCTTGTTCTATCCCATGCAACAACCACATGTTCCAAGAACGCCTCATCCTAGATTTGTTGGAGCTACAGACCTTGGCCCGAGAGGTGACGTTATTGCTGAAGCAGATTGGGTGATCGGAGAATTACTAGAACAATTAGAAATCGAAGGCATTTTAGAAAACACCCTTGTCATTTTCACAAGCGACAATGGGCCGGTTTTAAATGACGGATATGTAGACCAAGCCGTCGAGCGCAATGGCGACCATACACCATGGGGACCGCTTAGAGGAGGTAAATACAGTCTTTTTGAAGCGGGAACTCACGTACCATTTGTAGCCTACTGGAAAGGAAAGATCCAAACCGGAACTTCAAACTCACTTATCAGCCAACTCGATTTATTTTCTTCTTTGGCGGCAATAGTCAATAGCGAAGAACGCACTGCTGATAGTCATGATTTGCACCAAACCCTATTGGGTCAATCAACGGCAGGGCGCAAGGATTTAATTATCGAAGCCAGCGGTCGAACTGCACTGAGAACCGAAGACTGGGTGTACATTCCTCCCTATACAGGTCGTCGTGCAGTGAGTCGTTTTACCAATATTGAACTCGGCAACAGTGAGACTCCTTTGTTGTACCATTTAAAAACAGATATAGGGCAACAGCAGAACTTAGCCGTTGATAGTCTAAGCCAGCTGGAGTCCATGCAAAAGCAATACAAGAGTATTTTGGGTACTGAATAAATTTTTGACAAAAAAAATCTATCTTCACTACTACGACTAATTAATCGCAAAACATGAGACTAAGACTATTCGGGTTTGTGTTCTTATTGACAAGCCTACAATACATTAATGCGCAACAAAACAATTTTAAAGAGCGACCATCTTTTGCGCCGGTAGCCTTAAAAGCTTCAGAACCGGTTATAGACGGAAATGTCATAGACGACCCCGTTTGGCAAGATATCGACCCGATAACTGAACTCACTCAAGTGACCCCCAACTTTGGAGCAGCGGTAAGTGAAAAAACAGAAATAAGGGTTGCCTATACAAACAACTCTTTTTTAGTCGCTGTAGTTTGTTACGACAGCACTCCAGAGCGCATCGTGGTTTCTGATTCGCGAAGAGATGCTAAGCTCAATGATGAGGACAGTTTTCAGTTCATAATCGACACTTATAACGACCAACAAAACGGGTTTTTGTTTGGAACTAACCCAGATGCTAAACAATACGACGCACAGATTGATAACGAAGGTGATGGAAACTTTTCACGAGCTGGACGTCAGCAGGGAGGAGTTATTGGAGGAACCAACCTCAACTGGGATGCTTCATGGAATGTGGTCACTCAAAAAGGAGAATTCGGATGGAGTGCTGAGTTTGAAATACCGATGAAATCTATACGATTTCTATCGGGTCAAGACAAAACTTGGGGAATCAACTTCCAAAGAAATATCGCCAAAAACACAGAGATTGCTTTTTGGGCGACACTGCCTCTTGGGTTTGAAATCAAGCGCGTTTCTATGGCGGGAAAAATGAATGGCATGCAGCTTAGAAACCCAAAAAACTTAAAGCTCTTTCCCTATGTCATCGGTCAAGAAATTAGAGATAATGCCGGAGTTTACAATAGCTCCCAAACCAATGGAGACGCCGGAATCGACCTCAAATACAGTTTAACTCCAGGATTGACTTTAGACTTGACTTACAATACAGACTTCGCTCAGGTTGAGGTCGATGAACAGCAAATCAATCTAGATCGTTTTAATCTGTTTTTTCCAGAGAAACGTGCTTTTTTCTTAGAAAACGCAGGACAATTTTCAGTAGGAAGCCCCGGTGAGGTAGACTTGTTTTTTAGCCGTAGAATAGGGATTGGTGAAAATGGCTCAGTAGTGCCAATTATTGGCGGGGGTCGTATTTCAGGTAAGGTAGGTCAAACCAATGTTGGACTTTTGGGCATGCAAACGGAGGCCGTAGGAGAAGATGGGTTTAGAACTAACTTTTCAGTTGCGCGAGTCAATCACGATTTTTCGAAAAGTCGATCGTCATTAGGGGCTATAGTAGTAGGGAAAAACGACGTTGGTGCCGGTTCAGAAAATTTCAACAACGTCATTGCGATAGACGGAAAATTAGGGCTGGGTAAAAAAGCAGACATAACGGGCTTTATTGCAAAAAGTAATGGGCTTCAAGATCGGGAACGTGAGCATGCCTATCAATTCAAGGGAAACTACAACTGGGACGGTTGGCGCGTAACCTTGGGTTATACCGAACTCGGAGAAGGCTTTAATCCTGAAGTAGGGTTTTTATTGCGCTCTTCTTTTAAAAAGCCCGAGTTCTTAATTTTTAAACAGTGGAGAACCAAAAACCTGGGGCCTATATTTGAAGTTCGACCTCATGTTTCTGGATTTAGTTATTACGACTTTGACAATCGTTTGATCAGTAGTTTTTTACACGTAGATAATCACTGGGTTTGGCCAAGCGGCTTTGAAATTCACACTGGAATTAATTTTAGAACAGAGGGTGTTTTTGAGCCTTTTTCACTTACTGGAGTTGAGGTTCCCGTTGGAGAATACAATCATCAAGAACTACAGTTTGTTTTGATAACAAATCCAAACAAGGCCATTAACTTTTACAATAGAACTTTTATTGGAGGATATTACGGTGGAAATCGAGTACAATTGTCAAACACCATGAATATTCGTTCTGGTAATAAGTTCTCGGCCAACATCAATCTGACGTACTCTGATTTAAGATTGGTCAATGGAGATGTGAACGCTTTAATTACAGGAGCTCGATTGAGCTATTCGTTTACTCCTAAGATGTTTGTTCAAAGTTTGGTACAGTATAACAATATCACAAATGTCACCTCTTTGAATGCCAGATTTGGATTGCTTCAAAAAGCAAATGCAGGTTTATATGTGGTGCTCAATATTGTAAAAGACAAAGATTGGATCGATCAAATAAACAATCAAACACTGTCTATCAAATACAGTAGACAGATAGATGTATTATAAGGCCTTATGGCTCATTGCCAATATTGGCTCGAAGAATTTTGTAATTTCATAACAACTCAACTTAACCTGTCATGAGAAAAAAACTTACCCTGCTTTTTGTAACTCTTGTTTGCACTGGGCTATTTGCGCAACAAGATTTGGGCTATCAAACACCTAAAAAGGCCCTTAACGATTTAATTGATGTCGATTTGGCGCCTACCGTTCTTAGAGACTCTAAAGACGAACATATGGTTTTTGCCTATAGACCAACGTATAAGAGTATAGAAGAGCTGTCGCAGCCTGAGCTTAGAATTGCTGGTCTAAGATTAGACCCTAATACTCATATCGGAAGTCGAACAACCTATTACACCAAGGTTGAAGTTGTCGATTTAAAACAAAAAGAGCGAAGGCTTCAAGTCGAGGGTTTACCCCAAAACCCGCGTCTCGCTAATTTTTCATGGTCGCCAGACGAATCTCATGTAGCCATGACACACACCACTTCTACTGGAGTAGAGCTTTGGGTTTTAAACGTAGCTCAGCAAAAGGCCAAACGCATATATGAGGCTAAACTCAACGCGAGTTTGGGTTCTCAATTTGTCTGGTTAAAGAATAGTAAGGAGCTTTTGATTAAGGTCGTTCCAGAAGATAAAGAAGCCCTAATCGACACTTCGAAAAAAACACCAACTGGACCAAAGGTTACCGAAAACAACGGAGAAAAAGCGCAAAACAGAACGTATCAAGATCTTATTAAGAACCCCAGCGATGCGTACAATTTTAAACAATTGACAAGGGCTAATATTCTTAAAGTCTCCTTAAAAGGAGAAACGTCTTCTTTTTTGGATACAAGAATGTACAGGGCTATTGGAATCTCACCTGATGGCAAATATGTAATGATTAGCTTTTTAAAAGAGCCTTTTTCGTATTTGGTTACGTACAGTCGTTTTCCTTTAGAAACTCATGTTTACGACATGAACGCCAACCTCATCAAGCTTGTTGATGATAGCCCTTTAGAAGAAGTTCGACCAAAAGGGTTTATGGCTACAAAAAAGGGCAAGCGCTCTTTAGCTTGGAGAGCAGACAAAGCATCGACCTTATATTTTACTCAGGCCTTAGATGAGGGAGACCCCCAAAACGAGGTGGCGTATAGAGATGCGCTTTACCAGTGGAAGGCTCCTTTTAATGAAGCTCCAGAGATGACGGTAATGGTTAAAAACAGAATTTCCAATGTGATTTGGGGAAATGACAAAACCGCTGTAATTAGTGATCGCTGGTGGAATACGCGTAATACCAAAACCTATGTGTTTGACCCTTCGAAATCTGAACAAATTCCTCAATTGATTTTCGATCGCAACTATCAAGATGTTTACAGTGACCCGGGTCGATTTGTGACGCAAAAATCAAAATACAACACTTATGTTTTAAGCCTTGAAGGCAATAACGCTTTTTTAATTGGAAGTGGATTTTCTGACAAAGGTCAATTTCCTTTTGTCGACCGTTTAAATTTGAGCAATGCAAGTGCGAGCCGTGTTTATGAGTCGAGCTACACCGATAAATACGAGGGCATTTTAGATTATGAGAGCGATAAAAACAGGCTATATGTTCGAATAGAATCACAAAAGGAGTTTCCGAATTACTACTATCGCAATTTAGATGAGCAAAGCGAACTCGATCAATTGACCTCATTTGAAAACCCATTTAAAGCCTTGGCTGAGGTTGAGAAAGAACTCGTGAGCTACCAGAGAAAAGACGGTTTAGAATTAAGCGGAGTACTCTATACTCCAGCGGGCTATGACAAGACAAACCCCGACCCGCTTCCTATGATTTTATGGGCTTATCCAAGAGAGTATAAAGACAAGAGTAGCGCAGCACAAAAGACCAATAACCCAAACCGATTCATTTATCCTTCTTGGGGTTCTCCAATTTATTGGGTTACTCAGGGGTATGTGGTTTTAGACAGAGCCGCTTTTCCTATTATTGGAGAAGGGGATACCGAACCTAACGATTCATTCAGACCCCAACTTGTAGCCAATGCTGAGGCTGCTATTGATGCTGTTGTCGGATTGGGTTATGCTGATAGAGACAGAGTTGCTGTAGGGGGCCATAGTTACGGCGCCTTTATGGTGGCTAACCTGTTGAGTCATTCAAATCTTTTTGCAGCTGGAATTGCGAGATCTGGAGCCTATAATAGAACACTGACTCCTTTTGGCTTTCAAAGCGAGCCTCGATCTTATTGGGAAGCACCCGAAGTGTATTATACCATGTCGCCTTTTATGCATGCCGATAAGATGAAGACACCACTGCTATTGGTACACGGAGAAGAAGATAACAATTCAGGAACCTACCCTATGCAGAGTGAGCGTTATTACAATGCACTTAAGGGATTAGGCGCCACCACTAGACTTGTGATGTTTCCAAAGGAAAGTCACGGTTATAGAGCCAAAGAAACTATCCTACATTTAATCTGGGAACAGGACCGCTGGTTAGAGAAACACGTAAAGTCGAAAAAGACCGATTTGTCCAAAGAAAAAACACCTAAAGGATAGGGCTTTAAGATGTCGTTAGTTGTAGTTGGAATTGGTATTCTTGCGTTGTTTCTGCTTGTCGCAGTTATACGATTAAACACCTTTATTTCTTTTATTCTAGTTGCCTTAGGGATTGGAATTTTTCAAGGAATGCCCTTAGATCAATTGGTTGGATCTTTAGAAAAAGGAATCGGAAATATTCTGGGTTTCTTGGTTATGATTTTAGGCTTTGGTGCCATGCTCGGTAAACTTGTTGCAGAAAGTGGAGCAGCCCAGCGAATTACCGAAGGTTTGGTCGCCTATTTTGGGGTGAAAAACACGAAAATCGCGGTTATGCTTACTGGGTTTTTAGTGGGTATTACACTCTTTTATTCTGTAGGCTTTGTCATTTTAGTACCCTTGGTATTTACAGTTGCAGCTTCAACAGGACTGCCTTTGATTCAGGTTGCCCTACCCATGCTTGCCTCTCTATCCGTTACCCACGGATTTTTACCGCCACATCCCGCGCCATCGGCTTTATCTGTGATGTTTGAAGCCGATTTGGGTAAAACTTTGTTGTATGGATTTATTGTTTCTATTCCGGCAATACTAATTTCAGGACCAGTATTGGTTCGTTTTTTACCCAAGGTTCAGGCCAGACCAATTAAAGAATTTCAGGCGAGTCGCGTTTTTACGAAAGAAGAAATGCCAGGCTTAGGGATAAGTTTATTCACCACCTTATTGCCAGTGCTTATCATTGGAATAGCCACGGTACTCATAGAGTTGAACAGCTTGTCAGCCCAAACCACAACTGTTGTTGAATTTATAGGCAACCCTGTTATCGCCTTATTAATTACAGTGTTATTTGCCGCTTACGTCCTGGGAATTCGCAGAGGCAAAAGCGTTAAAGAGGTGATGGATATTTATGCCAACTCCATTAAGGGAATTACAATGGTCTTGCTCATTATAGCTGGTTCAGGAGCCTTAAAACAAATCTTAGTCGACAGTGGAGTCAGTCAAGAAATCGGAGTGATGTTAGAAGGCATCAACATATCTCCACTTATTATTGCCTGGTTTATCGCAACCGTTATTCGATTTACAGTGGGTTCTGCGACTGTTGCGGGGCTTACGGCAGCAGGTATTGTGCTTCCGCTGGTCAGCGCTACTGATGTGAGCCCTGAACTTATGGTCTTGGCCATTGGTTCGGGTAGTTTGATGCTGTCTCATTTGAACGATTCCGGTTTTTGGCTGTTTAAGGAGTATTTTAATCTTACAATAAAAGAAACGCTATCTACATGGACTGTGATGGAAACCAGCATTGGAATTTCTGGTTTATTGGGTGTCTTAGCGCTTAACCAATTGATTTGACAACCTGGTGTAGGTGCAATCCTTTGCCCCAAAAATCAGCCTGGGTTTTTTCGAGTCTATAGTCTAATTTCTCAAAGAAAGCAGAAGTCTTTTGAGAGGTTGTGATTACAATTTTTTTCACTGCTTTATGCGGTAAAATGTGCGATTCGCAAAAACGAACAGCCTTGCTTCCTATTCCTTGGCCGTGAATCTTAGGGTCAAAAAAGATCCAGTCTATCTTTGCAAATCCTTCAGATGAAAAAAGGCTATACCCAAATCCCCCCACTACTTTTTTATTTTCATCATGTACCGTAAAGTAGAACTGCTTTTGGGAATTCAAGAACCTAAGGTAATCTTCGATTTCATCAGGGTCAAAAAAAGTTGGCATGTTTAACTTGATCACACGTGATAATTCAGCATTGTCACTGATTCTGTAAGGATTAAAAGTAACTTGCAATTCGTTCATTAGGGTTTAGAAAAAGTGACACTAAGTGCAGATTGAGCCGAAACAGTAAAGGTGAAAACATCTTCGAGCCCACTTATTCGAATAGTATGCTCTTTTTCATCTTTGTTGTAGAGTAAAACACTGATGCTTCCGTCTTCATTTTCATAAGCGGTGTTTGGCACATTGTCGTGTTGGGTGGAATGAATTCTGAAGGCTCCCGGACGAACGAAAGGGGCGGTATGGGCCATGACGTAATACGAAGGGTTGGCGATTACTTTGTTTTGATCTATGGTTATTGCACCTAAACACCTGGTGCATCCACCTCGGTCTGTGTGAGGCTGCAGCTCTGGATTATTGCTGAGGTTCCATTCTAAAACGACCTTTGACCAATTGTTAGGGGCCCCGATCATGAGTTGTTCAAAGTGCCAGCTGAAATCTTGTTCGAAATCGCCAGGAGCGCCTGTCCACTGTTCAGTGAAATAGAGGTTTTTTGACGGAAAGGCCTTGTGAACTTCTGAAAGGGCAGTAATAGACCCTGCATAAAGATGAAAGGCTGATCCGTCGATATAAGCGTTTGCTTGAGGATTACTGAGTACTTCAATGGGATAATTGTATTCATCAGCGTTATGGTCCCAAATGATGATTTTGGTGTCAATGTTTTCTTTTTCAAAAAGAGGGCCTAAGTGAGCTCCGATAAATTCAGCTTGATCGGCAGAACTCATATACATACTGGGATTGTTTCCTGGGTGATGAGGTTCGTTTTGAATGGTAATGGCATCTATTTTTATGCCTTCTTCTGCCATAGCTTTGATGTATTTTGCGAAATACAAGGCGTAGGCTGAATAGTATTTTTTGAGCAACTCTCCACCTCTACTGTCTTGGTTGCTCTTCATCCACTTTGGGGCTGACCAAGGAGACGACATCAATTGTATTTTAGGATTGATACTTTTTATTTTTTTCAGAACAGGAAGTAGGTATAAAGTATCTCTACTTAAGCTAAAAGCAGATAAGTCTTCATCTTCTTGATTCGAATCGAGGTCATTGTAAGACCAGGGAAATTCGTCCAAATCTGAAGCCCCTAAACTCAACCTCAGATAGCTTATTCCCAATGCTCCTTTTTGGGTTCCGAAAAGAGCTTGCAGCAAAGAGTCTTGAGGCGCTGCATCCATTTGAAAGATATGCGCTGCACTACCTCCAGTTAGGGTATAACCAAAACCATCCATTTGTTGAAAACGCTGAGTGGTGTCAATGGCAATATCAAGGTCAAAGGCAGAGTTTTCAGTTGGTGAAATTGGGGATATTTTTTGAGCTCCATTGCTTTGACTTAAAAGGGCAAAACTGCTTAAAGTTTCTTTTTCGTCGCAGCTAATAAGTGAGGTAAGTAATGCTAATAAAATTATTGTTTTTTTCATGGCTTAAACTTGGTTGTGGAGTGAATCTCACACCTTTTTCATAACTTACAAGTTAGACTAACTAAATCATTAAACAATGAGAAAATATTTATTTATCCTGCTTTTGGCGGGAGTTCAATCGACTTTATTTAGCCAACAATTGGTCGAAAATAAGGCAGAGGCTGTAGGAATGTCTTCAGAGCGATTGAACGCTCTCAGTCATACTTTTCATCAATATGTAAATCAAGGACAATTACCGGGTACAGTGACCTTAATTGCTCGAAAAGGGCAAGTTGTTTATCACGAAGCTATTGGGATGCAAGACATAGAAAACGAGATTGCAATGGGTACAGACGCCATGTTTCGTATAGCCTCTCAAACCAAAGCCATTGTGAGTACAGCTGTGATGATGTTACAAGAACGAGGGCAATTATTAATCAGTGACCCTATTAGCAAATACATTCCAGAGTTTAAAAATAGTACAGTCGCCGTTAAAAATGAAGATGATTCTTACGATGTTGTTCCGGCTAATAGAGAAATAACCATTCGTGATTTGCTTACCCACACAGCGGGTATTGGCTATGGATATGGAGTTGCAGCAGATAAGTGGGAAGAAGCAGATCTGCAAGGTTGGTATTTTGCGCACAGAGACGAGGCGGTTTTGGAAACCATTAAACGGATAGCGGTGCTGCCTCATGACGCACAGCCAGGAACACAGTTTGTCTATGGCTATAATACCGATATTTTAGGCGCCTTGGTCAATGTGGTTTCAGGACAAAGTTTGGCGGAGTTTTTAAGCGAACATATCTTAGATCCTTTAGGGATGAACGACACCTATTTTTACCTGCCCAAGAACAAGGCAAAACGTTTGGCTACGGTCTATAATATGGTTGATCAAAAATTAGAGCGAGCTCCTAAAGAGGGAACCATGCAGAGTCAAGGGCATTATATTAAGGGCCCTCGTAAGAATTATTCAGGAGGAGCTGGTTTAGTCAGTACTGCCATGGATTATGCAAAATTTTTGCAGATGATGCTCAATGGAGGAACCTACAATAACCACCGAATTCTATCTCGAAAATCTGTTGAACTGATGACTGTAGATCACCTTGGAGGTATTGATTACAGCTGGCAAAACGGAATGGGTTTTGGATTGGGATATTCTATATCTAAAGATTTAGGCCTACGAGGCGAATTAGGTTCAGTAGGCGAGTTTGGGTGGGGTGGCGCCTACCATTCGAGTTATTGGGTTGACCCAAAAGAAGAGCTTGTGGTGGTTTATTTTACCCAAGTGATTCCTATTCAAAATGTAGACGATCATCAAAAATTAAGAGCCTTAGTTTATCAGGCCATCATCGATTAAGCTTATGAAAAAAATCATTTTAATTTTAGTTATTGCTATGAGTTCAACAGCATTCTCTCAAGCAGAACCTTTAGAAGGTCCTTTAGTGCACACCGTTTTATTTTGGCTCAATGAGCCGGATAATGCATCTGACCGTGCCGATTTCGAAAAAGCCATTAAAGAGTTAATGGCCACTAATCCACAGGCGATAAAATCACATCTTGGAAGACCTGCATCCACTGAGCAAAGAGATGTAGTGGATAACAGCTACACCTATCTCTATATGATGACATTTGCCAATGCTGAAGATGAGGCGGCCTACCAAATTGATCCGACACATTTAAAGTTTGTGGAGTCGGCGAATCATTTGTGGAAAAAGGTTGTGGTTTACGATTCTAGTGCTATTGACTAGGTATTCGACTGAGCTCTAATTGTTGGAATTCTATACTGTGTTCTCCGCTTTTCATTCTGTGAAGAACAATAGTGTCTAAGCCTTTTTCTAAAAACAAACTGTCTTTAAAGTGCAAGGGATAGAAGTCTTTGATATAAGACTCGATTCTGCGCACTCTATCTTCCTTAGCTCCTATAGGCTCTGAGACAAAGGCCTTTTCAATGGCTTGTTGTACACTGCCGTTTTTGCTTTTGACCTCAATAGGCACGCCCACTTCTGTCTTAGCTGCTGTGTAGTAAAGTGTAAAAGAGTACCAGCCTGATTCGAGATTTTCGACAGGCCAAAAGATGGAGTCTGACGCCGACTTCCACTGCTCGAGATAGGAATCATTGGGCCAGCGATTTGATCTTTTTACCTCACTGCTATAGGAGGCGTCCCTGCTGGGTAAAACAACCGGAAATACAGTTGCATTGGCAATGCTAAAAGGCCTGTTTTTTGGGGCTGACGATACATGCTCTGCGAGCCATTTTTCTTTTTGAGATTGAAGTTGCGCAAAGATAGAATCGTTTTGAACAGGAAATTTTTGAAAGGGATCTTTGCGTATTTCAAACAAAGCATCCTGAGCATCCAGTTTATACTCATTGGTTCTAACACTGAGTTGATTGTTCCAAAAGTGAAAAAGTGTTTTGTCTTCAACTTCATTGTTTAAAATGCTAGGCAAGAGCGAGACACCATCTATACCCTTTGGTATGGCAATCCCACACAACTCTAATAAGGTGGGCAATACGTCAATGGAAGAGGCGAGTTGCTCAATTTTTCGACCCTTATAGGGCCAGTATTTTAAGAAGAAATTTGTTTTTACCCCTCCTTCATCAGTAGAACCTTTTGTGCCTTTTAGACCAGCGTTGAAGCGGTGTCCATTGGGGCCATTATCACTCATATAAATTAACACTGTATTTTCATTAAGTTCATTTTCTTTGAGTGCTTGTAGTATGCGTTTAAGGTTGTGATCTATATTTTCAACCATGGCATAAGCGGCCTTAGAATGATTTACATTCTCACGCTCATTCCCTTTAATGCTAATGGTGTCAAACTTTTTATACCACTGCTCCGGAACCTGCATTGGACTGTGCGGCGTATTCAAACTCAGGACGGCTAAAAAAGGTTCTTCAGCATTTTGACCGGCAAATTCAATGGTTTTAGAGGTGAGATCATCGGTTAAATATCCTTTGGAACGGATGGCTTTTCCGTTGTGCTCAATACGGGCGTCAAAGTAGTGTCCGAGATGTCCAGAACAGAACCCATAAAACTCGTCAAACCCTCTGGCGTTGGGGTGGTAGGGATACTGCTGTCCACTATGCCATTTGCCAAAAAAACCTGTTCGGTATCCACTTTCTTTAAAATAATCACCGAGCAGTTGTTGGTCTAAATTGATACGCTCACCACCTGCTGAGGTTGAGTACACTCCAGACCTGGGATAATACTTTCCAGTAAGTAATTCAGCCCGTGTTGGTGAGCAAACGGGACTCACATAAAAATTTTCAAATGACAGAGCGCTTTCGGCTAGCTCATCTAAAGTAGGGGTGTGTAGATAAGGATTTCCTCTTGCACTCAAGTCTCCATAGCCTTGATCGTCAGCAATAATGAGAATGATATTGGGTCTTTGATCTGTTTCAGTGTTGGTTGCACAAGAAAAACACATCAAGAAAATAAGACTTATGTAACACGAATAACAAAACTTCCAATTCATTTCGAATAACTTTGAGCGCTAAAAGCTTTAAGATGGCAAACTTTACAGAATTAATCAAACAATCTGACCTCGTCTTAGTCGATTTTTATGCGGACTGGTGCGGCCCTTGTAAAATGATGTCACCTGTATTAACAGAGGTTAAAAAGCACTTTAACGACAAATTAAAAGTGCTAAAAATCAACGTCGACAACAACCAGAGTTTATCCGCAAAACTACAAGTAAGGGGAGTGCCAACACTGATGTTGTATAAAAGCAACCAACAAGTTTGGAGACAGTCTGGAGTAGTAGATGCGAATCAACTTATCAGTCTAGTCAATTCGCACCTCTAGTGTTTTTTACTTTTTAGATACTCCTGGTAAACTTTGACCTGGCGCACTTTGTGTCCAAGGATAATCTTGTGTTACCTTTTGAGGATGCACCTGGTCTAAGCTCTCAGCTTCGTATACCGTTCCGTTTTTAATCACCCATTTAACGCTATTGGTATTTCTAATGTCGTCTAAAGGGTTTTTGTCTAGTACTACCAGATCAGCTAATTTTCCTTCTTCTATACTTCCTAAATCCTGTTCTAAGCCTATGGCTCTCGCCCCTAAAATGGTGGCGACTTTAAGCGCGTTGTGATTGCTTAGGCCTCCACTTTGCATGCTCCACAATTCCCAGTGATAGCCCAAGCCTTGAAGCTGTCCGTGAGAACCAACTCCCGCAATTCCTCCGGCCTTGACTAAGTCATTGACAAAAACAGCATGATCTTCGAAAACGTGTTCTTCTTTCATGAACCAGCCTGCGTTTCGTCTTCTCGATTTGGTGTCAAGTTCAGATTTTGGGGTAAATCGATTGATTTTGACATCACCCTGTACGTCTTCAGTGGCGTAAAAATAGTTTTCGGCCCATGGGCCTCCATATGACACTAATAATGTTGGGGTGTAAGCGGTTTTTGATTGAGCGACGAACGAGGTGAAATCTTCGTAAAGCGGATAAATCGGGAAGGAGTGTTCGTGCCCAGGATAGCCATCAAGTATTTGCGTGATGTTTAATTTAAAATCTAATCCACCCTCTGTAGTTGGCATTAATTCTTGCTCTTTTGCCGCCTCAATAATCCATTGTCTGTGCTTGCGATTTCCGGTCAAGTACATTTTGATGGTCTTGGTATTGTAATATTTTGAATACTGTTTAAGGACATTTTTAGCGTGCTTTAAACTGGTGATGTTATAACCCCAAAAGCCTACCCCAGGACCTGTGGAATAAACTCTTGGCCCAGGAATTTGTCCGGCTTCAACCATGTCTGCATAAGTGAGCACGTCTGTTGTTGCGGTTTGTGGATCTCTTGTAGTGGTTACCCCATATGCGAGGTTAGCCGCATAAACCCAGACATGGTTTTTATGTAAACCCCATGCAGGCCACATATGAGCATGTGTGTCTACAAACCCAGGAACAACGGTTTGCCCTTTAGCGTCTATGATATGGGCTTTTGCTCCTGCCGAAATAGCTGAAGCCGATACTTTAGCAATTCGATTATTGATAATGTGAATCCAACCGTTTTCGATGATTTCATCTTCTTTCATGCTGACGATTCTCGCATTCTTAATCAGCACTTCTCCCTTAGGGATAGCTCGATTCACCTTGACTTCAATTTGTTGCTCACTAGCGGTGTATTTCTTTTCTTCTTCCTCTTCTTCTTTCTTTTCGTCATCTTCACTTTCTTTTTCGGCAGCCGCTAAAAGCGCTTCTGCTTTTTTCTCCCGCGCCAATTCTTCTTTGAACAATTTGGCCTCAGGAATATTATAGGTGAAAAGAGTGTTTCCTAAGGTCCAAAATACCAGATTGCCCTCTGCTCCCCAGCTCGGAAATTCTCCGCCAAATTCAGTGAGTTTCATGGCAGGAAAACTGGCTTTGTCAGCATCTTTTACATTTACAGTCACTCCATCCTTGCCCACAAGTGGAACAGTAACAACGTATAAATCGTTATTGATTTTGGCTAAGGCATAATCACCTTTTGGAGCCTTGTAAATTTCTGAGGCTTTTGAAGGGGTTTTTTTAGGAGCTGTAGGGGTATCAGCTAATAAGTGATTTTCATTATAGCTAGAACCATACACCGTTATTCCGTCAATTTTGATGTGTTTTTGAAGGTCTGTTCCGTCCAGTCGCATAGAAACCAATTCTCCATCGTGATTTAAGAACAGGCGATTTGAATTGGCCACAAAATGCGGATTGCTGTAGTCAGAACCGTCTGTGATAAATTGCGCGTTTTGTTCAGTGGCTGCAGTGAACCAAACCAAATCGGCGGTTGCTCTAAAAGGACGTGAGGCGTCAGCATCTTTAAATTGCTGAACATCCCCTTTGAAGACTACGATTTGATTGTTTGTATTCCAGGCAGGAGTACTATACACTCCATTTTCAGCACTGATTTTTATAGGTTTTTTCTTTTTGACATCCATCATATACAGGGCGCCTCCTTTGGAATCATCCCAAGTGACAAAAGCAATTTTACTGCCGTCAGGACTCCAAACAGGCATGGC
>WTJC01000046.1:33634-75294 GCA_011525015.1 Flavobacteriales bacterium
CATCCCAAGTGACAAAAGCAATTTTACTGCCGTCAGGACTCCAAACAGGCATGGCTTCTGTATGTTCAAAAGAGGTCATTCTTAGGGGCTTATTATTCTTAAACGACATGAGATACAATCGATTGAGTGCGGTGAAAACCATGTGTTTTTGATCAGGCGAAATCTTAGCGTCTCTCAACTGAGTGACATTGAAATAAGGGTCGTCACTTATGGGGTAATTGAACTTTAGTTCTGGCCCCATAGCGAGGGTCTCTTCAACCTCGAATGGAATGAGTTCTGCAGTTTTTGAAGCGATATCTATCTTGTGAATTTGACCACCATAAGAAGCGATTAGATGTTTAGAATCTGGTGTAAAACTCATAGCAGGTAGTACGCCAAGAGGTGCGATTGATTCTTGTTCGTCTCGTTGTACGGGATAGGCCAACCAGCTTTCTTCACTTGTTTTGAGGTTTCGTAAAATCAGACCGGTTTGATCATTATGACGACTACCGTAAACCAAGTATTTTCCGTCTTGAGACAAGGTCGGTGTAAAGGCCGAACCGTATCTACTGGTCATTGTTGTTTTTTTGGAGGTTTTAAAGTCGTAAGTTGCCAGTTGGTATTGAGGAAGCCTTGCGTTGTATTGCCAAGCTCCTGTTCGCTGGGAAAACCAAATTTTAGACGCATCTGGACTGTAAGTAGGTTCAGAAATTTTGAGGTTATCAGGCTCGTCGATGAGCTGTACTCCATCGCCCCCATCTTTGTGGTACATATAGAGCTTGAAGTTTCTAGTGCCCTTGCTAACAGCGATGTAATTTCCGTCTGGAGACCAGTCTGCGCTTTGCATATTAAAGGTGTCTCCTTTTGTAATTTGAACAGTATCTTTTTTGACGCGGTCTATTCTCCAAGCATTATTTCCTCCGCTTCGGTCAGATAAAAACAAAATTTCTTCTCCGTTGGGAGCGTATTTGGGATGGGAGTCAAAGGCCAATCCTTCAGTAATTCGAGTCGCTTTTCCTCCAGAAATGGGAATTTCATATAGGTCTCCCAGAAAATCAAATACAATGTGAGTTCCTTTGGGATGCACATCGAGGGACATCCAGGTCCCCTTGTTTGATTTTATTTCAATAAAGCGCTCTGCTTTTAGCGGTAAGCCTTTATCTTTTTTGTCTTTGTCTTGTGCGTTTGCTGAAAACACAAACGAAATGAATAGCAAAAAGAGTCCAATTTTTTTCATGGATGTAGTGTTTTAGTAGGAGTAAAAAGTACAAATTTTATTTGTCAGTATAAGTGTACCAATATTTAGCTCTGACAAAGGCCTTATCTTGATCAAACATATAACTGCTTCTTTTCGAGGGCACCCAAACGCCCTTGCTTTGGGTCATTTTTTCATTGTGAATAATGCTTTTTCTACCGTTGTGCAACAAGTCGTAGCCTTCAACCAAGCCACTATTTTTGTTGATAAAGAGCTTCCAAATATCATTGGAATTGTCGTCGAACACAATTTGTAACTGATAACATTTTTGGTCGAAAAAAACACTGTCCTTAAGACGAGAGATCTTTGCTTTTTCGTCTTTGAATACGTGGGGCTGGTAGAGCACAAATCGCGAGGTATATACGGCTGTTTCAAAGGCCTTAATTTGCGCTTCGCTGTAATTGTTTTCGTCAGAAGTAAAAATGCGATTGACCCTCATTTCAAAGGTTTGTTGCGAAGGGGTGTTTAGGCGTTCTATTTGATACCAAAAGGGTTTGGAGTGAAATCCGTGCAGTTCTATTTGCGTTTTTTCAAGGCTGCCGTCAGCGAGAAACAAACTTGTTTTTTTCTCAAAACGCAAGCTGTCCTGATCGCTTAAAATACCTGTGGAAACTATGGCATCTTCAAGAATGGAGTCAGCGCTTTTTTGACAGGACACAAAGAGCAATATTAGCAGCGGAAGAAGAGATTTCATTTTAAAACTTAACTTTAATACAACTTTAAAATTAACCATTGTGAGAAAATTGAAAATCTTTTTTGTGCTTCTTGGCTTGAGCGGCTTTCTCTCCTGTGAAACAAACCAAATTGCAAGCTCTAAACTCATGGAGATCGATGTCGAAGGATTATCTAAGGCCTATCTCGCTAAAGAACTAACCGTAAAAGAAGTGTTGCAATTTTATGTAGATAGAATGAATACTGTAGACAAGCAAGGCCCAGAACTCAATTCTATAATTGCATTGCATCCAAATATCTGGAATCGAGCTGAAGAATTAGATGCAGAATTGGCTGCTGGAAAATGGAGAGGCCCTCTTCACGGAATACCCGTTCTGATTAAAGACAATATCGACATTGCTGGAATGCCTACTACGGCTGGATCTCGTGCAATGAAAAACGCTTACCCAGAACAAAGTAGTTTTTTAATCACTCAATTAGAGGAGGCTGGAGCACTCATTATGGGCAAAACCAATTTGAGTGAATGGGCAAATTTTAGAGGGCGAAATTCATCAAGCGGATGGAGCGGCATTGGTGGACAAACCAAAAACCCATATGTGCTTAATCGTACACCATGTGGTTCGAGTTCAGGTTCTGGAGTAGCCATAGCTGCAAATTTGGCGGTCTTGGCAGTGGGAACCGAAACCAACGGCTCAATAGTTTGCCCTTGCTCTGTGAATGGTATAGTTGGTATAAAACCAACTGTAGGTCTTGTGAGTCGTCAAGGAATCATCCCGATAAGCGAAACACAAGATACGGCTGGCCCAATGACCAGAACCGTGGCAGATGCCGTCTACATGCTTGAAGCGATGAAAGGCAAAGACAAGCGCGACTCAAAAACATTGAATTCCCCAGCGGAACAAGACTTGACAGCACACTTAAAAAAAGGGGGTCTAAAAGGAAAACGTATAGGGGTTTATTTTGCACGACAAGGCAGGTATACACAAATGGACAGTCTGTTTCAGTCTGCTCTTGAAACCCTAAAATCCTTAGGGGCTGAACTGGTTGATATCGATGAGATTACCTCATCAAAAACCTCCTCATTTTCATTTCAAGTGATGATACATGAATATAAAGACGGTTTAGAAGCTTATTTTAATTCAAATCCAAATGGAGTAGAATCTTTAGAAGCACTGATCGCATTCAATGAGAAAGACAGCGTTGAAACCACATTTTATGGGCAACAATATTTAGAAATGGCTCAAGAGTCTGGAGGTAAAAATGCTGAAACCTATAAAATAGCATTAGACAGCTTAAATCATTACAGCAAAACAGAGGGATTAGACAAGGTGATGAAAGCGTATAATTTAGACGCCATTGTATCTCCGACTCGCAGCCCTGCATGGGTTATCGATAGAGTAAGTGGAGATTCTGGTGGTTATGGTATTTCATCTTCGTCTTTTGCGGCCTGGTCTGGATACCCTTCTATAACGGTGCCCATGGGAGCTATTCACGGCCTACCTGTCGGATTGAGCTTCTTTTCTGAAGCTTGGTCTGAGGCGAAGCTTATCGAAATAGCATACGACTACGAACAATCATCCTTAAAACGCGAACTCCCTATGTTTATTGGAAATTTGGAGTATTAATGACTATCTTGCAAGACAAAAATTTTTACAGTGCCTTTACAGACCTATTACAGTGTTCTCGATCAATTTTTAAAAGACAATAACTTATCATTGACTCAAGATGAGCTTAAAAAGTTCATTTCGTATTTCACGGTAGAGAAGTTCAAGAAAAAGGAACACCTGGTTGTGGTAGGTCAAAACTCCAGTAATTATTTCGTTTTACAAGGAGGGCTTCGCATGTATTATATCGACGAAAAAGAACACGAGTACAATTTGAAATTTGCTTTTGAGGGATGGTGGATTGGCGATGTTGTTAGTTATATCAACCTCACGGGTGCAGAGTATTTGGTTCAGGCTATGGAGGAGACTATAGTCATTGGAATTACTCGTAAATCTCAATTCGAAATGTTTGAGGAATTTCCTCAAATTAAGGATGTATATATCAGTGAATTAGAAAGGGCTTTGGTTTGGACTTTTCAGCGGATATTAGACTCTACTAAAAATACCGCAAATGAACGTTTTATGAATTTCATGAAAACCTATCCAAACTTCATCAATAGAATTTCCGATGCCAATATTGCCTCATTTATTGGAGTGAGCCCTGAGTATTACAGCAAGTTGAAAAAAACCTACCTTCTCAAAGGTTAAGCTTCAGATGAAAAGCCTACAGCTTCTTTTTTTAGTGCTGTTAACTAACCCTTTGGTTCAAGGGCAAGATCTTGATGTACATCATTACACAGTTGCAAAAAGCGGATTAAACGTAAGAGTCATGCCTAAGTTAGGGATGCCTAAGGTCACAACGCTTTCATACCTGACAGAGGTTAAGATTATCGCAGAAACAGGGGTTGAGTTAAGTATTCAAGATGAGGGTAAAACGCTCAGCGGACAGTGGATTGAAATTCAATTTAAAGATGAAAACTACCGTACAAAGAGTGGTTTTGTGTTTGATCAGTTTGTAAAATCTATTTCATTTGGAACTTCTGCTCCAAAAGGAACACTTCAAATTGCGCACCTTTCTAAGGCACATTTTGATTTTTTAACGCAGCATTTAAGCTTGGAGACCCTAATAGATTATGATGAATATCAGCGCCTTATTCGTCAAGAAGATGAAGATCAAATAGACTTATATGTAAAAGCCCGTAACTTAAAGAAACAATTTAACAAGGAATTCAGCAAAGTTAATCCCTTGAACGTCGAAAAATTACTACGAGAACTCAGGGATTTTGAGAAAAAAGAAATTTTAGGTGTTTACAGCTCCTGTATTGCTGAATGTACAATGTATTCAATGGAACTGCGCACATCTGATTTTTTAAATCAATCCAATGAAGATCGAGAGCGCATCTTTTTTTCTATCCTCAAAGAATTAGCTCCCAGCGGAGATTTGAAAGGAAGCTATCACCCTGCTTGGACCACTGCAGTTTGTGATTACGCAGGATACAGTAAGTTAGGGAATAGAATGATCTATAATAATATGAAGAAAATGAAAGCTTATCTATCTGAGTATTCTGAATCTCAGGAAGATCTAAGCTATAAAATACTTAAAACCTTGAGGAATACTATAATTCGCCAGTTAAGTATGCGAGCCTATGGATCAACTCAAGAGAAAGTTGTAGCCGAATTAGACGATATGTTGAGTGACGATGTATTGTTCGAAGGTGAGTTTTATCACGTTAAAGAAGCAAAGGCTAGAGTTAAAGTTGGTATCGTCAACAACAGAAATATAGAATTCGCCTGTGCTACGAACAGATGCACGGTTTGCTTCTAAGGCTAATTTGTTTGCGTTTTCTGAGTAGAATTCACTTTCTTTCTTATTTTAGAGCTCACAACTAACGCAATAAACATGGAAATTTCTTCTTTAGACTATGCCATTATATTTGGATTTTTCACCTTGGTTTTAGTCATTGGACTGATCGCTTCTAAAACCTCAGGAAAAAACACATCTGAATTCTTTTTATCTGGACGAAATATGCCTTGGTGGCTTTTGGGATTCTCCATGGTGGCCACAACCTTTTCAACAGACACACCCAACTTGGTGACAGATATTGTCCGCACAAACGGTGTCTCTGGAAACTGGGTGTGGTGGGCCTTCTTACTTACTGGATTACTCACGGTATTTGTATATGCCAGACTTTGGCGTAAGTCGAATGTCACTACTGATATTGAGTTTTACGAGTTGAGATATAGCGGTAAGAGTGCGCGTTTTCTAAGATGGTTTAGAGCAGTATACTTAGGTTTAGCCTTTAACGTATTAGCGATGGCAGGTGTAACACTTGCTGCGATTAAAATAGGTCAAGTGATGTTAGGCGTTTCGCCTATGACCATTGTTGCTATTGCCGGAACAATCACTGTGCTTTTCAGCACCTTCGGTGGATTTAAGGGGGTTATTTACACCGACTTTTTACTGTTCATCGTAGCGATGATCGGCGCCTTTGGAGCGGCTATTTATTTGATTAATTTACCAGAGGTTGGTGGTTTAGAACAATTGCTTTCTCACGCAGAGGTAAAAGGCAAGCTCGATTTGATTCCGAGTTTTGACGATAAAGATGCATTCATCGCTATTTTGATTATTCCTTTAGCTGTGCAGTGGTGGAGTGCCTGGTATCCTGGTGCCGAACCTGGAGGTGGAGGTTATGTCGCACAGCGAATGCTGGCTGCTAAAGACGAAACCCATGCGATAAAGGCGACTTTTTTCTTTAACATCATGCATTACGCACTAAGGCCTTGGCCATGGATTTTGGTAGCCTTAGCCTCATTGGTGCTCTACCCAGATATCGCTTCAATTCAACAGGCCTTTCCTCAGGTAGACGCTTCTAAACTCGGAAACGATTTGGCTTATTCTGCAATGCTCACCAAACTTCCTGCAGGTCTTTTAGGCATTGTTTTGGCCTCACTAGGAGCAGCCTATATGTCAACATTATCTTCTCATCTCAACTGGGGATCTTCTTACATCGTGAATGACTTTTACAAGCAACAAATCAATCCAAATGCAAGCGAAAAGCAGCTTGTTTTAGTGGGACGTATTTCTACGGTTTTACTAATGGTCTTAAGTAGCTTTTTCGCCTTACAAATGCAAAATGCAAAGCAGCTGTTCGATATCATTTTGATGTTTGGAGCAGGTAGTGGTTTGATTTTTATCTTGAGATGGTTTTGGTGGCGTATTAATACATGGAGTGAAATTACAGCCATGGTAGTCTCTGGAGTAGTGTCTATTTTAATCAGTTTCACGGCTATAGGCCCGGCTTTATTTGGAGCGGATGGTTTTTTTGACTCTTGGTTTCAATTTCCTTTCGTTGTAATTGTGACGACAATTGCCTGGCTGGCAGTTACCTTTTTAACGCCTGCTGAAGATCATGAGGTTTTACAAGAATTCGTGACAAAAATAAATCCAGGAGGACCTGGCTGGAAACGATTCAACGCTCCTTCAACAGAGTCTTGGAATGTGCCTAAAGGCATCATGGCCATGTTGTCAGGATGTGTAATGGTTTACGCCGTGCTCTTTTCTGTAGGTAACTTCATTTACGGAAAGAACGTACAGGGGCTCATTCTATTTGTGGTCGCTTTGTTGAGCGGATACGTGCTCTCTCGTGCTTGGAAGCAGATGCAAGGTTTATTCTAAATCTTACCTTGTTGCTTTAAGATTTTGTGAATGTATTTTCCAATAACATCGAACTCGATGTTCACCACGTCTGAGGGTTGATAACGTTGAAACCGCGTATGCTCATAAGTATATGGAATAATAGCTACAGAAAATTCTTTTTCCATTGAATCTACGACGGTAAGGCTGACTCCATCCACAGTGATAGATCCTTTTTCTACGGTGATGAACTCTGGTACATCTTCAAATTGAAATCGAAACTCCCAGCTTCCGTCTTGGTTAGAAACATGTGAGCAAACGGCAGTGGTATCTACATGCCCTTGCACCATGTGTCCGTCAAGTCGCGCATTCATCAGCATGGCGCGCTCAAGGTTCACAAAATCTCCTTGTTTGAGGTGATTGAGATTTGTTTTTTGAAGGGTTTCTTCAATGGCGGTGACTTTGTAGAGGTCTTTATCGATGTCGACAACGGTTAAGCAAACACCGTTGTGCGCAACACTTTGATCGATCTTCAATTCTGAAGTAATCTTCGATTTGACCCATAAATCTAGATTGCTCTGATTTTTTTCGAGCTGAACAATTTCTCCTAAGGTTTCGATGATTCCTGTAAACATAGCAGTTTTAAAAATGGTACTTTTGAATAAGATAAAGATACTGCTATGAAAACAGACTCGCCTTTAAAATTGGGAATTTCTGTAGGTGATTTGAATGGAGTGGGATGTGAGGTTGCACTGAAGTCTTTTATGGATAAGCGAATGCTAGAGTTCTGTACACCTATATTTTTTGCATCCAACAAAATTATAGCCGATCAAAAAAAGGCGCTTGAGTTGCACGTGCCCTTTCAAGGAATACGCGATTTAAACCGCTTAGAGCGTTCTAAAATAAACGTCTTTAATTGTATTAGAGATGAACACGAGTTGTCGTTTGGAGCTTCTACGCCTGAATCGGGCAACCTTGCCAAAGCTTCGCTTCAAGCGGCAGTTAAAGCCTTGAAAGAAAAGAAAATAGACGCGCTTGTTACTGCCCCAATTAACAAGAGTAATATACAGGCGGAGGATTTTAGTTTTCCTGGTCATACGGATTATCTCGCCCAAGAATTAGAAGGAAATGCCCTTATGTTTATGGTCTCTGGCCAACTTAGAGTGGGTTTGCTCACCGACCATGTCGGTGTAGGTGAGGTTCCAAAATTGATCGATTCGGCCTTAATTGCTTCAAAGGTGAAAACCATGAGTTTGTCGCTACAGCAGGATTTCGGCATCGGAAAACCCAAAATTGCGGTTTTGGGAATCAACCCGCATAGTGGAGATAACGGAACTATAGGCACAGAAGACGAACAGATCTTAAAGCCTTCGATTAAAAAATTATTTCAAGAAGGGCAGCTCGTATTTGGACCTTTTTCTGCAGATAGCTTTTTTACAAACGGTAAACACTTGAAGTACGATGCGGTTTTGGCGGCTTACCACGATCAAGGTCTTATCCCTTTTAAAACCCTTTCATTCGGGCAGGGTGTAAACTTTACAGCAGGGCTAAGCGGCGTAAGAACTTCTCCTGACCATGGAACGGCCTACGATATTGCCGGTAAAAACACTGCTGATGAAAGCTCATTTAAAGAGGCGGTTTATACGGCTATTGATATTTATCGCAACAGGCTGCGCTTTAAAGAATTTAACAGGGTTAAAGCCCAATAAGTCGCTTAGATTATATTCAGCGAATAACTTTGTTGTTTCCAATAATTTAATATCTTTGCACCCGCCTTAAAGGGTTGTGTGTAATACGAATGCAGATGAGGTTAAAAGATTTTGATATATCTTTTGTAGGCTTGAAAGACGGCACACACCAATTCAGGTACGACATAGACGAAACGTTCTTTGATTTATTTGATTACTCAGACCTTGGAGAAGCGAAGATTCAGGTAGTTTGTGATTTTAAAAAAAGCACGACCATGATGGAGCTTCAATTCAATATTCAAGGGAGTACGGTTTTACCTTGTGATATCAGTAACGAATTGTTCAGCCAACCGATAACAAGCGATTTGTTTTTAGTTGTAAAATTTGGAGAATTCTTTAACGATGAAGACGATGAAATTCTAATCCTTCCACATGGCTCACATAAGTTCAATGTGGCACAGTACATTTACGAAGGAATAGTACTTGCAGTTCCTGCAAAAAGAATTCATCCTGGTATTGAAGATGGAAGCCTTTCTTCAGACGCCTTAGAGCGTTTGGAGGCACTCAGCCCGGGTCAATCAAATGAAGAAGAAAGCAATAAAGCAATAGATCCCAGATGGGATAAATTAAAAAAGTTAAAAAATAACAACTAGGAATTATGGCACATCCTAAAAGAAAAATATCGAAAACCAGAAGAGATAAAAGGAGAACACATTTTAAAGCTGTAGCTCCAACCATTGCTAAGGATAGTACAACAGGCGAGTTGCACTTGATGCACAGAGCACACTGGCACGAAGGAAAGATGTACTACAGAGGCAAGGTGCTAATCGATAGTACTGAAGAGGTTGAATAAACCCACAAAAAAGAATACATTTTAAAACTCTCGAATTGTCGAGGGTTTTTTTTTAACCCTATGTTTTGTGAATATGCCGCTTAGATTTGCCCTTAAGAACACAAAAATTAGTAATTTTCGACTTTGTTTTTCAAAAAAATGAGTGAAATAACAGCCGCCATAACAGCCGTTGGAGGATATGTTCCCGATTATGTTTTGACCAACACAATTTTGGAGACTATGGTAGATACCAACGACGATTGGATCACTTCACGCACAGGGATAAAAGAAAGACGCATTTTAAAAGATACTTCTAAGGCTACAGGCTTTTTGGCTGTAAAGGCTGCAGAAGATTTGTTAGCTAAAAAGCAACTCGACCCTAAAGAAATAGACCTTGTTTTATTGGCCTCTACTACTCCGGACATGCCAGTAGCAGCAACAGCGGCTTATGTTGCAACAGAAATAGGTGCAACCAATGCCTTTGCCTATGATCTGCAAGCGGCCTGTTCAAGCTTTTTGTACGGAATGTCTGTCGCTTCTTCTTATATCATGTCTGGGCGCTATTCAAAGATCTTATTGATCGGAGCAGATAAGATGTCTTCGATTATTGACTATACAGACCGAACCACCTGCATTATTTTTGGAGATGGCGCTGGAGCTGTTTTATTCGAACCAAACCATGAAGGATTAGGTCATCAGGACGAGTATCTGAGAAGTGATGGTGTTGGACAAAACTTTCTTCGCATCGAAGCAGGAGGTTCACTAAACCCGGCTAGTGAAGAAACCATTAAAGAACGCAAACACTACCTTTTTCAAGAAGGAAAGACTGTATTTAAGTTTGCAGTTTCGAATATGGCAGATGCTGCGGCTAAGGTAATGGCTAAGAACAATTTGACTAAAGATGATGTAGATTGGCTTATTCCTCACCAAGCGAACAAGAGAATCATCTCAGCCACGCGCGAGAGAATGGGGCTTGAAGAAGAAAAAGTACTAATGAATATCGGAAGGTATGGGAATACTACCTCAGCTACCTTACCTTTGCTTTTATACGATTACGAACAACAACTAAAAAAAGGACAAAATTTAATATTTGCAGCATTTGGCGGAGGCTTCACTTGGGGAGCAGCATATTTCAAATGGGCATACACTACTGACAATTAAAATTACACCAACATGGATATCAAAGAGATTCAAAGTTTAATTCGTTTTGTTGCGAAATCAGGAGCTAGCGAAGTTAGCCTCGAAATGGAGGATGTCAAAATAACTATTAAGACTGGAGGCGCTACCAATGTAGAGACCACTGTTCTTCAACAAGTACCTGCTGTGGCTACGCAATTGGCCGGAATGCCTCAGGCCATGCCAGCTGCTGTCCCTGCTGCTGCGCCTGCAGAAGAATCCGCTTCAGAAGAAGAATCAAACGATAATTATATTACCGTAAAATCTCCTATCATTGGAACATTTTACAAGAAACCTTCTCCAGACAAACCTGCTTTTGTTGAGGTAGGTTCTCAGGTGAACCAAGGCGATGTGCTTTGTGTGATTGAAGCGATGAAACTCTTCAATGATATCGAATCAGAAGTATCAGGTAAAATCGTTAAGATTTTAGTTGAAGACGCATCTCCTGTGGAGTTTGATCAGCCTTTGTTCTTGATCGATCCCTCATAGCTTTTTAATCTTAAATAGAGCACTATGTTTAAAAAAATTCTCATAGCAAATCGAGGTGAAATTGCTTTGCGGGTTATTCGTACTTGTAAAGAGATGGGCATTAAAACCGTTGCCGTTTATTCAAAAGCAGATGAAGAGAGTTTACACGTTCGTTTTGCAGATGAAGCGGTTTGTATCGGTCCTGCACTGAGCAGTGAATCTTATTTGAAAATTCCAAACATCATTGCGGCAGCTGAAATTACCAATGCAGATGCTATTCACCCCGGATATGGATTCTTGTCTGAGAATTCAAAGTTCTCAAAAATTTGTGCAGAGCACGACATTAAATTTATCGGTGCTTCTGGTGAGCATATCGATAAAATGGGAGATAAGGCTACGGCAAAGATGACCATGAAAGAAGCAGGAGTTCCAACTATTCCTGGTTCAGAAGGATTATTAAAAGATGTTGAAGACGCTAAGAAAGTAGCTGCAGAAATGGGTTATCCTGTAATGATTAAGGCAACTGCTGGTGGAGGTGGAAAAGGAATGCGCGCCATTTGGTCTGAAGAAGAAATGGAACCTCAGTTTGCCAGTGCCGTTCAAGAAGCGACAGCTGCCTTCGGAAATGGAGGAATGTACATGGAAAAACTCATTGAGGAGCCACGTCATATCGAAATTCAAATCGTCGGAGATCAATACGGAAAAGCTTGCCATTTGTCTGAACGCGATTGTTCAATTCAGCGAAGACACCAAAAGCTAACTGAAGAAACACCATCGCCATTTATGACTAAAAAGCTTCGTGACGAAATGGGAGAGGCTGCAGTAAAAGCTGCTGAATACATCGGATACGAAGGGGCTGGAACAATTGAGTTTTTGGTAGACAAGCACAAGAACTTCTATTTTATGGAAATGAATACTCGAATTCAGGTAGAGCATCCTATCACTGAAGAGGTAGTCGATTTTGACCTGATTAGAGAACAAATATTGGTAGCCGCCGGAGAAAAGATTTCGGGCAAGAATTATACGCCAAAATTGCATTCAATTGAATGTAGAATTAACGCTGAGGATCCGATGAATGATTTTAGACCTTCACCAGGAAAAATCACAACCCTACACATGCCTGGCGGGCATGGTGTTCGATTAGATACTCACGTTTACGGCGGATATGTAATTCCTCCGAATTACGATTCGATGATTGCCAAACTTATCACTACGGCCCAAACAAGAGAAGAAGCCATCAATAAAATGCGCCGTGCTTTAGATGAGTTTGTTATCGAAGGAATAAAAACAACCATTCCTTTTCACAGACAACTTATGGATCATCCGGATTACTTAGCGGGTAATTATACCACTAAATTCATGGAGGATTTTACCTTAGATCCTGACAAGATACAAGACTAAGTGATGTCTGGCCTCAGCTATTGGGAACGAACCTATGGGGACCATTTTTTTGACATCCTTATTGTGGGCGCCGGCATTGTTGGACTCAACGCTGCTCTTTCATGCAGAGAACGATATCCGGACGCAAGAATTGGCGTTTTAGACAAGGGGATGCTCTCTGTTGGTGCAAGCAGTAAAAATGCTGGTTTTGCTTGTTTTGGAAGTCCCTCAGAACTCTTAGACGATTTAAAAAATCACACTGAAGCTGAAGTTACAGCGCTGGTTGCTAAGCGTTATCAGGGGATTCAAGCCTTAAGAGCGAAACTCCAAGATGAGCAGATTGACTTTGAACTCAACGGCTCATATGAAGTATTTCAAACGAATCAAAAAAGCGAATTTAAAGCTTGTGCAAGCCAGTTGGATTATTTAAACCGCTTGCTTTACCCGGTATTTGAACAGGACATCTTTGAGTTAAGACCTCTGGACTTTGGAATGCAGTCTGTTTTAAATGAAGGGATTTTTCACCGATTAGAAGGTCAGCTGAATCCAGTTAAAATGATGCTCGGATTGAAGCAATTGGCCCAAGCTCAACAGATCGAAATCGTTTCGAATTATGAGGTGAAAGCATTTGAACTTCAAGGTGAACAGGTTGAGGTTAAAGGCCCAAAAACGCTCAAATGTTCGCAATTACTCATCGCCACTAATGGATTTAGCTCGTCTTTGTTAGCAGAGCATTCAGTCGATATTCTTCCAGCAAGAGCTCAGGTGCTCATCACTAAGCCAATCAAAGGACTTTCTCTTAAAGGGACTTTTCACCTGGATAAGGGATATTACTATTTTCGAAATATCGATGGGCGTATTCTTTTGGGTGGAGGACGTAATTGCGACTTTCAGGCAGAGACCACAGACCGCTTAGAACTTAATTCAAAAATTCAGAACCGCCTCGATGAGTTACTTGCCGAACTCTTCGGTTTATCTGAAGAAGATGTAGAATACCGTTGGGCCGGAATCATGGGTACTGGCCACCAAAAAACTCCAATTGTCACTAGTCTAAACAAGAATATACACTACGGTATACGATTAGGCGGAATGGGTGTTGCCTTAGGTACAGAACTGGGAGCCGATTTGGCCCAATGCGTCAGCCTTTAATCTTCTTTAAAACCGCTTGGTTTGGAAGATCTCTATACCCCATATTAAATAAGGTAAATCCGTAAATATCTGAGTACTGCTCTATAGATTTGCTTATAGGTGTTCCTGCTCCGTGACCCGCATCTGTCTCAATTCGTATCAATGTTGGTGCATTGACATCCGCCTGCTTGGCTTGCAATTCTGCTGCAAATTTAAAACTGTGAGCTGGCACGACACGATCGTCGTGATCACCTGTTGTTACTAAGGTTGCTGGGTATGATGTTCCTGCGTTCACATTGTGTACGGGCGAATAGTTTTTAAGGTATTCAAACATTTCGGGGTTGTCTTCTGAGGTTCCGTAATCGTAAGACCAACCTGCCCCAGCGGTGAACTTGTGATACCTCAACATGTCTAATACACCCACTGCAGGAAGCGCAACTTGAAATAAATCAGGTCGCTGCGTCATAGTGGCTCCTACTAAAAGCCCTCCATTTGATCCTCCACGGATAGCCAGGTATTCTTTAGAGGTAAAATTATTGTCAATCAGGTATTCAGCGGCAGAAATAAAATCATCGAACACGTTTTGTTTTTTCATTTGTGTTCCAGCGATATGCCAGTTCTTACCGTATTCGCCTCCACCTCTTAGATTGGGAACAGCATAAACCCCGCCTTGCTCCATCCATACGGCGTTGGTTACGCTAAAGGATGGGGTTAGGCTAATGTTGAATCCACCATAGCCGTATAAAATGGTTGGGTTTTTACCGTTTCTTTCTAAACCTTTTTTATAGGTGATGATCATTGGCACTTTTGTGCCGTCTTTAGAGGTGTAAAAAACCTGCTCTGACTCGTATTGACTCTCATCAAAATCAATGTCTGGCGACCAGTATTTCTGACTTACACCCGTGTTTGGATCAAAGGTGTAGGTCGATTGAGGCGTATAGTAATTTCTAAAGCTGTAATACAAGACCTCATCTTCAGATTTACCAGATAAACCGCTAAAACTTCCTAAACCGGGAAGTTCTATTTCTCTGACTAAACTTCCGTCGTAGTTGTATTGATATACCTTAGAAATGGCATCGATCATGTATTCTGCAAAGATGAATCCGCCGCCTTTTGATGGGCTCAACACATTTTCGGTTTCAGGAATGACATCGGTCCAATTTGAAGGGCTAAGTTTAGGATAGTCTGCCTTTACAATTCTTTTATTGGCTGCTTGATAGTCGGTAACAAAGTAAAAGCTGTTTCCTTTTTGATCGAGCATAGAAACATCAGAATCCTCATCTGCTACAATTGTTTCAATTGGGCCATTAGTCTTGAGGTTTTTAATCATCAGTTTATTTCCAGACGTGGTATTCGAGGCCGAGATAATTAGAAAAGCGCTGTCGTCGGTAACTCTTGCGCCGATGTAGCGATGTTTTTCTGATGCCTTTGCGCCAAATAATACCTTGTCGTTCTTTTGATTGTCTTTGAGCTTGTGGTAATACAATTTGTGCTGGTCGGTTTTGGCACTCAGCTCACTTCCTTCGGGCTTGTCGTAGCTGGAGTAAAACACACCCTCATTCTTGTACCAGCTGACCCCAGAAAATTTAATGTTGGTTAGGGTATCTCCTATTTGTTCTTTGGAATAGGCATCGATAATGATTACTTTTCTCCAATCACTTCCGCCTTCTGAAATGCTATAGGCTGCTAGAGTACCATCTTCGGTAAAACTTAGACCAGCAAGAGACACTGTGCCATTTTCACTGAATTTGTTGGGATCTAAGAAGACCTCTTCTTCATCTGAAGACTCGTGTTTTCTGTACACGACATATTGGTTTTGTAAACCGTCGTTTTTGTAGTAGTAGGTATAGTCACCTCTATCAAATGGAGCGCCCTGCTTTTCGTAGTTCCAAATGGAGGTGAGCCTGGATTTTAAATCTTCTCGAAAGCTAATTTGATCGAGATATCCATAGGTTGTTTTGTTTTGACTGTTGACCCACGCTTTGGTTTCTTCACTGCGATCGTCTTCGAGCCAGCGGTAAGGATCTTTGACGGTTTGTCCGAAGTAATCGTTAACGGTACCTACTTGTTTGGTAGAGGGATAGCTTGGAAGATCTTGTGTTGTTTGTGTAGCACATCCACCTAAAAGCAGCAGTAGCGCAGAAAGTTTAGCGTATTTCATGTTTCAAAAAATTGTTGAAACAAGATACAAACTATTCGCAGATCTTTTCTCGAACGAGGTATTCGGCTATTTGAACGGCATTGGTCGCGGCTCCTTTTCTCAAATTATCTGCAACAATCCACATGTTTAGTGTACGCTCTTGAGATTCATCCCTTCTTAAACGCCCAACAAAAACTTCATCTTTTTGATGCGCGGTAGCAGGCATTGGATATAAATTATTGCTCGGGTCATCGACAACTTCAACGCCAGGCATATTAGAAAGCAGCTGGCGCACCTCACCTAACTCAAATTCTTGTTCAAAACTGACGTTGACTGATTCTGAGTGTCCTCCTGCAGTTGGAATACGCACGGCAGTAGCATTCACGCTAAAACTATCGTCTTCGAGAATTTTTAAAGGCTCGTTTGCGAGTTTCATTTCTTCTTTGGTAAAACCGTTTTCAAGAAAGACATCACAATGTGGTAGCGCATTTCTATGGATCGGATGCGGATATGCTTTTTCGCCTTCAACTCCGTTCATTTCATCTTCCATTTGTTGAACAGCCTTTACTCCTGTTCCTGACACGGATTGATAGGTAGAAACTACTACGCGTTTCATTTGATAGGCCTTGTGCAACGGATATAAGGCCATTACAAGTTGAATGGTTGAACAGTTGGGGTTTGCAATGATATAATCGTCTGTGGTTAAAGAAGAGGCATTGATTTCTGGAACGATGAGTTTATGGTCAGGATGCATTCTCCATGCAGAGGAATTATCGATCACGCGAGTTCCTACAGCGGCGAATTTAGGTGCCCATTCTAAAGAGGTGTCTCCACCTGCTGAAAAAATAGCGATGTCAGGCTTTTGTTGAACAGCATCTTCCATGCTGATAATTGAAATCTCTTTTCCTTGAAAGGAAATTTTTTTGCCTACCGAGCGCGCAGAGGCCACGGCCAACAATTCGTCAATTTTAAAATTTCGTTCCTTGAGTACTTCGAGCATTACTTGGCCTACCATCCCGGTAACACCTACAACTGCTAATTTCATTTTCTAAAAATTTCGGCAAATATAACTAGGGAGTACTTCTGTAAAAAATACAAATTGTTAGTTTTCTAACAATATGAACTCTCGCTCGACCCTTGGGCCAATGGCACAGAGCAATTCATACGAAATCGTCCCAATAGATTTTGCGCTGAGATCTGCGTTGTGCTGGGCGTCAAAAATACTGACCCAGTCTCCGGCTTTGATTGAAGTAGATGAAACATCGACCATAAACATATCCATACAAATGTTTCCTAATATGGGTAATGCTGCACCCTTAAAAAAGACTTGGTTTTGTTTTTGCCCGAATTTTCTGTCGATACCATCAGCGTGTCCAATTGCTACTGTGGCTACGGTCATATCTCGACTCGCTTGAAATCCGAAGTTGTAACCTACGTATTCTCCTTTTGAAACTTGAAATACTTGAGTCACTTTTGCTTTTAGTGCTGCTACAACCCTTAAGTCAGGGTCAATCTTTTCGAGATTCGAGTAGCCGTGAAGGGCGATACCTGATCGCACCATATCGTATTGCTTGTGTGCTAAGCTGAATATTCCAGAACTATTGAGCAAATGCTTTTTAAAAACCTGGTTCAATTCAACTTCAATACTGTGACACACCTCTTCAAATGCTTCGGCCTGTTGCTCGCTAAAAGACAATTGAGCTAAGTCGTCTGAGGCGGCTAGATGTGACATAAGCCAAGTTAGTCGAAGCTTATTTTGATTCTGGAGTAGGTCAATGACCGTTGGAACATCTTTTTTTCTAATTCCCAATCGGTTAAGGCCGGTGTTGATGTTGAGGTGTATGTTTAGATGGGCTTTATCTGATGCCCTGAGGTAATCGCTATAGGACCTCAACTGCTCAAGACTGTAAATGGCGGCTTCTAAGTCATAAGCAATTAGGGCTTCAATATCTTCTTGTTGGGGATGAAAAACCAGAATAGGAAGTTTTATTCCTGCGGTTCTCAAGGCAATGGCTTCTTGACAGTAAGCTACAGCTAAATAATCGGCTCCCAAGGCTTCAAGGGTTTGACTCCAAATAAGGGCGTCATTACCATAGGCATTGGCCTTGACAATTGCCATGAACTTGGTCGTAGAATGCAATTGCCTTTTTAAATGTGAAAAGTTGTGAGCTAATGCATTGAGATCAATTTGAAGCTTGGCTTGACTCATCGGTTTCCACAGATTTGGCATCGTTCATGGCTTTATAAAAGGCCGAACGACTAAGGGGTTCATACTCTTGGGTTTCACCTAGCATGACAATTTGGTCTTCATTGGATTTGCGATAACTAAAATTCGCTAGATTCCCTGTTCTGGTGCATACAGCATGCACTTTAGTTACATATTCGGCGGTAGCCATCAGCGCAGGCATTGGGCCAAAAGGATTTCCTTTAAAATCCATGTCTAGTCCTGCTACGATCACTCTCTTGCCTTTATTGGCAAGGTCATTGCAAACATTGACGATTTCATGGTCGAAAAATTGTGCTTCATCAATACCAACGACATCGCATTGATCAGCGAGAAGCCTGATGTTTGCTGCTGCCGGAACTGGAGTGGATCTAATGTGATTCGCATCGTGAGAAACAACGCTTTCTTCGTCATATCGCACGTCTAAAACGGGCTTGAATATTTCGATATTTTGCTTGGCGAACTGCGCTCTTTTAAGGCGTCTAATGAGTTCTTCTGTTTTACCTGAGAACATCGAACCGGTGATGACTTCTATCCATCCGGAGTCTTGTTGGGGGTTGAGATGATGCTCTAAAAACATGGTTGATTTTTGTTGAAATTCAAATGTACTAAGAATTGAATTGTATTTAATGGTGTTTAAGGGGCATTCCCTTCGTATCTTTAAAAGAAAAAAGCAAAATGAGAAAGGAATTAATCAAACGCGTTTTTGGGATTGATTTGGCCCATCGTTTTGAGAAGGTTGCAAAAAACGTACTCAAAGCGGGAAAAAACATCCCTGAAATTAACCCCAACAAAGAGCGTATTTTTACCCCTGGCATGGACACCATTAAAAATATGGTGGCTGAGATGGAAGCGTAAACCTTAACTTTGGGGCACTAAATCGGATCAGTTGATGAAGGGTAAATTATATGTTGTTCCTACGCCCATAGGAAATTTAGAAGACATCACCTTGAGAGCTATACGCATTCTCTCAGAAGTAGATTTGATTTTAGCTGAAGACACTAGGGTCAGCCGTAAATTACTTAGTCATTACAAAATTGACACCGCCCTAGAGAGTCATCACCAAAACAACGAACACGCCACTGTTTCTAAACAAATTGAGAAGATGAAGCAGGGGCTATCGCTGGCTCTTATATCTGATGCGGGCACCCCGGCCATATCAGATCCAGGATTTTTATTGGTAAGAGAAACGGTCAAAGCAGGAATTGAAGTCGACTGTTTACCTGGACCTACAGCTTTAATCGTTGCTTTAGTGAACTCTGGAATTCCAACAGAGCGATTTGTTTTCGAAGGCTTTTTACCCCCCAAAAAAGGAAGACAAAAAAAATTACAACAAATTAGCGATGAAGAACGAACAATCGTTTTTTATGAATCTCCTCATAAACTGAATAAAACCTTGGCACAATTGGCCGAGCTCATCGAAGAAGACAGAACCATTGCGGTATGCCGAGAGATGACCAAAAAATTTGAAGAAACGATTAGAGGAACGCTGAAAGAGGTTCAACAACATTTTGAAGAAAACAGCCCCAAAGGAGAATTTGTCATCGTACTTTCGGGAAAGAAATAAATTAACTTAGAACTAAAATAAAATCTATGTCAACAAAAGTCACCACAGTTTGGAAAGAGGGAATGTTATTTGAATCTGTTAACCCCACTGGAGACTCTCTTTATATCAACGACGGAACCCAAATGAGTGATAAGGACGTGTACTCTCCTAAAGCCTTAATGCTCTCTTCACTAGCAGGTTGTTCAGGTTTAGATGTGGTTTCTCTCTTTAAAAAAATGAAATTAGAAGTCGGAGAATTTAGAATTGATATCAAGTCTGAGCTTACAGAAGAACATCCTAGATTTTACGACAAGACAAGAGTGGAGTATCATTTTCACGGGTCTAATTTGCATGAAGAAAAACTTCAGAAATGTGTAAACCTCTCTGTAGAGCGTTATTGCGGTGTTATGGAGATGTTTCGCCGTTTCTCTGAGATGGAAATCGTTACTGTATTTCATCATTCAAATTAAAATGAATGAGATGGACGCTTGACTGCACAACTGCTCAAGATGAGCTCGAGCAATTACACCTATCTCTAAATCGAGACCCTGAAAGACCAGTAGACCTTTTGGTGTCTCAATTGCTTTTAAATCGTGGGATAAAGTCCTGGGAAGAAGCCAAAACCTTCTTTAGACCCGAACTCGAGCATCTACACGACCCTTTTCTAATGAAAGGGATGCACATTGCCGTAGAGCGCATTATACGAGCTATCGAGAAAGAGGAGCGTATTTTGATTTACGGTGATTACGACGTTGATGGAACGACTGCCGTAAGTCTTGTTTATGAATTTTTAAGTCAGTACAGCAGCCAATTGATGTACTACATTCCCGATAGATATACAGAGGGATACGGAATTTCTCTTCAAGGAATTGAATTTGCCAAGGACCATGAAATAAGCCTCATCATTGCCCTAGACTGCGGTATCAAAGATTACCAAGCTATAGCTTTGGCCAATTCCTACAGTATTGACACTGTGGTTTGTGATCATCACCAGCCCTCCAAACAACTGCCAGAAGCATTTTCCATTTTGAATCCAAAACAAGAAGATTGCAACTATCCGTATAAGGAACTCTGTGGTTGCGGTGTTGGATTTAAATTGATTCAAGCCCTTTCTTTAAAATGGGGCCTTTCTATTGAGGAGCTATGTCCTTATTTGGATTTTGTCGCTTTGGCCATAGGAGCAGACATGGTTCCTTTAGATGGTGAAAATCGAATTTTAGCCTATTGGGGGATGCTTCAAATACAAAAAGGAGAACGCATTGCTTTTAGAACCCTTCTCGGTGGTCAAAAAGAACTCGACGAACTCTCCTTAACGGATTTGAACTTTTCTCTGGCTCCAAAAATTAATGCAGCCGGAAGAATGAAACACGCCGAACAGGCCGTGTCTTTAATGCTGGTCAATAACGAAGAACAAGCTGTAGATCTGGCCGACCAGATAAAAAAGTACAATTTGGAGCGAAGAGCTTTAGATCAGTCGATTACCCAACAGGCGTTAAAACAGATTTCCGAGAGCGCCGCAGAAGAAAGTGCGACAACAGTAGTATACAATCCTAATTGGCACAAGGGCGTGGTCGGAATTGTTGCTTCAAAATTAATCGCGGAATTTTACAGGCCTACCATAGTACTCACAAAGGCGTCAGAAGGCGAAATAGCCGGTTCAGCACGTTCTGTTAAAGGTTACGATTTGTATGCAGCGATTGACGCCTGTTCTTCTTCTTTAATTCAATTTGGAGGGCATCAGTACGCTGCAGGATTACGCTTAAAAGAAGAAAACCTAACCAAATTTAAGGATGCCTTTGAAACCCATGTGGCTCAAACCATAGCAACAGAGCAACAAGAAGCAGAGTTGATTTACGAGGCAGAATTAGCCATTAGTGAAATTGCGCCTAAGTTATTGCGCATTCTCAATCGTTATCGTCCTTATGGACCAAAAAACCCTCAACCCCTTTTTATTAGTACAGGTATAAAAGTTCAGGGGCCTATTCGATGTATCGGTAAGGATCAAACGCACTTAAAATTCAATGTAGCACATTGTGAGGCCATCGGCTTCTCTATGGCTGATAAAAAAGAGCTCTTAAACGGGGCTGTTGATTTGGCCTATCACATCGAAGAAAACAATTTTCGCAATCAGCGAAAACTACAGTTGAGACTCGTCGACATCAAACCTTCAATGCGCTAATCGTAATAGGGTAATTTGGTTTTAGAATCTAAAGCCTTAAGTTCAATTTTACCCTTGTCAAAAACCGCATAGGTATTGTATTGTATCCAATCCCCTAAGTTGAGGTATTTCGAAGAGGAATTTAATTGAATGGTCATAGGTAGATGCCTGTGCCCGTAGATGAAGTAGTCAAAGTGTTCCTTTTCTAAAATTTCAAGGGAATACTGCACTAACCATTCTTCATCTTTACCCAAAAAGGTGATGTCGGCATCTCCAGAGATGAGTTTGTTATTCAAGGAGAGGTACTGGGCTAATCGCACGCCTAAATCTGGGTGTAAGGCTCTAAAGAGACGTTTGCAGATAGGATTTAGAAATATTTTTTTCATGAATTTATAGCCTTGATCTCCCGGCCCTAATCCATCTCCGTGCGCGAGGTACACTCGAGACCCATTAATTGATAACTGCTGAGGTTGGTGAAAGACAGGTATGTTGAACTCTGTCGGAAAGTAATCCCTCATCCATAAATCGTGATTACCCACAAAGAGGTATACATTGATGCCAGCATCTTTGAGTTCGGCTAGCTTTCCTAAAACTCTTACAAAACCCTTCGGAACGACTTTTTTGTATTCAAACCAAAAATCGAAAAGGTCTCCAACAATAAAAAGACTGTGGCAATCACTTTTGATTTCATCCAACCACTTGACAAAGGTTTTTTCGCGCTCTCGGGAGCTTTCAGGGTCAGGCGCCCCGAAATGCTGATCACTGCTGAAGTATACTTTTTGGTCTTGTGGAAGCTTAATGTCAATCATGATTTGTTGCGATATGGCGCAAGGGCTAAAGTTGTTTGTTCGGATAAAACGAGCTTTCCGGATTCAGCTGCCCTATGGAGCATTTCTTGATCAAAATGTTCTGTTCCTTTCCAAACGGTATTTTTAAGTGCGCTTAGTGCTTCCGGATTGAGTTCGCTTAAGAATTGTACTTTTTGATTGAACAAGGTATTCAATTCGTTTTCGTCTTTGGCCACTGCAGCAAACAATCCTTTATCAAGCGCCCAATGCGAAGTGTGAAAAGTAGCTGGGTCAAAACTCAGTTTTGAAAAATGTGCGACACCAATTTTATGAATGATGACAGGTGCAATAACTAATGGCGCAATGCCAATTTGAATTTCTGACAACTTGATTTCAGCAGTATTAGATGCAATGACAACGTCAGATGCAGCAATAATTCCAACTCCACCACCAACAGCTTTTCCTTGTACTTTGGTTACTATTGGTTTTGAGCAGTTTTTCATGGCACAAAGAAGTTTTGCAAAACCACTAAAAAAGGCTTTTCCTTCTTCTGCATTTGTGATTTGCAACAACTCTTTGAAATTTGCCCCTGCACAAAACGCTCCGCTTCCTTCACTCTTTAAGGCGATCACAGAGACGTCTTGACGCTCATTCAAATCATTGAAATACTGGGTCAATTGCTGTAGCATCGCACTGCTCATAGCATTTCCAGCTGGATTGTAAAAGCTCAATTGCGCAATACGACCGTCTTGTTTGAGTTGTACAGTTTGATTACTCATATCACAAAAATACACTTAAGGTATCAGATTCTACGAATGTATAGTTTAAAGTAAAAATAAGGAAAGAGCGCTCGAATGATCATCCATACCCCTATAGCATACCATACCGCCATTAAATTAAACCCAAATGAATCAAAGAGGTAAAAGGACGGTAGAAAACCTATCAAGCTTGCCGTCAAGAGTGTGTTTCGCAAGAAGGCCGCTTCACCTAATCCCTTGTAAAACCCATCATAGACAAAGGCAATTGCGCTAATGGGGAAGGTAATCAACACTACAGGAAACACCTTGTCGAATTGCGTTAAGACCTCTACTTCTTCGGTAAACACATAGCCGATATAGGGTGCAGCTATAAATCCAATCAGCGTTAAAATCACCCCTAAGCTAAAAGCGTATTTGAGTATTAGACGGTTGAGGTGAAGCAGACCCTTAGCGTCTTTTGCGCCGAGCAGCTTTCCGCTTAAGGCATTTGCAGAATCGCCATATCCATCAATAAAAAAGGCAGCGAATAGCCAGAGGTTAATTCCTATGGTGTGTGCGCTTAAGGAAATCGTACCGTATTTTGCCGCTTCTTTTACCGCGAAGAGTAAGGTTAAATTTAGGGTGAGGCTTCTCAGAAATAAATTGGTCATCAATTGAAGCACCTGTTTGATTCTAGGATGAATGGGCCACCTTAAAACAAGGGTAATGGCAGGATGCTTTTTTCGAATGTAATAATAGGTACAGGCGGCCATTATAATCTGAGCTAAGAGGCTTGCAATGGCAGCGCCTTCGAGACCCATAGGTGAGATTAATCCAGGCAATCCAAAAACGAGAACAAGGTCAAGAACAATGTTTATTGCGGTTCCTATAAGAGATACAATCATAGGTGAAACGGTATCTTGTAGCCCTCGGCACACTCCAAAAAGAGTGAAGCAAAAGAGCGTAAAGGGCATGCCTAATATTCGAATTTGAAGGTAGGTTGTACCCAGCTCTAACACCTCTCCTGTGGTATTCAGTAAAACCAAGATGTTTCGGGCCAGGGGTAAACAAACGGCTATTATAAGTAGACTTAAACCAATATTAAAAAACAAGGTTTGTCCGGTTAGGGTTTTTATGGATTTTAAGTTTTGGGCTCCTTTGTGCTGAGAGACGACTGCGCCTAATGCAGATCGCGTTTGCCCTAAAACCCAAATTAAAGTGGACAAGAAAGCACCAACCGCCCCAGCAGCAGCTAAGGCTGCAGCACCTTGTTCAGGAATTCGCCCAACAATGGCCGTGTCTGTGAGTGACAACAAGGGTTCTGATATTCCTGAAATGGTTGCAGGAATGGCCAGTTGATGGATGATTTTAAAATTAACAGCTTTCATTAAAGCACAAATTCAAAACAATAAAAAGGATATTCACTTTGCCGGTGAAAATAAATTTCCTCAAGTTGAATGTAATTTCTGTTTTTATAAAATTTTAGATTCCTTGGATTTTGAGAAAAAGTATCCAATCGAATAGAAGTAACACCTTCGTCTTTGGATTTATCTTCTGCAAAATCGAGTAATGCTCTAGCATATCCGTTTTTTTGATGATCGGGATCTACACAGAGGCGATGAATATACCTGTTGTTTTTGTTTGGAGTAAGCCATTTTACACTTTTATACTCTTCATCCATGAGGGATGAAATAACAATTACTCCGATGACAAGGGTTTGCTTTTCAATCACAAAAAGCTCCGAGCGGCTGAGGTCTTTTTCAAACGCCGCTTTTGACGGATAATGTTCGTTCCACTGAAAAATACCATGATCAATCATGTGCTGTGCACAGGATTTCGCAATTGCGGTAATTCGATTGATGTCCTCAGATTTTGCTGCTCTTATTGTTGTCATTTGGATGTTAACTATGTATGAAGACAGGCCTTATAAAACTCAAATTAAAAGAAAAGATAATGTGTTTAAAAAAATAAAGGCATCCAGAGGATGCCCTTAATTACGAGCCCCAACAAGTGGGGCTCTATTAATTAGCTGGCACAAAATTAATTATTTTTTAATCTTGACCTTAGAATCTTTACTTAATTGTAAAATTTCAAGACCGGCAGAAGGCCTGGGCTTTAAAAAGTAGACCCTGAATTTTCAACAAAAATTACCAAGTGCGAATGCCTGCTATTTACTATATTGCACCCTCTTTGGGGGATTAGCTCAGTTGGCTAGAGCGCTTGCCTGGCAGGCAAGAGGCCACCGGTTCGAATCCGGTATTCTCCACAAACAATAAAGTCTTGAGCAGCAATGCTTGAGACTTTTTTAATAGCCTGCAGCTTGTCCGTCTTTTCTGCTTTCAGAGGCTCCGTGGTAAACACCATTTTCTTTATCCCACATAATGGCTTGGTAACCGCCAAAGACACCTCTTGCGTAGCCGACTTTGTGTCCTTTATCCATCAGACCTCGCACGGTAGTATACGGAATGCCAGATTCAATTCGAATCAGCCCCGTATTTTCTGTCACCCTTCCCATTGGACTGGCGCCACCGGAGTGATCCCAACGAGGAGCATCTCCAGCCTCTTGTAAGTTCATTCCAAAGTCGACCAGATTCATAACTATTTGTGTATGGCCCATGGGTTGAAAATCTCCTCCCATGACTCCAAAGCTCACCCAAGGTTGACCGTCTTTGGTAATAAAGGCGGGAATGATGGTGTGAAATGGACGTTTGTTTGGTTCAAAGGTGTTGGCTTGGTCGGGTTGTAGACTGAATAACTCGCCGCGATCTTGTAACATAAATCCAAGTTCTGGCGGAGCCATTCCTGAGCCCATACCTCTATAATTACTTTGAATTAAAGAAATCATTGTACCTGATTTATCAGCAACAGTCATATAAATGGTTTCTCCTGCAGAGATTTGACCTGCCTCATAGGTGGCTGCACGATCTCCGATTTGAGCTCTGCGTTTATCAGCGTATGCTGGATCTAACAATTCCTCTACAGGAACATCGTAAAAATCCATGTCTGCATAGTATTTGGCCCTATCTTCAAAGGCTAATTTTTTGGCTTCTGTAAAGAGGTGCAAATGCTCTGCACTTCCAAAAGGGATGTTTGAAAAGTCAAATCCGTCCAAGATTTGTAGCATTTGAAGGGCAGCCATTCCTTGTCCATTAGGAGGCAATTCCCAAACGTCGTATCCTCTGTAATTAACTGAAACGGGCTCTACCCATTCAGACTTGTGATTGGCCAAGTCTTTTTTAGAGAGAAAACCTCCCTGTTCTTTAAAAAAGGCATCAATGGTCTTTGCAATTTTTCCTTTGTAAAAAGCATCTCTTCCTTTTTCGGCTATGAGTTTATAGGTGTTTGCCAGGTATGGATTTTTATAAATCTCACCTTCTTTGGGCAGTTTTCCGCCATTTTGATCGATATAGGTTTCTTTGATATTCGGAAATCCCTTGGATTGAAAAAAGGGTACGGTGCGATTCAGATACCAGGCGATAAGCTCGGTAAGCGGGAATCCATTCTCGGCATAAGCGATTGCTGGAGCCAAGATTTCAGTCATGGGTTTCGATCCAAATTTTGAATGCAGTTCAAACCAACCGTCTACAGCACCTGGAACACTTACGGGTAGGGGTCCGTGGGATGGAATTTTACTCATCCCATTTTCTTTGAAATAGTCTAAAGTAAGGGCTGAGGGCGAACGTCCGCTAGCATTTAACCCGTGCAATTTTTGTGATTTTGAATCCCAGATAATGGCAAAAAGGTCACCTCCGATTCCGCAACCAGTGGGTTCCATAAGGCCTAAAGCGGCATTGGCTGCAATGGCTGCATCAATGGCATTTCCGCCATTTTTTAAAACGTCTAATCCAATTTGGGTCGCCAAGGGATGACTTGTGGCCACCATTCCGTTTTGGGCGAGAACCTCTGATCGCGTGGCAAACAATTCACCGGTTATGCGGTCCTGAGCAGCAGTAAAGGGTATGATACCTGCTAAAAGAAGTCCGAGAATATTCTTTTTCATAGTTATGGATTTTTTGATGAAATCATTTCAATTTGAGCGGCTGAAACCATATCATTTAATTTGGCTACGGACTCACTCATGAGTTTGTCAAGTGCTGTGAGCTCTGTTTGAAGCTCTGCCGAAATCTCCTTAAAAAAGGCTTGGGCCTGATCGGTTGGAGGATAATCTCCTCGTTGAGAATCGGCAAGTAAAAAGGCGATGCGGTTGTTAATACGGATTCCGTAATTCAAAGGATCTTGTCTACTTTGATTTTTGGTCATATGAATGTTGTTTTCGATACGACTTAAGTCCTTTTCGAAACTGCTGATATAAGCCAAAAGGTCTGAATTATTTTGTGCTTTTTGTTTGAGGTAATCCAGGTCTTTTTGAACCCGGCGAATCTCGATTATGGCATTGTTTGCTCGGCTTACTTCATCCCTTACGCTTATTAAGAAATCGAATTGCGCCTTGTAATCTTCATCGGTGTTGGAGAGTCTAGGATCTTTGACTATTTGAAGGGCTTGTTCGACAACCTCTCCGTTGTAATTTAGTCGAATCGTGTACTCTCCTGGGACAGCCTTAGGCCCCACATTTGGGGAAGAGTAAAAGACCATTCCCTTAAATGCTTGAAAACCTGGATATCTCATATTCCATACCATTTTGTTTGAACCTGATTTCACTTTTAAGGGGATATCTGCATTAGGATTTAAGCGATTAGCCTTGGCTTTGTTTGAAAAACGCTGAATGAGCTCACCGCCTTTTTCTCTAATCTCAATACTGACCTTATCGTCTTCTTTGAGGTCTTTGATGTAGTAATTTAAAATGGCGCCATTGGGATGGTTTTCTCCAACCAATTTATAATTGGTGCGTCCCCAACTGCCTGACTGTTGCATGCGATAAGCTTGGTCGGGTTTGTAAAGATGAAAAGAGGCATTCTCTAAATCTTTGCTCAATTGATGAAGCGGGGTGAGGTCATCAATCATCCAAAAACTACGACCATGTGTGGCAGCGATTAAATCATTGTCTCGAACGTGAAGGTCTCGAATAGCGGTGATAGGAAGATTCAGTTGAAATGAATTCCAACTTTTTCCGTCGTCAAAAGAAACATACATACCCCATTCGGTTCCTGCGTATAGCAATCCTTCTCGACTAAGGTCTGAACGTATAGCTCTGGTGTAATGATTTGACGGAATGCCTGTGGTTATGGTTTCCCAGGTCTTGCCGTAATCTGTGGTTTTGTACAAATAGGGGGTGTAGTCACCGAACTTGTATGAGGTGGCTGCAACATAAGCCGTTCCCTTATGAAAAGGACTGGGGTCAATGCAGTTGATCATATTCAATTTTGGACTCATTGAAGCAGGGGGCGTAACATTTTCCCATGATTCTCCATTGTTTTTACTAACGTGAATTAATCCATCATCACTTCCGACCCAGATCACTCCCTCTTCAAGAGGAGATTCATTTATGGCAAATAAATTAGAGTAAAATTCAGCTCCTGTATTGTCTTGTGTTATGGGTCCTCCTGAAGATTTGATGGTCTCGGGAATAGCTCTAGTCAAATCTGGTGAAATGGTTTTCCAAGTTTGTCCTCCATTGGTGGTTTGATGCAAGTAGTTGGAGCCGGCGTACAATTTGTTCGAATCGTGAATACTAAACTTTACAGGAAAATTCCAGTTGAAACGATACTTCATGACTTCTGCTCCTGAACCTGCAGGATTGTCGGGCCAAACATTGACTGAACGGGTTTGATCTGTACTGTGGTCCTTACGCATCATATAGCCCTTGTAGGTTCCGCCATAAACGATGTCATTGTTATTTGGGTCAGGCGCTAAATGGGCGCTCTCACCTCCAGCGGTGGACTCCCAGTCGCTCTCACCTATACTTGAGCCCGATGTTCTGTGGGCGATTCTAATGGTACTGTTATCTTGTTGAGCCCCGTATATACGATAGGGAAAAGCATTGTCGGTAGTGACTCTATAAAACTGTGCAGTGGGCTGGTTGTGATAGGTGGTCCAATTGTTTCCACTGTCGTTAGAAATTTGTGCTCCGCCGTCGTCGGCAATTGCCAATCGATTATTGTTGTTGGGATCTATCCATAAGTCGTGGTGATCACCGTGAGGGGCATTTTTTAGGGTAAATGTTCTACCTCCATCTGTTGAAACACCATAGCTCACATTCATCACATAGACCTTTTCTTTGTTTTGGGTGTCTGCATAAATTCTACTGTAATACCAGGCTCTTTGACGTAAGGCCCTATTTTCATTTACTTTTTGCCAGCTTTGCCCGGCATCGTCTGATCTAAAAACGCCTCCATTTGCGGCTTCAATAATGGCCCATACTCGATTGGAATCCACAGGCGAGACGGTGATTCCGACAATCCCCCAAGGCCCTTTAGGTAGACCAGAATGGGTAGAGATATCGGTCCAGGTATCCCCTCCATCAAAACTTTTAAAGAGCTTACTTCCAGGGCCACCACTGTCCATACGATAACCATTTCGTTTCATCTCCCATGTTGCGGCGTACATTATTCGTGCATTGTTTGGATCTAAGACCAAATCACCTGCACCTGCTTTGTCGCTTTCGTAGAGTATTTTTTCCCAGTTTTGCCCCCCGTCTTTGGAGCGATAAACGCCTCTTGTTTCATTGGGCTTCCACAGGTTTCCAATTGCGGCAACATATACTAAATCAGGGTTTTCAGGGTGAATTCTAATTCTTGAGATGTGCTCAGAATCGTTTAATCCGATAAAATTCCAAGTTTTTCCTGCGTCTAAGCTTTTCCACAAGCCTTTTCCTGAAGAAACATTTCCTCTCAAGGTCTGCTCTCCTTCTCCGACATAGATGATATTCGGATCTGATTCTGAAACGGCTACGGCACCAATGGAACCTCCAAAATAGCCATCAGAGATGCAAAACCAAGTGTTTCCCGCATCTTCTGTTTTCCAGACTCCTCCGCCGGCAGTGCCCATATAATAGACATTAGGATTGTTTAGTACTCCTGTTACTGTTCCTGCTCGACCTCCACGAAATGGCCCTACGAGCCTCCACTCCATGGCGTTGTAATAGTCTTCAGCGTAAGAGACTTGCGCTTGTTTCTTGTTTTTTTTGCGTTGTGCATTGACTTCTGTAGTTTGAAATCCGAGCAGGCAAAATGCGAATAGAAAAAGGTATGGCTTCATAATTAGTGTTGTTAGTGCTAACAAATTAGTGATAAAAATGAAAAATAAATAGTCCTTTAATGCCCTTAGTATTGAGATTCAGTCTTTTGAATGAATGGATGTTGAGGGTCTAAAAGTTCTTCGGCAATTTTATGAATCGCCTTCTCAAGCTTCTCAAAATCTGCAGCAGTAAGTGTTGTTCGAGAAGTTTTACTTCCGGTACTGATCTTTAACGGAAGAAATTCATCAGTTCTCGAGCTTATAATCTGAGCGCTCATCGGCAGTGCACAGGCCGTTTTTTTGTGATACATATAAGCGTACATCAACAGCTGAAAGGCTTTTTGTTTAGTGGGGAGTAACAATTGATCTTCAAATTCTTCACTTAAACTGAGGTCACTCGCACCGGCTGAACCCGTTTTGTAATCGATAATATGAATGATTCCTGAAGATTGCTCTACACGGTCAATCGTTCCTTTGAGTTGAATTTCTACTCCATTGTTTGAGCCTAAGGCAATGCTTAATTTTTCTTCTAAGCCAAGTAGAATTGGCTCTTCATGAACAAGGCGTTTCTTATCGAGTTCGATTAATTGCGTCAAGTACTTAAGTAATACATTACGAACGAGTATTCCTTTTCCTTTGGAAAATTCAAAACCCTTTGCTTCTTCATCACAGGCCTCATCTAAGTACTGTGCTAACTCCTTTGTGGGCTTTGTCAGACTTTCAGGAGTCAAGCGGCTGTTTAGTAGCGGCTGGTAGGTCTTTTCCACAGCAAGGTGCAGCAAGGTTCCGAATAGATTGGCTGGAATGTGGTCTTCTATTTTTTCTGTCTCTTTAACGCCGACCAGGTATTTTTTGTAATAGTTGAGCGGATCTTTGATGTAAGTGCTCAAGGCGCTTGGGGAGACGCCTCTCTTCAAATGCGCCCTAATTTCGTCAATGATTGGGGTCGTTTTTTGAATTTCAAAATGGGAGTGGTCTACGCTGCCGAGTTTGAGAAAAGACGCTTCCTCTCGCACTAAGTGTTTGTAGTGCGGATCGTTCTTGAGCTGATAGATAAATCGACTCGGCTCACCTCCTTCTAAAACCTCTGCTTCGGTGTTGTAGATGAGGTGTACTTTTTTTGCGCTATCAATGAGTCGGTAGAAATGATAGGTGAAGATGGCATCTTTTTCTTTGAAGGTCGGAAGACCAAATTGTTTTTTTACTTCGAAATTGATAAAGCCAGAGGTTGTTTTTCCCTTGGGTAAAAATCCTTCATTTAAACTGCTGACTAACACCTCTTCGAAGTGTAGATTTCGACTTTCTAATATTCCCATAATCTGAAAATCTTCGAAGGGGTTGGAGATAAAATCAATCTTTTCAAGCAGAATAACTTCCTTGAGCAAGATGGCAAGAGCGTCGAGATCAGCTTCTAGAAACGAATGTCTTTGAATGAGTTTATCCAATTGCTCGAAAACACTTTCAAACAATTCCTTTTGTGGAGCAGCTAAGTGCGCACACAGGGCATGTAAGTTTTTAACGGCTTCGGTGGCTGTTGTTGGAAGGGCTATAAGTTTCCCAAAGCTTTTTGAGAAACCGTTTATTTCTTCAAAGCTGAGGTAAGGATATTGTCGGCTAATCGCGTAATCTAAAAGTGATTTTAGCTGATAATGCTCATCGATTAGCGGATGCTTAATTAGCGGAAGAATTAAGTGTAATGCGTATTTAGAATGGTCTTTGGTCTTTCGAAGGAGCTGCACGTAATTTACAGACAGCTCTACAAACAGTTCCAAACTCAAGGGTTGGCCTAGAGTGACGTTTACCCCAGAGAGTGAATCAAAGTCAATGGCGTGAATGAGATAATCTAATAATTTTTCATCCGACAGTATTAATGCTTTGTTTTTTGTGTGGGATGGATTTTTAATTAAGGAAGCTATTAATTGGCTTTGCCCCTGATTTTTAGCAGCGCCGTGGAGTGTGATTTGCGCTGTTGATTTAATTGTATTGAATGTTGGAGCTATTTTTTTGCTTTTGAGAAACCCCCATTCTTGAAGGTACTGTCTAATGAAAAAAGAGGCGTCGTGAAGGGGGTCTTCGAGCAACACCGTATTAATATCCCAAAATATATAGTTGTCGGGTCGGTTTACAATCTGCTTTACGATGTTTTGTTCTATGGTGCTAAAGGCGTTAAATCCAGCAAAGACATAATTATTTGAACTGTTGTTGAGATAGGACTCTAAATTTTTATAAGCCTCTTGAAAATAATGCCCTTGATAGGCTTTTTTTTCACTGTACATCTGTTTTTTGAGAAAGCCATATATGGCCTTAAGTTGCTGGAGAAACTTTTGATGAGATGCAATAAATTCGCTGCGTTCCCCTTCAGAAAACCTAAGGTTTATAGCATTGAGGTCGAGGAGTTGTTCAAACAAGCGTTCTGCCTGTGAGGTGTATAAATCGATTTCATTGAAATCTTGTAGCGCAGCTTTTGACCAAGCGTAGAAGTTAGAAAATGACTCTTGGTAGGTGTCGTTTTGTTTTAAATGTTGGTAGATGATACTACTGGCCTCAAAATGATCTAATTTCTCATATCCGCTTATTTCACGAAACAACTCATCTATCGTTTTGGCCTGTATGCTAAAGACGGGTTTTTGGTAGAATAGTGCTACTTCTCTTTCAAACCAACGTATACTTCTTTGGCTGGGCATTATGAAGGTAAAACCCTCAAGACCGCCATAGATCCTATCGATTTCTTTAATTAAACTGCGTTGAAAATTGGACATAAAAAAAGCTCTCTATACACTAGAGAGCTTTAATTTAAACATTAATTCTTAATGGAGTCAGAAGTGTTAATTTTTCATTGGTTTGATTTCTACTCTTCTGTTTTGGCGTCTGCCATCCATGTACATATTGGTAGCGATAGGATAGCGCTCGCCCATTCCTTTTGCTACTAAGTTTCGTGCAGGAACTCCGAGCTTCATCAATTTTTTAACAATTGCATCTGCTCTGCGATCCGATAATTTCTGATTGTCTTCGTATGTTCCTCTACTGTCAGTATGGGCTTCAATAATAAATACTGTTGAAGTGTAGGTTTTAATTTTAGCCGCAATTTCAACCAGTAGTTCTTCTGATTCCGGATAAAGCTCGAGCCTGTCTACAATAAAGTTTAAACCTTTAGTGAATGATTTCATTGCTGCTTCGTCAGCTGCTCCAAATTCTGGGCATCCACTATTTTCTGCTGAACCAGCTTCATCAGGACAGTTGTCTACATTGTCGAAGACTCCATCGTTGTCACTGTCTGTTTCTGGACATCCACTGTTTGATGCAGGACCTGGCTTGTAAGGACACTGATCGCGCTCGTCTTGAACTCCATCTCTGTCTGCATCAGGACAACCTTGTGCAGATTTGCTGCCTGGTTTAGTGGGACATTTATCTTCGTTGTCGGCAACACCATCACCATCAGCATCGGGACATCCGTTCAAATCTTTTGAGCCTGCAACAGTTGGACACTTATCTTCAGCATCTGGCACTCCGTCATTATCGGTATCAGGGCATCCATTAAATTCAGCCTTCCCAGGAACTTCTGGGCATTCATCTTCTTCATCAGGTACGCCGTCGTTGTCTTGATCTTTCTTTTTTGTTTTTACAATCAACCCTAAATTATGCTGAAAGTAGTTGTTAAAACTCGTACTTGGGTTTTGTTTGTAATCGCTTCTATAAGACAAACCAAATCTTTCAGAAAACCAGAGATTAAGACCCACTCCAAAATTTAAGTGGCTATAAGCCGTTTGATCGATATTGGTCATTCCAATTCCCATTCCGACAAAAGGATCAATTCTCGAGGCGTGAAAAGGATTGAAGTTAAAGGTTACGTCTGTATTTATAAATCCTAAATCTAAGTCTGGAATGATGTCGGCATAAACGTACTGGTCGACTTTATTGAAAGATGTTGAAATTCCTAAGTTGAATCCGAATCCTAAATTTTTGTAGGCCGATAGATAAATCGCACGGTTTGAAAAGTTAAAATCTTTGGAGGTAAATAAATCATCTCGAAATGATTCAGAGATAAAGTTTGTCGTTGGTAAAAAGTCGTCATTGGTGACGTGAAAATCAACGATATTAGCTCCGACGGAAACATTCCATTCAGAGTCGGTTTGCTGGGCGTATACACCCATTAAACAAAACGAAAAAATAGCAAAGAGGTGTTTTTTAGTAGTCATGTCTTGCGATTTAGTGTTGGTAAAATTAAGTTTTTTCTTACACCAAAACGCAAAAACCGGCTTTATATTGCAAAACTCAACTGAGAATTACAGTAATAAAGCCGGCTTAAAATATTGTTTTTAGGCTATTTACAGTTTAAATGTAAGACCTAATAAGTGTTGCCAGTGTTTAGGAACGTTTGACTCTTGAGAGAGCTTCATAGTGTTTGAATAGGTAAGACCCATAGTTTCACCGATCCAGTATGTTGCACCTGCACCAAAGTTTAAATGTGCATTTCCTTCACCATCGATTTGAGTGTATCCAACACCAGACTCTAAGTAAGGCTCAACTTTTTTACCTGTTAAAACAGTGTAGCTAACAGTTGCATCTGCATTGTAGAATTTTAAACTTTCAGTTGGGATTCTACCTCCTGTTTCTCCACCACCTAGTTTAGTGATACTGTTGTAAGAAGCTCTAACTCCTACTCTGAAGTTGTCTCCAATACTCTTAGATACAGCACCGTAAGTGATAGAAGGCTCTACACTCCAGTTATTGACTACTAAGAAATCTTCGAATAAAGCACCAGCTTCAAATCCGAAATCGTCTAATGAGCTAGCTGCACCAGTTGAATACGTATCAATTGCGTTCAAACCAAAGCTAATTCTCCAATCTGAATCTTGTGCACTTGCAAAAGTTACAGCAAAAATAAATGCTGCCATTGTGAATAATGAATTGAGATTTTTCATTGTAATGTCTAAGTTTAAGTTAATAGTAAACACGTAAAAATACATTGTCGGACTGACAAAAAAAAATTAATGCCGAAAATCGAATTAAATCACCTTCAGTTCTTGTCCTATTTTAATAAAAGCTTCCACTGCTCGATCTATCTGAGCTTCGGTATGCGCTGCTGATAATTGCACGCGAATTCTCGCTTTTTCTTTTGGCACTACAGGATAGAAAAAACCAATGACATAGATACCCTCTTCGAGTAAGAGAGAGGCCATTTCTTGAGCGAGTTTAGCATCGTAGAGCATTACAGGAACAATAGCAGATTCTCCATCAATAATGTCAAAACCAGCCTCAATCATCTTTGATTTGAATTGGGCGGTATTGGCTTTGAGTTGCTTTTTTAAGGTTTGATCGTTACGCAGTAATTCGAAAACTTTTAATGAGGCTCCTACTATGACCGGGGCAAGGGAGTTCGAGAATAAATAGGGGCGTGAACGCTGACGAAGCATTTCAATAATAGCAGCACTAGCCACGGTATAGCCTCCCATTGCACCTCCTAAGGCTTTTCCAAGGGTTCCTGTGATGATATCCACTTTAGAGAGGACATTCTTTTCTTCGAGGGTTCCGATTCCAAGGTTGCCTATGAAACCTGATGAATGGCACTCATCTACTGCAACAAGCGCTTCAAACTCTTCGGCTAAGGCACAAATTTTATCGAGAGGGGCCAATAAACCGTCCATTGAAAAGACCCCGTCTGTGACAATCATGATATGTCGAGCATTGTCTTCTTTGGCCTGAGTCAATGCTTTTCTCAAGTCTTCGATATCGTTGTTTTTATAGCGGTAACGTTTTGCCTTACAAAGTCGAACACCATCAATAATGGAGGCGTGATTCAGTGCGTCAGAGACAATGGCGTCTTCTGGGCCTAACAAGGGCTCAAACAGACCTCCGTTTGCGTCAAATGCAGCTGCGTATAAAATGCAATCTTCTTTTTGATAAAATGAGGCGATTTCAGCTTCTAGCTGCTTGTGGATGTCTTGAGTTCCACAAATAAATCGCACCGAAGACATACCAAACCCATGGCTATCTAAGGTTTCTTTTGCCGCTTGAACTACTTCGGGATGAGAAGACAAGCCTAAATAGTTATTGGCGCAAAAATTTAAAACTTTTTGTCCGTTAGCTAATTCTATTTCTGGACCTTGTTTTGAGGTGATTACTCTTTCTTTTTTGAAGAGACCGGCCTCTTTAGTTTGTTCTAATTCTCTGTTGAGGTGAAGGTCGATTTTTGTGTGCATTAGCTCAAGGATTTAAGGGTTATGTCGTTGTCGATGTATACGAGTATTTTGTGCGATACATCATACCCCATACGGGTTAAAATTAGCGCATAATTTTCAATTTGCCTTTCATGAGATGCGCTGGCCTTACCCGTCTTGTAGTCGAGTATTGCCACCTTTGAATCTGAAAAAACTAAGCGATCAGGGATAAATCTTGCGCCGTCGGTTTGAACAATGGGCTTTTCGTTAAAGGAATCTACGTTTTCCTGGTAAAACTGTTCTAATTCTGGATGGTTGACAATGGCCTGACAGCTGTCGTATATCCATAAATCCTCTTTAACCAACTTTTCTTTTAAATTCTTCAAGTCGGACTGTTTTTTGATGAACGCTAACTCTTTATGCACCATTTTGCCCCTTTCAATGGAGTCTGAACTAAAGGCTGCCTTTCTGTAATTCTTTTTTTGCCAATGGTAAAACTGAGAAGTTTGATAGGTCAAACTGGAAGGGGTTTCTTCTTTTAATGGTCTGCTCATCTTTGGCAATACACCAATCTCAAAAACGTCTTCTTCAAAAATTCCGCAGTAATGAGCCAATGATTTTTGGTAAGACATCTTGACGTTTGATTTTTTGCTGAAGGAATTGGTATAGACGAATAGGCCATAAACAGGTCGTGTAAAGGCTACGTACATTACATTTAATTTGTCTAAAATCGTTTTCTCTACTTCAGTGTCGTAGACTTCTTTTCCCTTTGATGAAAAATAGATGGTGCTCTTTTGAATTTTTAGTGGAATTCGATTCACAGGGAGCACTTTGGTATCAATGTCAAACCACGCCATACTTTGATTGGTTGATCTTGTCGGTGAATTAAAGAAGGGTAAAAAGACCAAGGGATATTCTAAACCTTTGGCGCTGTGAATGGTGTTGATTTGAACGGCGTTTAGACTAGAAGGCACTTTGGCACTGATTTTATCTGATTTGAGCGACCAATAAGACAAAAAGGAAGCGATGGATATTTGTTGTTTTCGAGCTGCATTGTGTACTTCTTCGACCAGGGCAGCTATGTAGGCGTCTGGATTAGAAGGAAATTCAAAATGCGCTAAAGCAAGATGTAGCACATTGCTACAGGATTCGTTTTTTAAAAGTTCTGCATCAAAACCTAATGCCTTGAGTTTTTTAACAGGGTTGGTTAAGGCCTCTTTGGTTTTTTCAAATCGTTTTTCATCCTTCACGTAGATAAAATCAAAGAGTTCAAAAGCGGCTTCCTGGTCTTTAGTGTTGAGTATAAACTTTAAAAGGGCGATTAAAAAAATAACGACCGGATGATTCTTGATCAAAAGGGCCTCGGCTGAAATCACCGGAATATTTTCTTCATTTAAAAAGTGGGCTACCTTTTGAGCTTCTGTGTTTTTTTGAACCAACACAGCACAATCTTTGAATTGATAGCCATGTGCAATGACCTTTTGAAGATCTTCTTTTAGCTTAACGAGATGAGGTTCTTGATCAGCGTCTTTATCGGCCTTGTTTAAAAAGCGAATTTGAATTTTACCTTCAGACGCTACTTTTGGGGTTTGACTGCTTTTGTCGGCATACAACTCTCTGTAATCTTCATTTTCAAAAATAGCAGAGGTATTTTTAAAAAAGGCATTGTTAAAATCTACAATGGTCTTGGAACTCCTGTAATTGTCTTTTAGCGTAATGGTTTTTGGTTTGACACTAAAAGGATTGTTTTTGTCTTGACTAAGTTCGATGAGCTGTTCTGCATGTCCATCTCGCCATCGGTATATGGCCTGTTTGGCATCCCCTACAATAAAAAGACTTCCGGTATGATTGTCGTCTTGAATTCCTTCTAATCCATTGGCAAACAAGGGGATTAGATTTTTCCACTGTGTTATGGAGGTGTCTTGAAATTCATCCAAGAAAAAATGCTTGAATTTTTCGCCTAGCCTCTCGTATAAATAGGGCGTAGGCTGGTTTTTAATTTCTTCGGCAATCTTAGCGTTGAATTCGCTAATGGGCAGTAAGTCTTCTTCTTCGCAAAAGGCTTGGTAATTTTCATGAATTTTCTGAAGTATGGTGAAGGATGATATAGACTCAATAATGGATTTTAACCTATAGATTTCAATAATTTTATCGTTGAGCTTTGAACTTAAGCCTTTGATTTCTTCGAGCTCAACTTCACCAAGTCCCGCACTTTTTGTAAACACTGTTTTTTTCTCAAAACGGTCTAAAATTGTATTTTTTTTGATAACATCAGCCTCCCAGTTTTGTTCTTTGATCTTAGTCAACCAATTGGTGTAGGTTTTATTTCTGCACTCTGTTTCTGTGATATTGTGCTTATGTAAAAATGTTTCACACGCTTTTCTATCCGCCTGAATTTTGTCTTCACATGCCTTAAGGTTTTTAAAAAAGTGATCGCGATAGCTGATGAGATGCTGCAGATCAAGTTGACTAAAATCTTTGAATTCGTTTCTAAATGAATCTTCTAAAAGAGTCTTGCTTTCTTCTTGAAGCTTGAAGGCGATGTTCCAGTTTTTCCCCTCTTGAATTTTATCAAAGGTATAGGCTGTTAAAACAGCTGTGAGGTCTTGGTCAAGCCCTATTTGGTTAATGGTTCTATTGATGGCTTCTCTGATGATTTCTTTGGGGTCTATAACCACTTCAAAGCTGTTATTGAGCTTGAGATCAATCGCAAAAGTTCTCAGTATCTTGTGCGTGAACTTGTCAATGGTGGAGAGCTCGAAATAGCCATAATTATGCAGGATGTCTTTTAACAAGTATTGAGCCCTTTGTCTAACTTCAGTGCTGTTTAAATTTAAATCAGCCGCTATGGTATTTAACATCGGATGCTCTTTTCCTTCTGCAAAGTCTGATAGCACCGATAAAATACGGTCTTTCATTTCTCCAACCGCTTTATTGGTAAAGGTCAAAGCGAGAATTTCTTTATAGGGCTGACTCTTGTATCGAGCAATCATGAGGGACACATAATTTTGTGCCAGCTGAAAGGTTTTACCGGATCCGGCAGAAGCGTTGTAAATTTTAAAACTACTCGAAATCAAATGGGCTATTTTATATGGTTGATATGGGCTATTTTTGTTAGAAATTAATTGTAATAAAGATACGTATTATGGCTTTTGAATTACCTGATTTACCTTATTCATATGATGCTTTAGAGCCTCATTTTGACGCGAGAACTATGGAAATCCACCATAGCAAGCACCACGCGGGTTATACCGCAAAACTTAACGCAGCAGTTTCTGGCAGTGCACTAGAAAACCAAGATATTGAAGAACTACTCTCAAATTTAGACATGAGCAATACCGCTCTACGAAACAACGGAGGGGGATATTTTAATCACAATCTTTTTTGGGAAATTCTAAGTCCAGAGGCCTCTGAAATGAGCGCAGAACTCTCTGCTGCTATCAACGCTTCTTTTGGCTCTTTTGAGGAATTTAAAACTGCTTTTTCAAATGCCGCGGCTACAAGATTTGGTTCTGGATGGGCATGGTTGTGTGTTCACGAGGGAGGCAAACTTGAAATTTGCTCTACTGCAAATCAAGACAATCCATTGATGCCTGAGATCGGATGTGGAGGACAGCCTATATTAGGACTAGACGTTTGGGAGCACGCTTATTATTTAAATTATCAAAATAGAAGACCTGATTATATCGCTGCCTTTTTCAATGTTGTGAATTGGAAGAAAGTAAGTGAGTACTACGCTCAGGGAAGCTAAAGCAGTTAGACGATACTAGTAAAAATAAAAAGGACAGTTCTCACTGTCCTTTTTTTGTCCCAAATCTTACCATAAACCTATAACAATAATATGTAATGGTGTTACGAATATACTGCTGTTAAAATGTTAATTAATCATAAATTAAGGTTAATACGCTGAATTTGGTGATTTCTTAATTTAGGTTAAGTTTATTGAGAAGTATTCAAAAAAAAAACGGGTAAACCAATGTCTACCCGTTTAACCCCAAATCTTACCATGAACATAACCTACTTTGTTATGGTGGCCGAAAAATAAGATTAACTTGTACGGGCTTGTGTATTTCAACGATGAAGTCCCTAATTATAGGGTTGAGCAACGCAAAAACTCTTAGTATGCTCTTTGATTCTTTCCTTCGTAATAGTTGATAAAGGCTTGGTTCACCACTCTTGTACCTCCCTTGGTTGGATAATTTCCTGTAAAATACCAGTCGCCTAAGTTTTTAGGGCAGGCTTCGTGCAGCTGTTCAATGGATTGAAACACGATTTCTACTGGAGTTTTGATTTCTTGTGGGGTCAACAATTCACCGATTTTTTGAGAGATTTCTTCTTCTGTGAAGGGGGCGTATAAGTCTTGTACGTAATTTCTGTAATTTCCTGAATTGCTGTTCAAACACTCCTGATATATTTTAGAAAGTATTTGATGATTTCCTTGTGACTTGTGAAGTTCTACGGCTGCTCTAAAGGCAATAAAATCTTCGAGCTTAGCCATGTCGATTCCATAGCAATCGGGGTATCGTATTTGTGGTGCTGATGAGACCACAATAATTTTCTTGGGTTGAAGACGATCGAGAATGCGTAAGATGCTTTTTTTAAGCGTTGTTCCGCGAACAATACTGTCATCTATAATTACTAAATAATCTGTTTTCTTAACTGAACCGTAGGATATGTCGTAAACATGAGAAACTAGATCGTCTCTGCTACTGTCTTGGGTGATAAAGGTTCTGAGTTTGACATCTTTGATAGCCACTTTTTCAATTCGTGGGCGAACTTCAAGTATTTTTTGAAGCTTCTCAGGATTTAGGTTTCCTTTGAGTTGAAGTATTTGTTCCTTTTTGTGATTTAACAAATGCGCTTCAGCCTCTTTTACAAGCCCTAAAAATGATGTTTCAGCGGTGTTTGGAATATAGGAGAAGACCGTGTTTTGCAAATCATTATCAATAGACTTAAGGACCTTGGGAAAAATTAGACGGCCTAAATTTTGGCGCTCTTGATAAATCTCTTTGTCACTGC
>WTJC01000046.1:75394-83185 GCA_011525015.1 Flavobacteriales bacterium
GGAAAAATTAGACGGCCTAAATTTTGGCGCTCTTGATAAATCTCTTTGTCACTGCCTCTTGAAAAATAGATGCGCTCAAACGAGCAGGATTTTTGTTCTTTACGCTCTAAGATTTGATTCAATTTAAGCTCACCCGATTTTTTGATGATTAATGCTTTTCCTGGGGTAATCTCTTTTATGGACTCAAAGGGTACATTGAATACCGTTTGAATCGCAGGGCGTTCAGAAGCAATTACAACGACTTCATCATCGTGATAGTAATAGGCAGGTCTGATTCCTACGGGGTCTCTCAAAACGAATGCATCACCGTGCCCCAATAGGCCGGCCATAGCATATCCGCCATCCCAATTTTTGGCTGCTTTGCCTAATATTTTTGCCAGGTCTAAACGAGAAGCGATCAAAGGAGAAGCCTGTTGTTTATTGTAACCTTCCTTTTTAATTTGCTTGTATAATTTGGCTACGGCATCATCTAAAAAATGCCCAATTTTTTCCATCACAGTGATGGTATCAGCCATTTCTTTGGGATGCTGCCCTAACTCTACTAAGTTGTGAAAAAGTTCTTTCACATTGGTCATATTAAAATTACCTGCGACAATGAGGTTTCTGTGCATCCAATTGTTTTGTCTTAAAAAGGGATGTACACTTTCAATATTGTTTTTTCCAAAAGTTCCGTATCGCACATGACCTAACATTAATTCACCAACGTATGGAATGGCTTCTTTCAACTCTAAGTCTGTCTGGAAATTTTTACCAGCGCTTTGTTCGTTGATACGATGGTTGATTTTCTCGAAGATGTCTGCGATTGGCTGCTTTTCAATCGAACGAACTCTACTGATGTATCTGCTTCCAGCATTCATGTCGAGTTTGATACTTGCAAAACCAGCACCATCTTGTCCTCGATTGTGCTGTTTTTCCATCAACAAGTACATCTTGTTTATCCCGTAAAATGAGGATCCGTATTTTTCTTTGTAGTAAGAAAGCGGTTTAAGAAGTCGAACTAGTGCTATTCCACACTCGTGTTTGATGGGATCACTCATAATGGTAGAACTTAAGATTCTAAATGAATATCAAATTGAGTTAATTTTTTAAAATATCTGAGTCGTTGTACGAGCTCTTCGCGCTCTAAATTAATCATTCTTGAAACGCCCATACGCTCTACGCAAAAAGAGGCCAAATTAGAACCGTGTACAACGGCATTTTTTATGTGTTCGAAATTTATGTTTTTTATTTGGGATAAGTATCCTGCAAGGCCACCGGCGAAGGTGTCTCCTGCACCTGTAGGATCGTAAACTTCTTCTAAAGGTAAGGCTGGGGCAAAGAACACCTCATTTTCGTGAAAGAGTAAAGCGCCGTGCTCACCCTTTTTAATGACCAAGTATTTTGGTCCTCGTTTTAAGATATTTTTAGCTGCCTTTACCAGTGAATACTCTCCGCTTAACATTCGAGCTTCTTCGTCATTAATGGTGAGTAAATCGGTTTTAGCAATGATGGCATCAAGTTCATTAGGAGTATGATTCATCCAATAGTTCATGGTGTCTAAAATGACCAATTCTGGCTTGTGGTTTAATTGGTCTAAAACACGCATTTGAACGCTTGGATCTAAATTGCCAAGCAAAACAATTTTCGGATTCTTATAGGCTTCGGGAACCACTGGATTGAAATGAGCAAGAGCGTGCAATTCAGTAGTTAAGGTCTCACGACTGTTCATGTCGTTTTTGTACAATCCGCTCCAAAAAAATGTTTTTTGATCTGCAATGGTTTCAACACCTTCGAGATCAATGCCTTTAGCCTCTAATAAATCCAAATGTTTCTGCTCAAAATCTGAGCCAATTACCGATACAATTGCCGCATCAATCGGATAATGACTTGCGGCTAGAGCGATGTAGACTGCTGCTCCACCTAGGGTGTAATCAACTTTTTCAAAAGGAGTTTCAATACTGTCGTAGGCGACGGTTCCCGCTATGAGTAGTTTAGACATTTCTACAATTTGAGCACAAATATAGGGCTTAATAAACTAGTTATTTGCCTGAATATACCCCTTATCGATTTCTTTATTTTCTTTGAAACTCGCTTGCACGGCTAAGCGATCGCATCTCTCATTTTGAGGATGCTGATTGTGTCCTTTAATCCAAATGAATTCGACTTGGTGCTTTTTTATTTCAGCTAAAAAGAGCTTCCATAAATCTGCATTCACTCTGTTCTTAAAACCTTTGGCTTTCCATTGATAAACCCATCCTTTATTGATGGCGTCTGTGACATATTTTGAATCTGAATAAACAGAAATGACGCAATTTGGGGTGTTGATTTTAGCAAGTCCATCGATTACGGCTAATAATTCCATTCTGTTATTGGTGGAGCATTCAAATCCTTTGGAAAATTCCTTGCTGTAATTAGTGCCAATCCATTCTAAGATGATTCCGTATCCCGCAGGTCCGGGATTTCCTCTGGCAGACCCGTCGGTGTAGAGCGCGATATGTTTAGGTTTTTCACTCATTGTTTTTTAAAAGGGTCGCTATGGTTGGGGCGAAGTGCAGGTGTTCTAATTGCTGTACTTTTTTGGCAATCTGCTCGGCGTTGTCCTGTGAATCTAGTGCTACTTTAAATTGTGCAATAATTTGTCCTTGGTCGTAATGCTCGTTGACGTAGTGAATACTGATTCCTGATTCTGGCTCATTATTTTCTTTTACGGCATGGTGCACGTGAGCCCCATACATTCCTTTTCCACCGTATTTTGGCAATAGAGAGGGATGAATATTGATGATTTTATCAGGATACTCAGCAATGACTTCTGAGGGAATTTTTTTGAGAAAGCCAGCCAGAATGATTAAATCAGGACCAAAACTGTTTAATAAATCTATAAATCCAGATGAACGAAAAAGGGCCGCACTGAAATATAGTGTAGGAATATTAAGTGATTTACACTTGTCTAAAACGCCAGCATGTCTGTTGTCAGTCAGGACGGCAGAGACAATTGTATCATCTTGATTTTCAAAGTATTCTATGATTTTAGCGGCATTAGAGCCAGATCCTGAAGCCAAAATGATGAGCTTATTCATGGTCTTGATTTTTAAATTTTAAAGTCACTTTGAAGGACTTTACAAATATCGGTAGGATAATTAGTAAAGTTTACTATTTTTGCTCCGTTAATTTAAAATTAAAAATATGTCAGACATTGCATCAAGAGTACAAGCAATTATCGTTGACAAATTAGGTGTTGACGAAAACGAAGTAGTTGCTGAAGCTAGCTTCACAAATGATTTGGGAGCAGACTCTCTAGACACAGTAGAATTGATTATGGAATTCGAAAAGGAATTCGATATTCAAATTCCAGATGACCAAGCTGAAAATATTTCTACAGTAGGACAAGCTATAAGCTATATTGAGGACGCTAAATAACTACTGTCTCAATTCATAGAAAATTTAAACATCCATGAGGCATAAGCTCTCATGGATTTTTTTTTACTAAATTCAACTTGTCAAACGATACACTATGCAATTAAAAAGAGTAGTTGTCACAGGCATGGGTGCAGTAACACCAATCGGAAACACACTTGACCAATATTGGAATGCACTTATAGCGGGTAAGTCAGGCGCAGCGGAGATTACGCATTTTGACGCCTCCAAGTTTAAAACACAATTTGCCTGTGAAATCAAAGATTTTGATCCCTTAGATTTTTTCGACAGAAAAGATGCGAGAAAACTGGATCGCTTCACACAGTATGGAGCTGTTGCCGCTGACCAGGCTATTGCAGATTCAGCCCTTGACACAGAGGCTTTAGATAAATTTAGAGTAGGTGTGATTTGGGGAGCAGGTATCGGTGGATTAGAAACCTTTCAAAACGAAGTACTGAATTTTGCTTCTGGCGATGGTACACCCAGATTCAATCCTTTCTTCATTCCTAAGATGATTGCTGATATTGCCCCGGGATACATTTCGATTAAAAATGGATTTATGGGTCCTAATTATACCACAGTTTCTGCCTGTGCTTCTTCGGCAAATGCTATTATAGATGCACTAAATACCATTCGCTTAGGAACTTGCGATGTCGTGGTAACTGGTGGAAGTGAGGCTGCTGTAACCATTGCGGGTGTTGGTGGATTCAATGCAATGCACGCCTTGTCTACGCGAAACGATTCGCCTCAAACGGCTTCAAGACCTTTTGATGCCGAAAGAGATGGATTTGTTCTCGGAGAAGGGGGTGGAGCCTTAGTATTAGAAGATTTAGATCACGCCTTGAAAAGAGGAGCAAAAATTTATGCTGAAGTGATTGGCGGAGGATTATCTTCGGACGCCTATCACATGACTGCACCACATCCTGAAGGTGTTGGAGTAGTTAGAGTAATGGAAAATTGCTTGAGAGATGCAGGAATTGATGCCAAAGACGTAGATGCCATAAACACACACGGAACATCTACTCCACTTGGAGATGTGGCCGAGTTGAAAGCAATATCAAAGGTGTTTGGGGCGCATGCTTCACACATCAGTATCAATTCGACCAAATCCATGACAGGACATTTACTTGGAGCGGCAGGAGCAGTTGAAGCGATTTCATCTGTGATGTCGATTAGAGAAGGTATCATCCCTCCAACAATTAACCACAGTAATGTAGATGAGAATATCGATTCAAGTCTGGATTTGACCTTGAATTCTCCAACTAAAAGAGAGGTGAATATCGCGATGAGCAACACCTTCGGTTTTGGAGGACACAATGCATGTGTTGTACTTAAAAAATATACAGCCTAAAACGTATATGCTTTTTTCCAACTTAAAACACTATTATTCCCTTCCCAAACACAGAAGGGAATTTTTTTTAAGTTTAAAGCAGTTGTTGGGATTTGCCCCCAAAGACATCAGCATATACGAAAAGGCCTTTTTACACCGATCCCTCAACATTAAAGACAAGAATGGAAATCCAATAAATTACGAGCGTTTAGAATTTTTGGGAGATGCCATTTTAGGGGTCATCATTTCTAAACACCTTTTTGACGAGGTGCCACATGGCGACGAGGGGTATTTGACTAAAATGAGGTCTAAGGTGGTCAGCAGAAACCACTTAAATGAACTCGGAAAAGAACTCGGACTCATTCACTTTTTAAAGAGTAAAATTCCAAATCGGAATTTCGGCGAAAACGTTCACGGCAACATCTTTGAAGCTCTGGTTGGAGCAGTATATCTCGACAGAGGGTACAACTACTGCTATTCTTTTTTAAACAAAAGACTCATTCAGCCCTATATCGATATTGATCAACTAGAAGGCAAGGTGGTTAGTTATAAGAGTCTGATGATTGAGTGGTGTCAAAAGAAAAAATATCCCTTTAATTTTGAGGTATACGAAGATACTGGGAATCAAAAGACAAAGCATTTCTCTGTGAAATTGCACATCGATAATAAAGTAGTAGCGAAAGGTAGAGAAACCTCTAAAAAAAGAGCTGAAGAAAAGGCAGCGAAAAGAGCTTACTTTGCGCTTCAAGACCAAATAAAATCAACTCGTTGAAAAAACAGAAATACCATTTGACGCTCGATGAAGTTGACGCCAAATTTATTTTGGCGATATACAGTGGTCTTCCGTCATATAGATTGGCGTTTTTGATAAATACTTGCTTATTTTCGCAACTGAAAAGAGAAAAGGATTTAGATTTCTACAAGGATGTTAAATTTCCTTATTTCTTTTTTGAGGATGAAGTATTGCAAATAGAGTATAGATTAATTAAAAACAAAACCAGTCAAATAAGCACAAAAGAACCCGTTGAGGCGAGCCCTTTAAATAGTCTTTTCAACGAATCGACCGCCGTTGAAGAAACCTTTTATGTCTTGCCCGAATACAAGGAAGTAGATTATTTTTTAGTGCTGGATGGAGAGTTCGGCGACGATCAATTAGCTCACATCGAGCAGGAAATTACCAAGTTAGAAGAAATCTTATCTGCGTATTACATCCCATTTGAAAACATAAAATCCAAAACACACTTAACTTTTTAATTATGCCAATAAATAAGAAAACAAAAATATTAGCCACTTTAGGACCTGCGAGCGCGTCTAAGGACATTATACGCGAAATGATGATTGCTGGCGTTGATGTGTTTAGAATCAACTTTTCCCACGCTGATTACGACGATGTAAAGCAGCGTATCACTTATATCAGAGAGCTCAACGATGAATTAAAGCGTCACACCGCTATTTTGGCGGATTTACAAGGACCAAAGCTCAGAGTCGGTAAAATGGAAGACGGAGTGATGTTGAACCCTGGGGATCAAATCACCTTTGTCACAGGCGATGCTTTTGTAGGAAATAAGGATAGGGTTTATATGAATTACACCCAATTTCCAAAGGATGTGAAGCCAGGAGAGAAAATCCTTTTAGACGACGGAAAGTTGATTTTTGAAGTTTTAGAAACGAATCGCTCTAATGAGGTGTCGACCAAAGTTTTGCAAGGGGGTGTGCTCAAATCAAACAAGGGAGTGAACCTACCAAACACAGCAATTTCTCTACCTGCTTTAACTGAAAAGGATATTAAAGACGCGATTTTTGCCATTGGTCAAAACGTAGACTGGATTGCTTTGTCATTTGTTCGTCACGCCAAGGATATAGATGATTTACGACAATTGATTGAAGAGCATGCTTCGCACCGAATTCCAATTATTTCTAAGGTTGAAAAGCCTGAAGCCATTACCAATATGAAAGAAATCGTAATGAATTCTGACGCGATTATGGTGGCCCGCGGTGATTTGGGAGTAGAAGTTCCTGCTGAAGAAGTTCCGCTTTTACAAAAGCAGCTGGTCAATATGTCGAAGGCTTACAATAAGCCTGTTGTGATTGCCACCCAAATGATGGAGACCATGATGGACAGTTTGACTCCTACCCGAGCAGAGGTGAACGATGTTGGAAACTCAGTGATGGATGGTGCGGATGCCGTTATGCTTTCAGGAGAAACCTCTGTTGGTCAGTACCCTGTTGAGGTAGTGGCAAAAATGGCGAGCATCATTAAAGCGGTTGAAGAATCTCCGATGATTTCGGTTCCTGATTCAATGCAAGTGGATCAAAAAGATCGTTTTATCACCAATAAGATTTGTCAACAAGCTTCGGAATTAGCGAACGATTTAGGCGCAAAAGTAATTTGTACCTTGACCAATTCGGGATACACGGCTTTTCAAATTTCTGCGCGTAGACCAAATTCATTTATTCTTGTTTTCACCGATAACAAAACGATTTTGGGTCGCTTAAATCTTCTTTGGGGTGTTTATGCCTGCTACTATGATAAAATGGTCTCTACCGATGAGACGGTTGAAGATGTTATTCAATACGCCAAAGAGAATCAAATGTTAAAAGCGGGTGATATGACCGTAAGTCTTTCTTCAATGCCGATTAAGGCAAGAGGAATGGTGAATACCCTGAGAGTAACACGTTGTGAATAGTTAATTTTCTAGAATGGGTTTAGAAATTGAGCGCAAATTTTTAGTCACTGAAAATTTGAACTGGGAAGAGCTTTCTTTTCAACAATTATCCATTCGACAAGCCTATCTCAATAAAGATGCCGATCGAATTGTTCGGGTTAGAATTTCCAATGAAAAGGCCTTTTTAACCATCAAAGGAAAAAAAACAGGTATTCGAAATTTTGAGTGGGAAAAACAAATCCCAAAACTAGAGGCGGAACAGCTCTTGGGCTTGTGTGAGCCTTATGAGGTGGAAAAAATCAGGTATGCCATTCGCTCAGGGTCACACATTATTGAGTTGGATGTTTTTAAGGGTGAAAACAGCGGCTTAGTTATTGCTGAAGTTGAATTAAACTCAGAAGA
>WTJC01000046.1:83285-98770 GCA_011525015.1 Flavobacteriales bacterium
TCAGGGTCTATATTACAATTCTTTAAAACGTTGGGGTCAACCATTCCGCAACCCGCGATTTCTAACCACCCTGTTCCTTTGGTCATCTTGTAATCTGTTTCAGTTTCTAAGCCCCAGTAAACGTCAATTTCTGCACTTGGTTCGGTGAATGGAAAGTAAGAGGGCCTGAGTCTAATTTTAGACTTTCCAAAGAGTTCGGTTGTAAAGTATTGAATCGTTTGCTTCAGGTCTGCAAAGGATACATTTTCGTCTATGTACAAGCCTTCAATTTGATGAAAAAAGCAGTGAGATCTCGCAGAAATAGCTTCGTTTCTATAGACTCTTCCGGGAGAAATAGTCCTAATTGGAGGGTTGTTTTGCTCCATATAACGCACCTGAACCGATGAGGTGTGCGTGCGCAACAAAATATCGGGGTTGGTTTGTATAAAGAAGGTATCCTGCATGTCTCTTGCGGGATGATGATCGGGCAAATTCAAGGCGGTAAAATTATGCCAGTCGTCTTCGATTTCAGGACCTTCAGACACGTTGAATCCAATCCTTGAAAAAATATCTACAATTTTGTTTTTGACTATTGAAATGGGATGTCTACCACCAACCTCAAAGGGATATCCACTGCGACTAAGGTCCATAGCGTGGATTTGACTTTGGGCTGAAGCGCTGCTAATTTCGATTTTAAGCGCCTCAATTTTTGAACTTGTTTTTTGTTTAAGCTCGTTGAGTTTTTGGCCAAATGCTTTTTTCTGATCATTTGGCACATTTTTGAAGGCGGTAAAAAGGTCATTAAGGACCCCTTTTTTACCGAGATATTCTATTCTGAATTTTTCGACATCATCTAAGGTTGATGCGGTGAAAGCATCAACCTTAGTAATGTGTTCCTCGATTTGTTGAATCATATTATTTTCTCTAAATCAAGGCCAAAAGTAAGCATTTAATAAATGCTATCCTTTTGAATTTAGTGCTTCATGTGATTTGAAGGAATCTAAACTGTCGAAGATGTGTTTTTCATCGATTAAGTCGGGAATGAGTTTTACGCGCTCCATCATGTATCGCGGTTGCTCATCGATATCGATAAAGTAAACATCTACATTTTTAGCTCTTAGACCAATGACTACATCTTCAATAGCATATAGACCGGATTGATCCAAATAGGTCATCTTACTCATTCTGAAAACCACTGCATTGGCCGATTCAGGAATCTTGGCAGCTAAAGCTTGGAATTCTGAAGTCGAACCAAAGAAAAGAGGTCCGTTGATGTGCTTGAAATAAAAATTGGCTTGCATTTCTGCAGACAGTTTCGTCTCATCTGACCAGGCCTCTTCTTTAAGCGAATTCACTTGAGAATGCGCCGCAGTGAGATCTCCAATTTTCTTCATGAACATCAGAGAAGCAATGACTAATCCAATACCAACAGCGTACACTAAATTCCATACAGATGAAAGAACGAGAACCACAATCATGATCATTACTTCTGAACTGATTTTAAGTGGCCCAAGTTTGATATCCTTAGGCAAGTGAGGAATAGCTCTTAACCCTTTGTAATCCATTACGCCAATACCAACAGTTACTAGTATTCCTGCTAGTACCGCTGCTGGAATCTGTGACGCAACAGGCCCAAGTGCTAAAAGAATAAAAAGTAAAAGCACACCAGCAATCATTCCTGACAACTTGGTTTTACCCCCTGAATTAATGTTTACAACGGTACGAATGGTTGCTCCTGCTCCTGGAATTCCTCCAAACACGGCTCCAATGGTATTACCAATACCTTGACCAATAAGCTCTTTGTTCGAGTTGTGCTTTGTTTTGGTCATATTATCCGCCACAATAGAGGTCAATAAAGAGTCAATGGCTCCTAATAATGACAGGGTTAAAGCGGTGAATATATAAGGTGTGATAGCCGAGAGCTCAAATTGTGTGATGATTTCTATTTTAGGAATCGGTAATCCTGTTGGAATTTCTTCAATAGGTCTATAGTTTAATCCAAAACCATAGGCTACCCCAGAGACCACAATCAAGGCGACTAAAGTACTCGGAACCGCTGTGGTAATTCTCTTGAATCCATAGATAATGGCTATGGTACTCAAAGCCAATAAGAGTTCGAGCCAATTGATATTCCCAAGAGCCCTTGGTAGTACTTTAAGCGTTCCTAAAACTCCTGAGGCTTCTTTTGATGCTAAATTCTTTGCTTCTTTAGTGATATCCGCTTCAGTAATTTTTTGGGATTTGTTGATGGTTTCTTGAAAATCTTCGACAACCAATGTTCCTTCAGCAGACTCATCTTTCAAAATATTTCGAAGAATTTCTTCTTCGGCTTGCACCTCGAATTGAGCTACAAAAGCGTCATCTTCTTTTACGTAGTATCCAATAGCAGGAAGTATTTGAGTGATCAATATGATCACACCAATAGCGGTCATAAAGCCGGAGACTACCGGATAGGGAATGTACCTTATGTATTTTCCGACTCCAATCGCGCCAAGACCAATTTGCATGAGTCCAGCTAAAAAGAAAACGGTTAAAATAGCAGGTAATGCTTTGTTGATATCCCCGTCGTTTACGGCAACAATCGAAGCAATAATTACCATACTTACTGCAGTCATCGGAGCTGTAGGTCCAGATATTTGAGTTGGAGTACCTCCGAATAAGGCGGCAAAAAAACTGATAAAAATGGCTCCGTACAGACCAGCACTTGGTCCGAGTCCTGAACTTACCCCAAAGGCAAGTGCTAATGGTAGGGCAACAATCCCCGCGGTGATTCCTCCGAAGAGATCACCTCTTAAGTTTGTAAATAATGATTTCATTTAATTAGGCCTTATAGAATTCAACTTGACCGTTGGCTACATCGTACATTGCACCAACAATGGCAATTTTGCCTTCATCTTCTAATGCTTTTAAAACCTCACTTTGAGCTCTGATTTGTTCAACAGCGAGATTCACGTTTGTCTCAGCAACTGCATTGACAAAAGCGCTGTTTTTAGAAGATCGGTCTGCTCCGTCTTCTGAGCTCGTTGCAGCAACTGAAGGCTTAATTTTAGCTAAAAGATGTGTTAAGTTTCCGAGCTTTACATCGTCACAGGCTCCTTTAACTGCGCCACAAGAAGTGTGACCTAAAACTACAATTAGTTTTGTTCCAGCAACTTGACAAGCGAATTCTAGACTCCCTAAGATGTCTTCATTAATGATGTTTCCAGCTACTCTTGCGCTGAAGATGCTTCCGATACCTTGGTCAAAAATAGTCTCATTTGGAACTCTTGAATCTATACAACCTACCACTGAGGCAAAGGGATATTGTCCAGTAGCAGTTTGTTTTACTTGACCTAAAAGGTCTCTATTTCTTTTGTTGTTGTGTGTAAATCTGTGATTTCCGTCTTTTAAAAGTTGTAACGCGATTTCTGGCGTTATTTGATCTTGTGTTTCTTTTGTTTGTGTCGGCATGACTGTAAATTTTAAATTTTAGTGAATTAATTTTTGGAGTAGTTAAGCTACCCTTGGAGGAGGATTTGGAACATCGAACCAAGATTCCTTTATAAAATTAACCACTGCACTCGTCTTTGCCAGTTCAGTAAAAAATGAAGATTTGATAGGGAATTGTTCGGAGTAACTGAACAATTCTAATTTTTCTTTGGATTCTTTATTTTGTGATTCCTCTTGTTCTCCGCTTTCTATTAATTCATAGGCAAAGGCCTCATTGACTTGAAGAATATCAAAAACTCCTTTGCTCAAAAAAGCAAGCAGAAACAAAACGATAACCTTATGTTGTATGAATAGCTTCAACTTATTTAATCTCCTTTAATTCGTCTTTTTCAATCCAGCCGGTTTGACCATTGGCCAGTTTGATTTTGCTAAAATCTTCAAATATTTCCAAAATATCAACTTTTGTTCCTTCGTGCAGGGTGACAAAAACTTCGGAACTTAGATTTGGTTCAGCACGCAATAAGACTTCTTGACCGAATAATACAGCAGGCCTGTCTTTTTGTTCTTCTGAAAGTGCGATTCTACTTAGGCCAAATGAACTTAGCCCAATCACCAAAAAGACTATGGCTAAGCTGAAGGAAGTTCGTTTTCGAGAACTGTCTATGCTTTCTCTAAAGAAAATATAGGCACAAAGGCTAAACAAAACGGATAATAAAGCCAGCCAAGAGAGTTGTTTTATGCTCAAAAAGAAAATGATGCGGTTGCCTAAATTTTGAAAGAAGCTCAAGGGAATGGTTTCAATGGCGTCTATGCGCATGTTTTGAGCGTAGCCTAAATTATCTCTGATTTCTTTGTCTTGAGGATTGAGTAAAAGCGCCTTCTCGTAATAAAAAATACTCTCTGCAATCTTATTGGTTTTATAATAACTGTTGCCTAAGTTAAAGTACAACTCTGCAGAAACGGCATCCTTGGATTCGATTCGTTGATAGGCCTCAATAGCTTTTTCGTACTGCCCTTGATTGTAATATTCATTGGCTTGTTTGAAAATGGCGTAGGGGTCTTGTTCTTGTGCATTAGAAAAATGACCTAATGTCAAACTAAAGAGTAGGAAGTAAATCAGCTTTCGTTTCATTTTAATCGTTTGTCTAAGTCACTTAATAATTCAACTGCTGTTTTATAGATTTCTTCTGTGCTTTTTTCAATAGTCCCACTGCTGTATCTAGCGAGTTCACAAAGTTCAATCAAATCGATAAATCGCGTAATAATGCTACTTTCTATTTGTCGTTCTTTCAACAAGGCTTCAATATTAGACTTCGTTATAGCACTGATGTCTATTTTCAGCTTGGCTTGTAAAAACTTGAACAGCGCTTGTTCTAAAGCTGCGTAAAATGCTTCAGGACGATCTAGGGTCTTGTGAGCTTCAGACAAATGTTTTTTGGCCAATTTCTGAACTGATCTGAGGGCCTTATTTTCATCATTAGGACTGAACACCACAATGGACCTCTTTACAATTTCATAAATCAATAAGAGGATAAAAGGAAGGGCAAATAAGAGGTAAAACAATCCTTTTTCTTCGAAGCCTTTGTCGGCTGTACTCTCAAACGAGGTTTGTACTTTGATAAAGTGAAAGGCAGAAGTGGTCGGAACGACCATCTTTGAGACAAAGCTCGAGCTACTCTCTTTTTCTTCATTTGCCGAAGGACCATTAATTACTTCAATATTGATGGCATCGGAGTATTTGGTGACGTATTTTTTAGTTTTTGGATCAAAGTAACTAAAGGCAATCTCCTGTACGGGATAACTTCCTTTATAAGAGGGTACAACCGTGTAGGATTTCGAGATGTCTCCTTTCATCCCTCCGAGATTCGTGCGGATATTCTCGTTGAACTCAGGTTCGTAAACTTCGAGAGAAGAAGGCAATTGCAATTCGGGTAACTGCATTAATTTGAGGTTTCCACTTCCACTAATTTTGACTTCTATCTGCAGGGATTCTGAAGCGTCTAATTGTGTTCTATTGGCCGATACTGAAAAGTCAAATTCTCCAACGCCGCCTGAGAATGAATCTGGTTTACCTGCTGTCGGCAGCGCCTTGACATTGATGCTTCGTTTACCTGCGGTGAGCACTTTGTTTGCAGAGGCATACATCGGCCTTCCAAAGAAGTCTCTTCGACTTGTAGGCACATCAACACTAACATCCAAAGCGAAGGGTTCTATTTCGAGTTTTCCTGATTTTTGAGGATATAAAACCACCCTTTTTAAGACTACGGCTCTAAAGCGTTTCCCCTTGTATGTAGTCTCTTCGGTAGTGTATTGATTAATTGGAATTTCTTGATTCCAAAAGTTGGGATAACTCGGGTTATCAATCGGTCTAAAATTCGTCACATTGACTTGTGGATCAATGTAAAGTTTATAGCGCACAAAGAATCCTTGATTTTCATAAGGGTTGGTGTTCGATACCTCGGCGACTAAAAACAGACTCTCTTCAGCGATAGAGGCTGCACTTTTTGGCGCATTTGGATTTTCAACTGCTGAGGTTACCTCTACCTTTTGGGCTATGGTTTTATAGGTTTCTCCTTGAATTTCAATTGAGGCCTGACCGATTTCAAATCGCCCTTTTTCTAGAGGCTGAACTACATAAGTATACGACTTGGAATAGCTTCTTTTTCCGTTGACAAAAGAAGAGCTGATCTGTTGGGTTGGGCCAGCGATGACCTTAAAGTTTTTAAAAGAAGGGGGATTAAAATTGTCACCGTCTTTATTCATACTGAATACCACGCGCAGTCGTTCGTTTACTCCTAATTTGCTTTTACTCAAGCTCGCTTCGAATACCACAGCATCGTTCTGGGCATAAACAAATGACATGCCTATGCACAAAAGAGAAAATAGAAAATGTAATTTTCTAGACTTCATTGCTTACCAATCTTTATCCGTTTTAATTTTCTTTCCTTTTACTTTTGCCGCTTTCAGTTTTTCTTGCACCTTCTTTTCTTCATTGCGCATGGCTTCAAGTAAATTCTCTATTTGCTGTTTAGATAGTTGGTTTGGTCGGGGTTGGTTTTGTGACTGCTCTTTTTTAGAATCGTCTCCTTGTTGAGGCTGTTCCTTTTGCTCCTGTTTTTCATCTCCACCTTCTTCATTTTTATTTTCTTCGGAGTCTCCATCACCAGAGTCATTTTTGTTTTCCTCTTGCTTTTCTTTTTCTGAATCAGAATCTCCCTCTTGGTTTTGTTGGTCCTTTTGATCTTGTTGCTTATCGTCCTTTTCGTCTTTGTCGTCTTGATCTTTGTTGTTTTGTGGAGGATTCTTTTTGAGCATTTCTTTAGCCAGCGCTAAATTGTATCTGGTTTCATCGTCAGTAGGATCTTGTCTAAGCGCATTCTTATATGATTCTACCGCTTTTTCATATTCCTTTTTATCCATAAAAAGATTCCCCATATTGTGATAAGCGTTGTGCTTTTCTCCTTTAAAAGTTGATTTTTCAACTGTGGTTTTAAAATTTGAAAAGGCTTCTTCTACCAACTCGTTTTTGTAGAGATTGGTTCCCAAATTGTACAGGGCTCTGGTTTCATTTTCATCAACCGCATAGGCTTTTCTGTAGAGCGCCTCAGCTTTACTGTACTCGCTGTCAAGACTTAATTCATTCGCCTGATAGCTGAATTCCTGCGCCTTTTCGGCTTGTGCGAATCCCAAATGCATGGATCCTACAAACAAAAGCAATAGTACAGATATGATGTTACCTTTTTTCATTGAATAAATTGAGTTTTTTAATCCAACTTGTTTTGCGCTCAAGCATAAGACTGTCAATAACCAATAAGACTAAAGCTATACCTATAAGCCATTGGAATTGATCTTTATACGAGGCGAATTCTTTTGCTTCGAATTCGGTTTTATCAATTTTATCGATAATGCTGCCTATTTCTGCCACAACTTCTTCAGTATTATTGCCTGAGATATAAGCGCCATTGGTACGAAGGGCAATCTCTTGCAAAATACTCGGATTGAGTTTACTGATAACCACTTGGCCTTCACCGTCTTTTTTAAAGCTTTGTAAAACGCCATTTTTTTTGATGGGTATGGGAGCCCCTTTTTCTTCTCCGATACCAATGGTGAAGATTTGTATGTTGTTTTCAAATGCGTTTTGAAGTACTTGGTTTTCGATTGCTCCGGCATGGTCTTCTCCATCAGAAATTAGAAGCAATACGCGATTGGTTTGCTGATCGTCATCGAAATACTGAGATGCCAAATTAATCGCTCCGCCAATGGCGGTTCCCTGAGAAGAAAGCATATCGGTGTTCATCGATTGCAAGAACATTTTGGCCGCTGCATAATCTGTAGTAATGGGGAGTTGAGGAAAGGCTCCACCAGCATAAGCAATGATACCAACGCGATCAGAAGCCAAATTATTGATGACCTCTGAAACAATGCGCTTTGCCTTTTCAATTCGATTTGGCGCGATGTCTTCGGCCAACATACTTTTAGAGACATCAATGGCGAAAACAATATCAATTCCTTCTCGTTTTACGGTTTGAAGTGCTGTACCAATTTGCGGATTGGCCAATGCGATAAACAGGGCATATATGGCTAAGGTGAAAACGCTAAACTTGAGCCAATGTTTACCCTTACTCATTTTATTTGGGGCGAGTCTGTTGAGCACTACCTTTCGAATAGCGTTGTTGAGCACCACGGCTTTTAACTTCTTGTATTGCCATATGCGATAGCCTTGAAACACCACAAACAGAAATGCGATGCAAAATGCTCCGTAAATCAAAAACTGTGAAACTTGGTATTTAATCATATCGCCTAAATAACGCTTTTATACAAGCTGTGTTTTAGCAACCACTCCAACAATAACAGGACTAATCCCAATATCAACCAAGAGCGGTAGTGTTCTTCATAAGAATAATACGTAAATTCTTCTATTTCTGTTTTCTCTAATTTGTTAATCTCTTCATAAATTTCTTCGAGCTTACTGTTGTCTGTGGCCCTAAAATATTGGCCTCCGGTAAGTGAAGCGATTTCTTCAAGCAGCTCTTCATCTATTTCAACAGGTCGCAGACCGTACCTAAAAGTGCCATCAGGATTGTAGGCTACAGGTGTCATGGCATTTCCGTTGGTCCCTAAGCCAATGGTGTAGGTTTTGATGTTGTACTCTAATGCTAAATCGGCTGCTGTTTGTGGTTCTATAAAACCGGCATTATTTACCCCGTCTGTCAGTAGAATAATGACCTTACTCAAAGCCTTGCTGTCTTTGATTCGATTAACTGCCGTGGCAAGCCCCATACCGATGGCTGTACCGTCTTCGATGTCTCCGTAATTGACTTCTTGAAGTGATCGATCTACAATTATTTTATCGCTGGTCACAGGGGTTTTGGTGTAGCTTTCACCTGCGTAGACCACTAATCCTATTCTGTCGTTAGGTCTTTTACCCACAAATTCAGCGGCTACTTTTTTCAAGGCGCTCAATCGATTCGGCTTGAGGTCTTTGGCGAGCATGCTCGAAGAAACATCAATAGCGAGCACGATGTCTATACCCTTTGTGGTTTTTGTTCTGGTAGAAACTGAACTGGTCTGTGGGCGCGCAAGTGCTATGATTAGTGCGGCTAGACCGAGAAGCCTCAAGAAGAATAAAAAAGGTCTAAGCTTCCAAATAAGTTTAGAAAGGTTGTTGACCTGACTGTATTTTTTAGTGTTTGGGGCATAAGAGAAATTAAAGCCAGCACGGTCCTTATGTCTGAAGACAAAAAACCACACCAATAGCGGTAGCAACACTGCCAGCAGCCAAAGTAATTCCGGGTTTTTAAATGAGCCTATTTCAAACATATTAGATTTCTGTACTTACTTTTAATGAATTTAATATTCGGTCACTTATTTCTTGGGCATAAGAATTGCCATCCAACCAACTCAACCATATTTCTTGAGAAAATCCTTTACCACCGAAGGTGATTATGGCATAATTTACTCGGTCGCCCTCTGCATTTATGGCGCTTCCATAGGTCTTTACCCCTTGAACACCATCGGGCGTTATAAACTCCTCTTCTTTGGGAAGAATAGAGCTATACCCCTTTTCTTGAAAGTAGGCCAAGCGGCTTTCAGTCGCAATTCTGAAATCCCATTCTTTTTCTGGATCGGTTTGTAAAGACACCAAGCCCATTTCGAAATGCGCACGCTCATTTTCAAAGAAAAAACTATTGTTTTCTTGACGAAGCAGCACTTCGGGTGATTCTAATTCAACGGAAGGGTAGGCGTATTTGCTGTTGTACCAATTGCGATCTCTTAAGTTTTTATTGGCATCAAAGCTTAATTCTGCGAGAAAATCTTTTGGGCCAAGTTGAATAAAAGCACCTGCTACAAGTAGTAACAACAACGAAGCAGCAGCAATCATCGCCTTTTTTATTCGCCTTTTGCGCTCCATTTTTTTGCGCTCCTGTTCAAATCGAATCTGCTCTTGAATTTCTTCGGGCTCTGGTTCGGGTAAACCTTCTTCTATGGCTTGAATAAATGTGCGCATGAATTCTTGATCTTGTTCAAGCGCGGTCAATTCTGGATGGTATTTAGCAAATTTCACAAGATCAGAACGGTCTAACCACTGCTCTAGCGCTTTGATTTGAGCGGATTCAATTTTGACCTTATCATTGTCGATAAGCCAATAGAAAAGACTTATAAATTCTGCTGAAGTTCGATCTAAGGATGAAATTTCAAAACAGTAGTAAACATAGTGCTTGAGTTTTTCAACACAGGTGGAATAAAAAGACTTGACCTCTTCTTGTTTTAAGAAGTCTCCAACCTGAATTGAATTGAGGTAGTGCAGTGCATCTTGATAAGGGTCTAATTCTTCTTTTTGCGCCGCATTTTTAAACCATTTTTGATAGGCGAAGTACAGCCCAAGACCTATGAGAGCTAAAATGATGAATCCAATAATCCATTGAAGAAGAGCACTGTTTGGTTTTTCAACTTGAATTCTACTTTTCACGTCGTAAAGCCCTTGTTCAAGGGTATCAACTTTGACATCTCGCACATTGATTTCAAATGTTTGGCTCAAGTAAGGCTTTCCGTCAATGGTAATTTGTTGCTCAGGTATGCGATAGGCGCCGCTGTCAAATTGCGTGAGTTTATAGGTTTTTAGGAGTGTAAACTTTTCGTTTTCTTTTAGGGTGTCAGTGGCTAAGGACTCCACCAACTCTAAAGGCACAAAAGTCTGACCTTCTGGAAAGAGCACCGCGCTGCTGGAGTCTACTTCAACTTTGAAGCGCAATTCAATCTGCTCTCCAATTTGTATGCTGTCACGATTAATGGTCGCCTCAACGTTTTGAGCTGAGGTGTTTAGAAAAGACAGCAACAAAACCAAAGAGATGCTATGTAAAATTCCCTTTTTCATCAATTGGTTTTGGATCTAAATAACTGGTGAAGTTTGCTGAAGTGATCTTCGTTCAGCTCACAACTGACAAAATCAGCATTTGCTCTTTTAAAACTGGTCTCGAAATAATTGATTTGCTGCAATAACTCAGCTCTGTATTGTTGTTTTAATGAGGATGAAAGCGTGTTGAGGTAAATGGGTTTATTCGATTCGAGAGGATTCATATACACCGACCCCAACTGAGGAATATTCAATTCTTTGTTGTCATAGATTCTAAATCCATTGACGTCGTGTTTTTTGGCTAAGATTTGAAGCTTTTTTTGATAACCTTCATCCAAGAAATCAGAGAAAATAAAGAGGTTGGCTTTCTTTTTTAAACTGATGGTTAAGCGTTCGAAAACACTGTTGATGTTTGTTTTTCTGGGAGGATATAAATCCGCCTCTTGTTTCAAGACAATGAGGTCGCTGAGAATTCTCAACACATTAGACCGCCCCTTTTTTGGAGGAACGTATTTCAAGATGCTATTAGAAAAAGCCATGAGGCCCACCTTGTCATTGTTTTGCAAAGCTGAAAAAGCTAAAGCTGCGGCTACTTCTATTGCCTTGTCAAGTTTGGTTTGAAGTTGTGTGCCAAATAAAACAGAACCACTGATATCGACGACTAACATGAGAATCTCTTCTCTTTCTTCTTCGTAGATTTTGATGTAAGGCTCGTTTTGTCGGGCAGAAACGTTCCAATCGATAGATCTTACGTCATCTCCGTATTCGTATTTACGCACCTCAGAAAAGGTCATACCCTTTCCTTTAAATGCCGAGTGGTATTCTCCACCAAAGACCTGATCAGAAAGTTTTTTGGTTTTGATTTCTACTCGACGCACATTTCTTATGAGCGAGGCGGTATCAAATGACATTTTTAGGGAACTTCTATGGTATTGACTATTTGCTCAATAATTTGCTCGCTGCTGATTTCATCGGCTTCGGCTAAATAAGAGAGTCCAATTCGGTGACGAAGCACATCATAAATTACGGCGCGCACATCTTCGGGCACGACAAATCCACGTCCGTTGATAAAGGCATAACACTTAGAGGCCTTAGCTAAATTGATACTTCCCCTTGGAGAAGCACCGTATTGGATAAATTCTTCTAATGGAACCTCTTCAACTTTTTCGTCTTCTTCACCTTTGTTGTTGATGAATTTTCTGTAGACTTTCTTGCTGAGCTTGTATTTGGTTGGATATCGCGTAGCGAAAATCAGATCTAGAATGTAATTCTCGATTTTTTCATCGATGTACACCTGATCAATAATATCCTGTGCTTCTTTGATTTGTTTGAGATCGATGATCGATGAGATTTCTTCACTTGTCTTGGCCATATTTTGGCGCATGATAACCAACTCATCGTCTTGATTAGGATAATCGATAACCACTTTTAACATAAAACGGTCAGATTGTGCCTCTGGAAGTGGATAAGTACCCTCTTGTTCAACCGGGTTTTGCGTGGCCATCACTAAAAAGGGCTGCTCTAACAAAAAGGTTTGTTCTCCGATGGTCACCTGTTTTTCTTGCATGGCTTCTAGCAAAGCAGACTGCACCTTGGCGGGCGCCCTATTAATCTCATCTGCTAAAACAAAGTTTGCAAACACTGGCCCCTTCTTTGTGCTGAACTCTTGTTTGCTCATATTGTAGATCACTGTACCCACAACATCGGCAGGAAGTAAATCAGGCGTAAACTGAATTCTGCTAAAGCTTCCTTGTACTGCTTTTGACAGGGTATTGATCGCGAGTGTTTTGGCAAGACCTGGAACACCTTCTAACAAGATGTGTCCTTTACCTAATAAACCGATTAACAAGCTGTCAACCATGTGTTTTTGGCCTACGATTTTCTTTTGCATTTCGGTGCGTAAGGCGCTGATAAAAGCACTCTTACTTTTCACCAATTCATTGATTTCTTGAATATCCATACTTCTCTTTTTCAAAAGGGAGTGCAAATTGTTAATATTTGCTGGAGTCTTTTGTTAATTATTGGTTAAAAATTCTAAATAAGGGCAAGTTTTATGAATGTTTTAGCTGTTTTCTTAAATTTCGTTATCATAATAAATTGTTAAATGAGTCAAAACAAAATAATAGCTGGAACCATGACTTGGGGAAAGTGGGGTAAAAACCTTTCTCAAACCGAAATGTCAAAGCGAATTGAACAATGGGTAGAAATCGGCGTAAACACCTTTGATCATGCGGATATCTATGGTGACTACACCACCGAGGCAGCGTTCGGAAATGCCTTAAAAAACAGTTCGGTTAAAGCTGAACAATTGGAGCTGATTAGCAAGTGCGGTATTCAAATGACAAGGGGAAGGAATAATAAAGTCAAGCATTACGATTACCGGGCCTCTTACATCATTTCTTCTCTGGAACAAAGTTTAAAAAACCTACAAGTGGAGTGCATAGATACCTTTTTACTGCACAGACCAAGTCCACTGATGAAGGCTGAAGAAATCGCCAAAGCCATTGAGCAATTGAAAGCCCAAGGTAAAATCAAATCTTTTGGCGTCTCAAACTTTTTGCCCCATCAAATAGAACTTTTAGAACGTTATATTCCTGTAGAAGCAAATCAGATTCAATTCTCTGTGGACCATTTAGACCCAATGTACAACGGGGTTTTAGATGACTGTCAATTAAATGGCAGGGAGGCAATGGCATGGAGCCCTTTGGGATCTTATTTTAAAGAAGAGGATGCAGAGAGCCTAAATCAAATACGAAAAACAATACAAGAACTGTCAGCAGCTTATGATGTTAAAGAAGAAGTTTTAGTGATTGCATTTATTCTCAAGCATCCCGCAGCAGTTCGTCCAGTGGTCGGAACTACAGACCTCAATAGATTATCCATTCTTAAAAAAGCCTTGAGCTTTGAATGGCCCGATGAAGATTGGTTCGTAATTTTAGAGTCTAGTGTAGGGCGAAGAGTCCCTTAAAAAAATGTAGCATGAAAAAAACAGCCTTAATAACTGGAGCGAGCAGTGGTATAGGAAAATCTATTGCTGAACGCTTTGCAAAAGAAGGATACAGACTGGTTTTATGCGGTCGAAATGAAACCGCCTTGAGTCAATTAGAAGAAGAACTTTCCAAACAAACAGAGGTGTATACCTTAAGCTTTGATGTTCGTGACAAGACCGCTGTTTTTGAGCAAATACAAAAACTTCCTTCGCTATTTGGGCACATTGATATCTTGATAAATAACGCTGGAAACGCTCATGGATTAGATTTGATACAGGATGGAAATATTGACGATTGGGATGCCATGTTTGACATCAATGTAAAAGGATTGCTCTACGTATCCAAAGCAATATTACCTCAGATGATAGAACGAAGAGACGGGCATATTATTCACATCGGATCTACGGCGGCTAAAGATGTCTATCCAAAAGGAAATGTGTATTGCGCTTCTAAAAGTGCAGTAGACACACTGAACGAAGCCTTTCGTTTAGACTTAAATGGCACAGGAGTTAAGGTTGGCGCGGTTCACCCAGGAATGGTTCGAACGGCCTTTAGCGAGGTTCGCTTTAAGGGGGATGTTGAAAGAGCAGATTCTATGTATGTAGGGTATCAGCCATTACTTCCAGAGGATGTTGCCGATATCGTGCATTTTGTTGTTTCTCGACCCTATCACGTGAATATTGCCGATCTTGTCGTGTTTTGCACCGATCAGGCGAGTTCAACTATAATCAATAAAAATCTTTAATTAAACCTGATCAAGGTCTGACTGATTCGGCAGTGCTGCAATCGCTCCAAACTGAGTGGTGGTAATGGCTCCTGCCTTGTTTGCTATTTGAATCATGTTGGCCCAACTGTCGAACGAAAGCTCTTGATTTTTTAATTCTGACTTCTGCGAAAGTTGTTGTAAGAGGCATCCTATAAAGGCGTCTCCTGCGCCAGTGGTATCTACCGGCTGAACAGAAACACTCGGAATGAGCTGACTTTTAGTGATGGTGCTGAGGTAGGTTCCTTTTTTTCCTAATGTGATGGTTAGAATTTTTGCCCCAAGTCGATGCAGTTCATCACAAGCCTCTTCAATATTGTCTTTTCCAGAAATCAATAAAGCCTCTTCTTCGCTAAACTTGCACAGATCAGACTTTTCAATAAAGGCTTTGCACTTAGTGATAAAGGTTTCTTTTTCTTCTTTCCAAAGGTCTTCTCTATAATTGGGGTCAAAACTGATGAAGCAATTTTTGGTCAGGGCGTCAAAAAAATAGTGGTCGTAGGCTTTTTCAAGCTCCCCGCCTAAGAGTGCGGTGGCCGCTCCAAAATGCACAATATTATTTTCGAAATTCTTTTGTAAGTCTTTGTCGTATTTTAAAAAGTGATCTGCACCCCTGGCAAAAATGAAATCTCGTTCTCCGTCTTCTGAAATAGAGACAAAGGCCATGGTTGTAAAATGAGGAATACGCTGAACACAGGAAATATTGACGCCTTCATTTTCGAGTACGTTTAACAAAAACATTCCCATGGGGTCTTTTCCGACACTTCCAACGAAAGAAGCTTGGCCGCCAAGTTTTGCAATAGCGCAGGCAACATTTGCGGGAGCTCCACCTGCTTTCTTGGTAAAGGTGTGTGCTAAAGTCAAGTCTTTTCCTTGATTTTCTGCGACAAAGTCAATGAGAACCTCGCCGATGCAAAAAACTTTTTTCATTCTTCTTAATGATTTAACAACCTCACAAACATAAACTAAA
>WTJC01000020.1:0-75371 GCA_011525015.1 Flavobacteriales bacterium
AAGCGAAGGATGCTGCAGGCAATGAATCAGGTGAAGGCACCACGAGCTTTACAACTACGCAAACGCAGAGCTGTCAAGATCAAGTCATCAACTCAGAAGACTTTGAATCTGGATGGGGTATTTGGAATGACGGTGGATCTGATGCAAGAAGAAGCAGCAGAGACAGTCAGTATGCGAATTCAGGTGTGTTCACTGTTCGATTAAGAGATGACACCTCTACTTCAGTCATGTTCACTGATAACTTAGACTTAAGCGGATTCGAGCAATTACAAGTTTCATTCACATATGTCGCGAGAAGTATGGACAATCCAAATGAAGATTTCTTCTTAGAAGTTTCTACTGATGGAGGTGCCAACTACAGCGTTGTCGAAGAGTGGAATCAAGGAGACGAATTTGTGAATGGCCCTAGGTACTTCGAGCAAGTTTCGTTCGCTGGAACATTCACATCGAATACACGCTTAAGATTCAGATGTGATGCCTCTGGTAACTCAGATTGGATTTACATTGATGATGTAGAAATCAGCGGATGTGGACCATCTACAGCAGCTCCGATTCTGAATTCAAGTAGTGACTTTGATTTCTCAAGCACATTGGATGCAGAAGATGAAGATGCAGAGATTGTATTATATCCAAATCCTGTTGTGGAGACCTTGAATATTTCAAATCTGCCAGCAGATGCGAGAGTTCAAATCTTCAACTTCGGAGGTCAATTAATCATGGATAAGAAATCTCAAGATCAAATCAACTTAGGATCATTACAAGAAGGCTTGTACTTCGTGAGAATTATTCACGACGGAGAAGTTAGTTCGTATACGATTTCTAAGAAATAAGAAACAACAGATTATATACTAAAAGCCTCCTTTTTGGAGGCTTTTTTTTTGAAGAGACTTTAATTCATCTGCTTTGCACTAACTTTAGTAAAAATTGCAGAAAATGAAGAAAGTACAATTCAATACACTGTTGTGGATTGTTGTCTTTGGAGTCTTTTCTTTTTCCAATGCACAACAAAAAAACTATGAGATTGAAATCGTTCGAGACCAGTGGGGAGTTCCTCATATTTTCGGAGAGACAGATGCGGATGTCGCCTACGGTTTAGCTTGGGCGCATGCAGAGGATGATTTTAAAACCATACAAGAAGCTTACCTCGCCGGTAATGCCTTACTAAGCCGAAAAAGAGGTTTGAAAGGAGCAGTGGCTGACTATGTAGCACAGCTTATAGGTTCAGAAGAAATCGTAAATGAGAAGTACGAATCAGATATCAGTCCTGCTTATAAAACCTTAACTCAAGCGTATGCAGAAGGGCTTAATCGATATGCGCTTAAGCATCCAAAAGAGGTTATAGACCAAAAGCTTTTTCCAATTACCCCTAAGAAAATGTTACGCTATCAGCAGTTGCAACTTTTCTTTTTTTCAAGAGGAGATTATTGGGCCTCTAAAATATTGAGCAATCAGCTCGAAGATCCAGAAGAGGTTGAAGACATGAGAGGTTCTAATACCTTCGCCTTTAACAGCGCTAAAACCAAAGACAATGCAACCTATTTAGCCATCAACACCCATCAACCATTAGACGGACCAGCTTCTTGGTACGAAGCGCATTTAGTAAGTGAAGAAGGCACCAACATCTTAGGAGCATTATTTGCCGGGTCTCCCAATATTTTAATCGGAGCCAATGAACATTTAGCTTGGTCGCATACCGTGAATTATCCCGACAAATTTGATGTATTCAAATTGAAAATGGACCCAAAGAAAAAGCATACCTATTGGGTAGACGGTAAGGCTTATCCACTTGAAGTGCACAAGGCTAAAGTGTATTTAAGAGTACTGGGAATTCCAATTAAGGTTTCTCGTAAATATTACAAGAGTATGTATGGCCCTACTCTCAAAAATGACAATGGCTATTATGCGATGCGCACTCCGGCCTTTTATAACATACAGGCACTTCAGCAGTGGTGGACTATGAACAAAGCCCAAAACTTCACGGCTTTTTACGATGCTCTAAAAATGAAGGCCATCCCTGGATTTAATATCGGATATGCCGATAAAAATGATACCATTTTTTATATCTCTAATGGACTCATCCCTAAGAGAGCGCCCGGTTATAATTGGAAAGAGGTGGTTCCAGGAGACACCAAAAAAACCCTTTGGACAGGCACCTACGATATCGAAGAATTACCTCAGGTTGTGCAGCCCAAAAGTGGTTATATCTACAACGCAAATCACAGTCCATTCTACTCCTCTTCTGAGAGCGATAATCCTGTAGCTGAAAACTTCAGCAAAGACATGAATTTCGAAACCTATCACAACAATCGTTCGACCCGATTATACGATTTGATTAATGCCTTTGAAGCCATAGGAGATCAGGAATTCAAAACGATTAAATACGACAGGCAGTTTCCGAAACCTTTTCAATTCAATTATGTCGATATAAACGCCATAGACTCCATTACAGCGGCGAATTATCCTGAATTGGCCACACTTATCAATGAAATTCAAAACTGGGACAGAAAGGCAGATATTGACAGTTACGGGGCAGGAGCATTTGCTTCTTTGTATTTCGAATTACAGAAAATTTATTCGAGCCTGCCTGAGGATAAAAAAGTAACTGAAGATCAATTGATTACAGCCTTACGACAAGTCAAAGAAGATCTTCAAACGCATTTTGGTGCAGAGCGCATTCAATTAGGCGATTTACATCGTTTAATACGAGGCGAAAAAGACATTCCTATTTGGGGTATGCCCGATGTAATTACCGCAATGGGTTCTGTCAAACTTGAAGACGGCCGCAGAAAGGTTGTCAGTGGAGAATCATACATCGAATTGGTAAAGTTTACTTCAGATGGTGTAGAAATCGAATCGGTGATATCATACGGTTCGAGTGATCATCCAGACTCCCCACATTACAATGACCAAATGGAGTTGTATCGCGACTTTAAGACCAAAAAAATGACCTTAGACAAGGCAGAAGTCTATCGCAATGCCAAAAAAATATACCGTCCAGACTAGATTAGTTTAAGGTACGAAACCCATAAATAGGAGAAAAAGACGAGCTGTTGCCGTCAGAGGTGCGTACTTGCCAATAATAAATCGAATTTGGCTCTACACTCACACCTGCTCTATTTTCAGTTACACCGCCATAACCAGTCACCACAGTGAGATCATCTTTGGTCGGCCCAAAGTACAGGGTGTACAATAAGTCGTCATCATCGAGATCGGTAGATTGCCATTCTAACTGCACTTGACCGTTGATAACATCAACAGCAGCTCCGTTTAGAGGCTCAATTGCTACTGCTGGAAAGGGAACATGGTTTTCACGCCCATCACCCTCCAAATAAAACGAAAACGTCTCTGATGCTTTCACTAATCCATCTGTAGGGGAAACAGTTTCGACATACCACGAATAAAGAATATCATGGACCAAATCAACCTCGGTTTGTGTCGCATTTATTCCGTATATACTTTTAGTCTCCTGTTGTTCCTCGTTGGTAATAATTAAATTGTAATTACCCACAGAGCCATTGGCATCCCATTCAAATCTTAGTCTACTGTTGAGTTCATCTATGGCCTCTCCTTCTTGACAAGAGGTTTGATTTTCAGGAAAAACAAGACTCACTTCTTGCGGTAAGGCTCCAAAGTTTGCAGTGATTTCGTAATCTTTAAACATCACAATATTGATGGTTTCGCTTTGAGAGGAGAATCCATCCCAACTCACAAATCCATAATTGGAATTTGGGGTAGCAGTGACTTCCACCTGGGTTCCTTTTTCGTAAGTTCCCCCAGAGGTCGAAACAGTCCCTCCAGTTGAAGCATTAACGACTAGTTTGAATGTCTCCGTATCAGAAGAACCTCCTCCGCCTTCAGAGCTACAGCTTAGAATTAAGCCAAAGAAAAACAAAACAGTAAATAACCTTAATGATGTTTTCATGACTTCACAACTTTAATTGTTTTATTGACCTCTTGACTCTTGAGTTGTATGTAATACAAGCCGCGACTTTTGTTTGACATGGCCAGCTTACAGGTTCTGTTGTAGGGGATTTCTAAAAATCCTTCTTCGACAAAACCGCTTCCTGTTGAATTGAAAATTTTATATGACAATTGGCTGTCTTCTCCTGGTATGTACATAAACAATTCTTGGCCCACCGGGTTCGGATAGTATCGAACTTCTGCAGATACAAACACACTTTCTTCATAGATGCCTTGACAATCTTGAGGCGTGTGAATTCGTATGTTATTCATTCCTGTTTCTAAGGGTAGCTCGATTTTTTGTTCATTGGTCGTAAACTGATTCCCGTTAACTTCAACAAAATAGAGATTTGAACCTGAGAGATTGGCTGTAAATAAACGCTCGTTCATGGAAACCGAAGACCGGGTTGTAAATACGGGCGGCTCATCGATATTCAATTCAAATTTCTGACTGTAGTCGTCTTCTCCTTCTACGGTGAACGTCAAGGTGTAGATTCCAACGCCCAGTTGACTTATAGCGAGTTGATGATCATTATCTGCGTTTAGGCTATAGTTTTGCGCTGTTTCGGCAATACTGAGATTGTAATTGATATCCTTTCGAACCACAGCAATATTGATTTGACCGTTTTGTTTTCCGGCGCAACTGTTACTGACGGTTTCAATGATATAATTGTCAACGGCAAGACCAAAAACTTCGCAGCCATCTAAATTGACTACTGCTCCAAGTGGGGTGTCTGGGCATAAATCGAATTCATCAGGTACGCCGTCTTGATCGCTATCGGGAAGCTCTGTTTTGATAATTGCAACCTCGTCAAAATCTCTCTTTAATACCGTCTGTGCAGTACCGTCGTCTTCGTGAAGCCATTGATTGATTACTGACTTATAAATTTGTCTGAAGTCAAATTCTGAAGGCAGATTATCTTGATAGGTAAAGTTCGGATCAATTTGCGGGTTACTCCCTAAAATATTTGAATTCACCTTGTTTCCAACAACAAAAAGAGGAGCAGCAGTTCCGTGATCTGTTCCATTGGCACCGTTTGCAATAATGGTTCTACCGAATTCAGAATAGGTCATTAAAAGCACATCATCACTTCGGTTACTGTAATCCATATTACGCATAAACGTATGAACGGCCTTGTCAATTTCACCGAGTAGATAGGCGTGCTGCCCTTGAGTGGTGTCATTGACATCAACCTGGTTGTCATGAGTATCGAAGCCTCCAAAGCTTACGAGATATACTCGGGTATTGAGTCCGCCATCAATCAGTTTGGTGATAATGTCAAATTGCCTTCCTAGGTAGTTGTTGTTGTACCCGTATCTGGTAAATCCACCTCGATGCGCGTCTTTGACAACATCCCCATAATCATTGGTTTGCCTTGTCATTAAATCGATATAACTCAATTTATCACCAGTGTGGGTCTCGGGATAGTTATCTTGAAAATCTTCTAGAAGACGCTGAAAATCATCAGGGTTTTGGGCGATATAACTCGTAAAATAATTATCTCCTGTAAACAACAAGGAGTTACTTCCGCTAAGTTCAATAGAGAGCGGATGCGGATACTGATCGTTGGGATATTGCTCAGGATATTGCGGATGGCGTTCTTCTAAATATCTACCCATCCAACCTGAGGTAAAATACTCATCTGAGTTCGATGCAGACTCCCAAATATCCATTGATCTAAAGTGAGAGAAGTCAGGGTTTGGATAGCCTACGTTTTGAACGATTTTCAGTCTACTCTCATCGAAGAGATCTTTAAAACCTGTCATTGCCGTATGCAAACCTAAATCGTGATTTTGTAAATCGATTACTTTGTTTTCGGGCAGATAAATGTTAGAGCGTACTGATGTAATTCCATCCATTTGGTCCAGCGGAATAACGGTATTTAGACCGTCATTTCCACCGTTCATTTTTAACAACACTAATATTCGTCCGGAATTAGAGGTGTCTGACAACCAACTGTCGAGCGCTCCAAATGGCTGAGAATCCCTCAAAAAAGAAGGTAGAAAGGCCGGCATTGCCATGGCGTGACTTAACTGATGTAAAAAGTTCCTTCTATCCATAGTAGACCTAATAGAGTTGATATTCAGAGAGTTCAAAAAGCTGAGAAAACAATCGATCTGTTCGTTGTCTAATGGCGTTTCCATTCGAAATACTGGGGTCTTGTAAATAGGCGCCTACGTATTCTTGCCAGTGTTCAGGGCTGGCCCCCTCTAAGGTGTAATCGATGATGCGCTGTTTAGAGCTCGCCTCAATACTTGTAGTATAGTTACGCTCTAGAAATTCATCGACTAATGCGTTGATATCTGTTGGATTTTCAAAGGTGTTTAGGTAGTAATATAAATTTTTTCTAATGTGTACACCGTCTGCTAAGTAATGTCCCCATTGTGCCCTACTTTCAGTGTATTGCTTTCTGCTGACAAGCGAAGAGGTGTTGATCCAAAACCGGTCGTAAACAGGGGTTTGATAAAAGGCCGGCCAACCTGAAACACTTGGCGGATCGTTGATTCGCATTCCTTGATTACCCATGACCCATCCCAAATAGTGAAAGTGGTAAAAAGATCGCGATAATTCTGTTTGCAACTTTGCAAAAGAAGGGTGTGCAGGGTTTTCAGAGAAATGAGTTTCTGTAGAACCGTCCCAGTGTACCATATCTCCATAAAAGAGGTTAAGCTCCTTTTGCATTCCCATGACATAATCTAAAGGTGGCTTTATTAATGAAGCTCTAAATACAGGATCAAAAAAGTGTTCACTGCTCAGCAGTACTTTAAGCGGTTCGATGATGGAGTAATTATTGTCCCTCATGATTTGTGCTAAGGGTCTAATAATTTGCGCTTCAACCGCCTCAGTTGTTTGAGGATAGACAAAGTATTGATATAATCTACGACACAAGTATATCGCTGCCTCTTCTGTATTGAAAAGCATGTCGATGGCCTCGTTTAATTCTTGCCTTCCGTTCTGACCATTTCGACCCTGAATAAGGGTGTTATTGTAAAATTCAGAAAATTGCTTATCGCCTAAATCGTGGTTACCTGCATTGAAATAAACCACAGGATCTGCACCAGGTTCAAACACCATTTCATTGTAATCGCAATACCAACCTACTAAGAGTCTAGCCATAGATCTCACATCCTCTTCGGTATATTGAGCGAAAGGTCTTTTTCCTACGGTAAAAAGCTCCTGAACTTCTCGCGCATAATTCTCATCAGGAGTGTACTTGTCGCTGTATTGCAAATTCAAATAGAAAAGCATGGCCGGTTCAAGGGTCATATCGTAAATGAACTGTTTGTAGCTGCCAAAACAGGAATCAAAGATGAGTTTGGTGTATGAATAGGTTCCTTTGTGACCTAGTGGGTCACCTGGTAGTGTAGGAACGAGTTGGTGCAAAAAGAACCAGAGCTTCCAGTGTATACTCGTATTTTGTATGTAGACTTTTCCGTAAAACCAAGATTCAATGGCATTGTTGCGCTCTCCTCCAAACTGCTCTCCGTTTGTAGTGCTATATCCTCTTTCTATGAAGGGTTCACCTGGAGCAACATCTTCACTTTCAAAGTAATTGTTGTAATCAGACTGACTTATTTCGTGAAAATAGTTGTTGACTGGTTGTGACCAAGTCTCAGGAGTAAATAACAAATCAATGATTTCAGAAAGGGATTTGTTTTTTACTTCATTGACATGCTGATGTGAAATTCCTACAAGTGTTCGATTGAGCAAATGATTTTTAGCAGCTGAATCAAAATCTCCTGTAAATGGTGCTAAGCTGAAATTTTGAAGATCATTAATCCTATCCCTTCCTATCGTTTTAGCGCCAGAAGGAATCTTTTTTTGATCTTCAGCATAGGCCTTTTCGACATCGAGAATTTCTTCAGTATAACCTTTTGCTCTAAATGGAGGTTTCATTATTATCGTATAACTTATGCTCTAGATTAAATCTAGAAAGGGGGTTTATTATTAGACACATGAAGATACTAAATCCCTATCAAAAGACCACTTTATTGTTGTGATTCGCAAAAAGCAAGTGGTCAGTTTTATGGTTTTGGGAGTTCAACAATGAATCGAGCTCCTTCATTAGGATTGCTTTCAACAGAAACATTTCCTTGGTATAAATCGACTATTTTTTTGACAATAGCCAGACCAACTCCAGTTGAGTCTTTTTCTTGTCTAAGGGTTTGAAATATTTCAAATATCTTTTTTTGGTATTTTTCTGCTATACCTTTACCGTTGTCTTGTACAGAAATTTTGATTTTATCTACAGAAGTAGAGCCTTTAATTTTAACGATTCCTCTTTTTTGATCGGCATACTTAAAAGCATTTGACAATAAATTTTGCATCAATTGTTCAAAGTGGGTCTTGTTTCCTATAAGTTCAAGATCGGGTTCAATGGCTATTTTTAATGCGATATGCTCAGGAGTTTGATTATTCAAAATCACTTGGTCTACAACTGATTGAAGTGTAAACTTGTCAAAGGAATTAAAACTGATATCAATACTTGAGAAATTCAAAATATTGGTAATCATATTTTCCATATACTCAATGGTATTCTCTATGAGTTCAATGTGATTAGCAGTTTCACTGTTGACCAAATCTTTGGTGTCTTCTTTAATCCAGTGAAAAAGTGCTGACATTGAACGCAGCGGAGATTTTAAATCATGAGATACCACATGTGCATACTGTTCTAACTCCTTGTTTCGTTGCACTAATTTTTTGTAGAGATCCTGTGTTTGCCGCTCTGCCCTAGTGAGTTTTCTCAAATAAATGGCATTGTCAAGTTGTGCAGCAATTAATTGCGCAATATTGTTTAAGGTATGCAGTTGATCTTGATTGAAATAACTTTTCGGCGGAGCCTCCGAGTCAATAATACCAATAACCTTACCTTCTACGACCACAGGCACTGTGATTTCTGAGAAGTTATTTTCAATATCTACGATGTATCTATCGTCTTTAGAAGTGTCGTGAATGAGTTCAGGCTCACCTGTTTTGGCTACGGTACCCACTATGCCATTACCTATAGGAATTGTCAATAAATTTACAATCTCACCGTCATATATTTTTTCGCCATAAGCAGCAATTTGGGTAAGCACTTCATTTTCATGATCAACCAAATAAAAAATACAATCGTCACAGTTTAAATATTGGGCAATACTATTAATAACATTCCAAGTAATCTCCTCATATTTAGTCAGGCCTAGAATCTTATTAGTAATCTCATTGTAGATGTTGATTTCATTGGAGTCACCTACAGCATTTTTCAGTATAGAAAGTTCTATTTCAGCACGCTTTCGCTTGAGGACCTCTCGGTTAAGTTCCTCTTGCAGATTTACATATGAAGATGTTTCACTCATCAAAGCTGGAGTTCAGAACACAAGTAAATGAATCTGATGAGAGATATAATATACTTGTTTAGGTATTAGTTAGTCTGTAATTATACGCAATTTACGAAAATTTCACCGGGCCGTTTATCGAATAAACTTTTGCTTATCTTGCGGCCAAATCAGCGCATATGAAGAATTACTTAACCTTACTTTTACTTTTAATTGGCTTAATCACTTCACAAGCACAAGAGCTTGCAGATAAAGAGTATAGACTAAATGTATTAGAATTGGTTTCAGGGCCAGCTTTAGGCTTGAGTTATGAGAAATTTTGGAGTTCTCAATCCAGTTATGGAGTTTATACCTTCATCAATTTGAATGACGACAGTATAAGAGATGAGAATTTTGAAATTGCCCCTTATGTTCGATTTTATTTCAAAGAAACAGAATACCTCTATGGCAAGAGTTTATTTTTAGAGCTCTTCACTGCTTATGTGTCAGGAGACACTTATGATTATTACTATTACGATGATTACATCTATCCGCCCAATGGAGAAGACAATAAATTCAACAGATTTGCGCTGGGGGCTTTAGTAGGAAAGAAATGGGTTAATAAAAGCAATATCACCTTTGAAACCGGTATTGGTGTTGGGCGTTATCTTTCAGGAGATTCGGCCTACCCCAGACTTCATGTGAGTATCGGAAAGCAATTTTGATACAGTCTTATCCCAGTTATCACTCAAAATTACGCTTTGAGTTAAGCAATGATCTTAAAGCCGAAAAGTCGATTTATTTCATTTGTTTAAATCCCAGTACTGCAGATTCCAATTCATTTGACCCCACATCTCGAAGTTGCCATAAACTCAGTCATTTACTGGGAATAGACGCCTGGTCTATTCTAAATTTATATCCACAAAGAGCTGTATCGCCTAATGCCCTGCACAAAAGAGTTAACACAAAGCTTTTTGAGGATAACCTTGCTTTTGTTCGAAAAAAGTTTATTCAAAAAAACGATGACACCAAGGTGGTTTTGAGTTGGGGTAATGCGGTGCGCACAAGGGGTTATTTGAAAAGAGCAGCCAGCCTACTTATAGATGAACTCTTAGAATATCAGTTCGATTGTTTGCACATGGGTTTAACTTCTAAGCAGCAACCTATTCATCCTTCACCTCAGGCCTTACTCCGAAAGTACCGCAGCTATTCGAAGGTAGAATTCATCCCCTTTAGTAATAGTGAATTAACTGAACTGAAATCTACCTTATTGATTTGAACTGAGCCAGGCTTTGGTTCTTTCGACAGCATTCACACTGATGTCTTTCCAAAATAAATTGACGTCGGCAAAGTGATAATTACTGATTAAAGACATCCAAAAACGCTTCGGGATTTTGGGCACAGTAACCCATAACATGCCATCTATTTTTTGAAGGGATAAGCTTTTTGGGTACAGTTCGAGATCTGTGTATAACACACCTTTGTGTGCTGTGATTTGGGTTTGACTTTGATCATCCCAAGTGACGGGATTTGTGGTAATACCTCCTTTATAACTCTTTTCGAAATAGTCAGGCAGTTTGTTTTTCTTATAGGAATTCCAACTCATCACACCACCAATCTGTTTGGATGAGGTGGCTTCAGGAATTTCGTCAAAGAAGTCGGGCTCAATCTTGGTGCCCACTAAGTAAGCTCCAATTAAGCGAGATTGAAGCTCAGTGCCGTCGAAATATTCTTTGACCAATCTTTTCAAATGCATAGACCCTTGACTGTGGGCCGCAATGATTATGGGCTTATTCTCATTGTAGTGTTCCAAATAATAGTCAAATGCATTTTTAACATCTTGATAGGCGAGTTCCCAAGCCCCTTTTCCTTGACTTGTGAAGGGTTCTACAAAAATTCTGTAATGCGCTTGGCGATAATAGGGGGCATAGATATTTGCCGCTGCACCCCATGCTGATGCCTGAAATAAAATCGATCGGTTTACAACTTGATCTCGATGTGACGCAGAGAAGATATCAGCATTCCATGAGGGGTCTTTTTTGTCTGTAAAAAGTGTGGGATATACAAAAAACACGTCTGCCTTTTTCGCCTCGGTATCGCCGAGGAGTTCACTTAGTGTGTCAGGGTAATGATCAGGAAGAACAGCCCAGCTATTCGATTCGGCATAATTGGGGGCTGCTGGATTATTAGCGGGATTATAAGCCGTGTTTTTATAAGTTCCACAAGAGTATAACAGCGACACTCCTGCTAAGAACAACAAGAACTTCTTCATTTTTTCTTTTAAAGATATGAAATCTTGACTAGTGAAAGACCACCGTGCGGTTGGCGTAGGACAAGACCTTTCGAGCCACGTGTTTCTTCACAGCTCTTGAGAGCACTACTTTTTCGAGTTCCTTACCAGAAGAAATCAAGTCTTTCACACTGTGCAAGTGACTGACCTGAGTAACGTCTTGAGCGATAATTGGCCCAGCATCTAAATCTTCTGTGACGTAATGCGAAGTCGCTCCTATGAGTTTAACCCCTCGTTCATAGGCTGAGTGATACGGCTTTGCTCCTGGAAATGCGGGAAGAAAAGAATGGTGAATATTGATGATTTTATTCGGATAAACGTCTATGAGGGCCGAAGAAACAATCTGCATATAGCGGGCAAGCACAATAAAATCAACTTGGTGTTTTTTCAATAATGCCAACTGCTCAGCTTCACCCTTTTCTCGAATGTCTTTTGTAAAAGGGACGTGATAAAACGGAATACCAAAACGCTCAGTAGCTTCTTTTAAATCTGCATGATTACTGAGTACAAAAGGGATATCAACACATAACTCTCCCGATTTATATTGACTCAGCAGGTCGTACAAGCAATGATCGTATTTTGAAACAAAGACGGCCATTCTCGGTCTGCGATTCGTTTCAAAGATTTCGCAATTCATTTCAAACCTATTTGAAATAGACTCCTCGAATTGCTCGTAAAACGAAGCGGATAATTCTTCAAAAGAGGCTTCTAGCCTCATAAAAAATAATAGGTTTTCTCGATCTACGTATTGATCGATGTAAACGATGTTTCCTCCGTTTTCTTTGATAAAGTGAGTAACTCCTGCTATGATTCCGGGTTGATCAGGACATTTGATCACAAAGGTGAGCTTGGCCATGTTGGTTTATTTCAGATAGGGTCTAACGTTGTTTTCGTAACAGTCAAAATAGGTTTCGAGCAAATCGGTTACAGCTTTTAGAAAATCCTTGGTCTCTACCAAAATTGAGAAGTACAGGGTTGAGTTTTTTGGACTCACTTCATCGGTTCTAATTCGCTTTACCTGAGCGTCAATTTTCTCATTGATAAAGTCAAACAACTCATCTTTTGATTCTAAAATTTTAGCAATTTCATCAAACCTTTGATCCTGAAATAATGATCTCACGGGGTTGAATAAATCCTTTTCAAATTTTTCATTAATCTCTTTGAGTTCTTTGAGTTGATTGTATCTCAACTTCAAATGATTGTTGTTTACGTGATCGTAACAAATCTGAGCAGTATAGGTCAAACTTTGAGCGATATTGTTCAAATAGTTGACCATAGAGATGTAAAAATTACTGATGTTAACACTCGATTCTTCGAGATTTTTAATAAAGTAATAAATATCATTGCGCAGCTCATCGACTTCTTTAGAGATCTTCTGCACTTGTTTCTTATTGGCTTTTAAACTGTCCAAATCATTTTTTGACAAGCCGGTGATACTATTGTTATAAATGATTTTACCTCTTTTAATGACGTAAGCAATATTCGAAGCACTCTCTTCAATTACACCCAAAAAGGTGGTGCTTTCTGCTTTTTTTATTTTCTCTTCAATAGCTTCTGCTTGAGCTCTTTTATGGTAGGCGAGGTAATTTCGAATGATAACAACACTAGCGAAAAGCAATAATACGGCTATGGCAATTTCTTCTCCCATGAAGATGAGCCATAACACGAGACCAGAAAAGGTAAATGCGATTAAAGCTGTTCCAAACCAGCCCGCTATCACATTTAATACTCCAGCGACACGATACACCGCTGTTTCTGAACCCCAAGCGCGATCGGCAAGTGAGGTTCCCATCGCAACCATAAAGGTTACATAGGTGGTAGATAGAGGTAATTTTAAGGAGGTTGCAATCGAAATTAAAATTCCAGCAACCGCTAAATTTACAGAGGCCCTTACATAGTCAAATGCCGCAGGAAGCTTTCCGTCTTTGATTTTTTTGACTTCGGTCCGGGTAAATTGTGCACTAATTTTTTTCTTTAAATTTTCAGGAAGAATGGCTGCAAAATAACTGTTGCAGGCAATTCCAATTCGAACGATAAATCTTGAGAGATTATTAGGTTTAAAACGCTCCTTAGATTCTCCTTCACGGGCAAGGTTTATTCCAGTGTCTAATACGTAACGGGCCTTTTTTGAAAACACCATAGTGATAATCATGATGATTCCTGAAATCAGTAAAAATTGAGTAGGGGCAGCAACCTTTGCCGCCAAAACATCCATGCTGAATTCAGAAGCAGCAATACCAGATACGCTCCAGGCTTCGTACGATTGATAAGCCGCGATAGGAACACCTATAAAGTTGACCAGGTCGTTGCCGGCGAATGCCAGTGCCAGCGAAAAAGTTCCAACACCAATGATTAATTTGTAAATATCGGCCTTTAGAAATACTACAAGTAGAAGGCAACTTAAATACCAAAAAACAGTCAAGCAAACAATAGCCACCACAAGGTTGCTGTCAATAAAATCGACAATGGTTGTATTGTTGAGGAGTTCAAATTTTTTATCGATTAAAGAAGTGCCTTTAATTCCTTTGATGACAATGAAATAGGTAATCGAAGAAAGAGAAATCGCTCCGAATAGACTGTTCATTTGTGCTGCTTTCGATTTGAAATCAAAAGACAGCCAAAGACGAGTAAACCACTGCACTAAAGCACCTATACTAAAGGCAATGAACACCGAGAGCAGTATTCCTATAATGATTTGACTTGCCTTTTCGGTATTGATATAATCAAAGAGGGCGATCAAACTTTGGTCGTCGTTAAAAATTTTGATCAAAGACATCGCTACTGCAGCTCCGAGTAATTCAAAAACGATTGAAACTGTGGTTGATGTCGGAATTCCTATGGTGTTGAAAAAATCAAGCAAAAGAATATCGGTAATCATAACCGCCATAAAAATGAACATGATTTCATCGAAGTAGAACAGCGCCGGATTAAAAATCCCTTTTCGTGCAACTTCCATCATCCCACTTGAAAATATAGCTCCACAGGCAATACCAATAGACGCTACGATAAGAATAGTCTTATAGCTCAAGGCCTTTGAACCAACCGCAGAATTTAAAAAATTAACCGCATCATTACTCACCCCTACAACTAAATCGGCCATAGCCAAAACGGCCAAAGCGATGAGCATTACATAAAAGATATTCTCCATTCCGTACAAATAACACGCAAACATAGAACCTTTAAGCGTGGTTGAGGTTTATTTTATGTTAAAAATAAGACACCTTTAGTTTTCATTTTAACTTTCAACTTTTAAATTGAATAAGCGTTAAAAATTCCAGCTTGAATTCTAGTAGTATTTCATATCAATTGGCAAGTAGAAGTGATTTGATTGACATCAGACTTCTTCAAGAGCAAAATCTCAAAAAAAATTTGAGTCCCGAAGAATTGAGAGAAGGTTTCGTAACGGCTGAATACACTGTAGATGAATTGGCGCAAATGCACGAATTAACCCCAGCTGTTATCGCAAAGCACCAAGAGCAGTTGGTAGGCTATGCACTTGCCGTTTCTCCAGAATTCAGAGGGAATCACCCCCTTATAGATAACCTCTTCACGCATATCGATAAGATCACTTACGGCAATAAACCCTTGAAAGGAAGCAATTACATCATGGTAGGCCAATTGTGTGTGCGCAAAAACTTCAGGAAATCTGGCGTTTCTTTAGGGTTATACCAAGCTTATAAAAAATGGTATAGCGACTCCTTTGATTACTTGATTACTGACATTGTCTTTGAAAATCAACCCTCTTTGAAAGCACATCAAAAAGCAGGCTTTGAAATCGTAAGCGAGCTGAATTACGCGGGATCTCACTGGGCTGTTGTACTTTGGAATTGGAATTAATACTGCAGATTTACTGCAGATTAGGTTCATCCCACAAAAATCTTGTACATTAGTTTTTAGCAATAAATAGACGACATCAATGAAAACTCATGACAAAAACAAAGCGTACTGGAAACAGAATCTTCGGTATTTAGCCATTTTATTATCCATATGGTTTTTAGTGTCATTTGGAGCGGGAATTCTATTTAAAGAGACACTTGATCACATACAACTCTTTGGATTTCCTCTTGGATTTTGGTTTGCCCAACAAGGCGCCATTGTAGTTTTTGTACTGTTGATATTTGTATATGTTCGATGGATGAACAAGCTCGACAAGGAGTATGACTTTGATGAAGACTAAACAACTAACTAAATCAAACAACTATGAGTGTACAACTTTGGACCTACACCTTTGTAGGACTAACCTTTGCGCTATATATCGGAATTGCCATATGGTCTAGAGCAGGTTCGACCAAAGAATTTTATGTAGCCGGTTCTGGGGTTTCTCCACTGGCTAATGGAATGGCGACTGCTGCAGATTGGATGTCTGCCGCCTCATTTATTTCCATGGCGGGTCTTATTTCATTCATGGGTTATGACGGGGCCGTATATCTTATGGGCTGGACAGGAGGTTACGTTTTACTCGCACTCTTGTTGGCACCTTACCTTCGAAAATTCGGAAAATTCACGGTTCCAGATTTTATCGGAGAGCGCTATTATTCCAAATCAGCACGCTTAGTGGCAGTTTTCGCGGCCCTTTTGGTTTCATTCACCTATGTAGCGGGTCAAATGCGTGGCGTAGGGGTAGTATTCTCAAGGTTTTTAGAGGTGGACATCAATACGGGTGTAATTATAGGTATGCTCATCGTATTGTTTTATGCCGTTTTGGGAGGGATGAAAGGAATAACCTACACCCAGGTGGCTCAGTATTGTGTGCTCATCTTTGCCTTTATGGTCCCTGCCATATTTATCTCTTTTCAAATGACAGGAAACGTCATTCCACAATTAGGTATGGGGGCAAAAATCAATGACGGTTCTGGATTATACCTGCTTGAAAAATTAAATAATTTATCAGTTGAACTGGGGTTTGCAGAATACACAAAAGGAAGCAAATCAACAATAGACATATTCGCAATAACTGCGGCTTTGATGGTTGGAACAGCAGGACTACCTCACGTTATTGTGAGATTCTTTACGGTCAAAAAGGTTAGAGATGCCAGAAAATCTGCCGGCTTAGCCCTTTTACTCATCGCTATTTTATACACCGCTGCACCTGCTGTTGCTGTTTTTGCGAGAACGAACTTAATCAATACCGTAAGTAACCAACCCTATGCCAATATGCCTGAATGGTTTACCAATTGGGAAAAAACAGGACTATTGGGTTTTGAGGATAAAAATGGAGATGGACTCATTCAGTATACAGCCAATGCACAAATTAACGAGCTCACTGTCGACAGAGACATCATGGTTCTAGCCAATCCCGAAATCGCAAATTTACCGGCTTGGGTTATTGCACTGGTTGCCGCAGGTGGATTAGCTGCAGCACTTTCAACGGCTGCGGGATTGCTATTGGTTATTTCCTCTTCGATTTCGCACGATGTGATTAAGAGCGTAATCAATCCGAGCATCACAGAAAAACAAGAGTTGATCGCTGCCAGGCTGTCTGCTGTAGTTGCTGTTGTGATTGCGGGTTATTTCGGAATTAACCCTCCTGGATTTGTAGCCGCAGTGGTGGCCCTTGCATTTGGATTAGCCGCTGCCTCAATATTCCCTGCCATTGTTTTGGGAATTTTCTACAAAAAAATGAATAAAGAAGGCGCTGTTAGTGGAATGGTAGTTGGACTGCTTTTAATGTTGTTCTATATGTTGAAATTCAAGTTTGGAATTTTTGACGGAGGCAAATCAGCTGTTGCGGGATTACAATCTGATTGGTGGTTTGGCATTTCGCCTGAAGGATTCGGAAGCATCGCGATGTTGGTCAATTTCGCAGTAGCTTATATCGTTTGTCGATTTACGGCTCCTCCTCCAAATGAGGTACAAGAAATCGTAGAAAACATAAGAATTCCATCAGGGGCAGGCGACGCCCAACAAGCACACTAACAGTCAAAACATCCATTATGAATCATTATGAAATTCAAGATTTAGAGTCTTATTTTAAAGCGTACAGAGCCTCCATAGATGATCCCGAATCATTTTGGGAATCCATCGCCAAAGAGCATTTTATATGGAAAAAACCATGGAATAATGTACTTTCTTGGGATTTCCAAAAGCCTGAAATTCGATGGTTTGACGGTGCTGAATTGAATATTACTGAAAATTGCATCGATCGGCATTTGAATAGCAAGGCATCGCAAACGGCTATACTTTTTGAGCCTAACGATCCTAATGAACAGGCCCAACACATAAGTTATGCCGAACTAAGTGAGCAGGTAAACAAGATGTCGAATGTCTTGAAATCACAAGGAGTAGGCAAAGGCGACCGCGTTTGTATTTATCTTCCAATGATTCCTGAATTGGCTTATACAGTATTGGCCTGTGCACGTATCGGAGCGATACATTCCGTAGTTTTTGCTGGATTTTCTGCCTCGGCCTTATCATCAAGAATTAACGACTGTGATGCTAAAATCGTGGTGACTGCAGACGGTTCTTTTAGAGGAGCGAAAACCATTGACCTAAAAGCAATTGTAGACAAAGCATTAGAAGAGAGCCCACAAGTCGAAACGGTATTGGTCGCTGAGCGAATTCACAATGGAGCCCCTCTTAAAGAAGGTCGCGACCAATATTTAAAACCCTTAGTAGACTCAGCTTCAGCAGACTGCGAGGCAGAAAGCATGCAAGCTGAAGACCCTTTGTTTATTCTCTACACCTCAGGGTCTACAGGCAAGCCTAAGGGAATGGTACATTCTTGCGGAGGTTATATGGTGTATACGGCGCACACCTTTAAAAACATATTTCAATATCAAGAGGGAGAAGTGTATTGGTGCACAGCCGATATTGGATGGATCACAGGTCATTCATACATTCTGTATGGACCCTTAGCCAATGGGGCAACTACCCTAATGTTTGAAGGAGTTCCTTCTTACCCCGATTTTGGGAGGTTTTGGCAAATTGTAGAAAAGCACAAAGTCAATCAATTTTATACTGCTCCAACTGCAATTAGAGCATTAGCGAAGGAATCCATCGAACACGTAAACGCTTCTGATTTAAGCAGTCTAAAAGTTTTGGGTTCTGTAGGGGAGCCTATTAACGAAGAAGCTTGGAATTGGTACAACGAGCAAATTGGAAAAAAGAAGAGCCCTATAGTCGACACCTGGTGGCAAACAGAAACCGGTGGAATCTTGATTTCTCCAATTCCCTATGTAACGCCCACCACACCTACCTATGCTACACTGCCTTTTTTAGGGGTTCAGCCGGCACTAATGGATGCTGATTCCAACGAAATTTCAGGCAATAGTGTCGAGGGAAGTCTTTGTATAAAATTCCCTTGGCCATCTATAGCGCGCACCATATGGGGAGACCATAAACGCTATAAGGAAACCTATTTTACGGCCTTTCCGGGATGTTATTTTACAGGAGACGGAGCCTCGCGAAATGAGGTGGGTTACTACAGAATTACTGGTAGAGTAGACGATGTCATTATTGTCTCCGGACACAACCTGGGAACTGCACCCATAGAAGATGCCATAAACGAGCACGATGAGGTCGCTGAGTCGGCTATTGTCGGTGTACCTCATCCCATCAAAGGAAATGCCTTGTTTGGTTATGTGATTTTAAAAAATCAAACTCAAGATGCCGACTTTGATTTTCTACAAAAAGACATCAACAGGCTGATTACAGAGAAGATTGGGCCTATTGCCAAATTAGACACCATTGTGTTTGTACCGGGCTTACCCAAAACCAGATCGGGTAAAATCATGCGGCGTATTCTGCGCAAAATAGCTGCAAAAGACGTTTCAAACTTGGGAGACACCTCAACGCTTCTCAACCCTGAAATCGTCGCTCAAATCAGAACGATTGTTGGGGTTTAGTCTTTAGCTGTACCTAAAGGAGCCTCACTCACATAGGCCTGGTGTTTGTAGGTGTCAGGCACAATCTGACTACCAGTGGTAAGGGTTAAAGGATTTTCACCTTGAAAACGCACCTCGACAAAAGCAGCAGTAAACCCTTGCTCTGGCGCTTGCAATGCAATAGAGTAGCTGTGGCTTTCATTTGGTTCGATGGGTGTTTCGACCCAATTCTTGCCATTTTTAAAAATCCTGAAATCTCTTTCTTCAGGATTGTTGTTGGTGTATAATGAAATTTCGTAATCCTGCCCCTCAGTAATATCCACTTGAAAACCGCTTGCATTTGTCTCCCAAGACCAATCTGGTCGAGCCTCTTCGGTGTTGAGACGATTGAAAAAAGACAAGATGTTTTCTTGTATGTAGGTTCCAGTGAGTCCGTGATTCCCGTTGGGTACATACTGCAAATGTTTTTCGCCCATGAGATCGTCGTAATAGAATTGCCATGAATCAACAGCAAAAAACTCGTCGATACTTCCGTTGATGATCAGTTTAGGCATTTGCAATACCTCTTTGTAAGAGTAAGGCTCTACTTTATCCAGTAGACGATCAAATTCTTGAGAGTTCATGTAATCCATGATTTCATAATCGACATAATCTTTAACTGCGATTGACCACTCTCCATAACTTTTGTAATGATGCTCAAAAGAAGGAACGATGTTCAACAAATCGATGACCAAGGGTGCAATAGCAGAAACTCTTTGGTCTGTAGCTGCAATAGTCCAAGTAGTCCATCCTCTTTTTGAGGCTCCAGAAACAAGAAAATCATTGACTTCAACTCCTTGTTTGTCTTCGGTAACTTCTTCAACAACATCCATAGCTCTAGCCACGGCGCGGGTCATGGGATATCGAGCCAACCAATGACTGTCTTCGTCTTTTGCACCTCCGTCTAAGAAGTATTTCCATCCTCGCGCAATTAAGGCATCTTCATAAAAATCAACCTCTTCTTCGTCTTCGAGGAATTTTAATGGTTGAAATGGAATGTTGGTGACTTGAGCCAATACGGCTTTAGAAGCTATGGCTTTTTCAAAAACCGCTTCGGGCAATTGAAATCCGGTATCATTATTTGTTCCACCTCCTATGAAGAGAAGTGCGCTGTCAAAGGCCACATCTTCAGGAATGATGATGTCTACATAATGCCACCATTCTGGCTGATCTACTGTTTGAGCATCGAGCCAGGTTCCTGATATCATTTTGGTGTGGTATCCACGCGCACCTTCTACAATAATAGAATCTAAAATTTCAAAGGAATATCCGCTGTTGTCCTGTACATAGGTTTTTAGGTCGTAAGCTGAAGATTCATCAGTAGATTCTGTTGCAGATTTTGGTCCACAAGCAATAAATAAAAGACCCATAAGGATAAAACAATGCTTAGCAAGAGTCTCAAAGCGTAAATTTTTCATAGTCATATGGTGAATTAATGCGCCCTAATGCCATAGAGAGCAATTGATTTTTTGTAATTTAAGCACACTAAAACTAACAATATTTAAACAGATAGAACGAAGACTTTCCAATTTCTCAAGCTTTGTTGTAGAAATTTAAGATGTCCTTATCTGCTAAGAATTAAAACAAAAACCGATGAAAAAAAATGTTTTGTGGGCTTGTGTTGCACTCTTCGCACTGAATGCCTACGGTCAAAAATCACTGTTTAACGGAGAAAACCTAGAGGGTTGGACCATAAACGGTACTGAAAAGTGGTATGTCGAAGACGGATTACTGATTTGTGAAAGCGGACCAGACCAAGAATATGGTTACCTCAGCACAGATGAATTTTACAAAGATTTTGTATTGACTCTCGAATTTAAACAAGAGGCCGACGGTAACAGTGGTGTTTTCTTTAGATCAACAGTCGATGGTACTATTGTAAGTGGATGGCAGGTTGAGGTGGCTCCTCCAAATTTACACACAGGTGGGGTCTACGAATCTTACGGTAGGGGATGGCTTATTAAACCCGACCCTAAAAAAGACAAGCACCTCAAGATGGGCGACTGGAACAGCATGAAAATCAAGGTAAAAGGAAACAAAGTAACCACTTACCTCAATGGACATAAAATGATACACCTCGACGATGAAAAAATCGGAAAAGGAGAAGGAGGAATAGCCCTTCAAATCCATTCCGGAGGTGGGATTAAAGTAAAATGGAGAAATATAGAACTCAAAGAATTATAGACATGAGATTACGTTTGACCTTAGGATTGGCTGTAATTTTTGCACTTAGCGCTTGTAATCAAAGTGCAGAACAAAAAGCCGCCCCTGCTGAAGAAGCCTCAGCCTGGATCACCTTATTTGACGGTTCAAGTATGGAGGGTTGGAGAGCTTACAACGGAGAGTCTCTTCCTCCCGGATGGGCTATTGTAGACAGTGTAATGACTTTTAGTACAGAAATGATTCTCGAACAGGATTACGATTACAAGGGAAGTCGCGATATCATTTACGGTGCAAAAGAGTTTGAAAATTTTGAATTATACGTAGAGTGGAAAATTCCTCCAGGTGGTAATAGTGGTATTTTTTACCATATTGCTGAGGGTTATGCAGGAATTCCAGAAGTAGCGCCAGAGTACCAGCTCATCGATGATTTGGGGTACACTGATTTTCACGACATCACCGATTACAACAAGAGTATAGGAATCGAAGATAATCCACAAGATTTGCAACCGTTGCAGTCTACAGCAGCAGATTATGCCATGCACATTCCAGATGCATCAAAAAAACAGCTCAATCCTGCAGGAGAATGGAATTCCTCAACTATTGTTTTTACTCCTGAAAAAGTAGAGCATTATCTTAATGGTGTATTGCTTTTAGATTTTGTGCCTTGGTCTGAAGAGTGGCAAGCCAAAAGAAACGATGGTAAATGGAAATTAGCGCCGGATTACGGAAAATTTAAAAAAGGATTTATCGGATTTCAAGATCACGGGAGCTCCCTTTGGTTTAGAAATGTTAAAATAAAAGAACTATAAAATGAACAAAAGAGAATTTTTAAAAAAGACCTCCTTGGCTATAGGAGCAACAATTTTGCCGTTGCCTAATTTGTCTTGTGAGTCTTCAACAGAAGGAATGATAAGAACAGCACATATAGGTGTGGGTAATATGGGGCTTGAAGATTTAAAAGCCATTGCCTCTCACCCTAACGTCATCGTGACCGCACTTTGCGATGTAGACGAAAACAATTTAAATGCAGCCCACGAACTTTTTCCTGGGGCCAAATTATTTCGAGATTACAGAAGCTTATTTAATTCTATTTCAGATGAAATAGACGCTGTTGTGGTTTCTACGCCTGATCATACGCATGCTCCAGCCTCTTTAATGGCAATGGAAAACAACAAGAACGTTTATTGTCAAAAGCCGCTTACGCATTATGTCTCAGAGTCTCGAGAAATGCGCAGAGTAGCTAATGAAAAAGGATTGGTTACTCAAATGGGAATTCAGGTTCATTCCTTTTACGACTACAAACTCGCGACTTATCTCATTCGAGGAGGAATCATCGGCAAAGTGAGTAAGGTGATCGCTTGGTCAAATAAAAACTGGGGCTATGATGGAGAAGTTCCTCAAGGGGCCGACCCAGTACCTGCACATTTAGATTGGAATTTGTGGCTTGGAACCTCCGCAGAACGAGAATACAAAGAAGGGTATTACCATCCAGGAAATTGGAGAAAATTAATGGATTACGGTTGCGCCACATTAGGTGATATGGGAGTTCATATTTTTGATACCCCGTACAATGCCTTGGAATTAGATGTGCCAAATACCATCACCAATGATTGCAGACCTTCTAACGGATACGCCTATCCTGAGCGCAACATTGTTCGATATACTTTTGACGGTACCGCCTACACCACAGATGCTTTTGAGTGGCTTTGGTACGACGGAGTAGAGGGTCCTGAACTCTCAGAAGAGCTCAGTTTACCTAATGAGGACGAATTGCCAGGGCAAGGTGCCATGTTTATTGGAGAAGACGGTCGCAGAATGTTACTGCCGCACTTTATGGAACTGCCTCGATTGATAGAAAACGGAGCCTATAGTGACTACGATATCGCTGAATATGACAAAGAGAATGTATTGGGGGAGCCTGTTCGTGATTATGCAGGAGAATCTCCAAAACACTATCACGAATTCATAGATACTTGTTTGGGGACATCCACTTGTTCTGCCCCTTTTGAATATGCATCAAGACTAACAGAGACGATATTGCTTGGAGTAATTGCTGGAAGATTTCCAGGGCAAACCTTGAATTACGACAAACAGAACTCCGCTTTTGTAGAAGAAGAGGCCAATCAATATTTAACAGGCGACTACAGGTCGTTTTAAAAGAAAATGAGCTTCTCGTCTTTTCGACTTGAAGCTCATATTTTAGGCGTCATTTAGACCTAAAGCTGCGTTTAATTTGAAGACATCCTCAGGATTAAAACTCGGAACTTGAACGATTTCGAGCTGTTTATTCAAGAGTTGAACTTTCTTTTCAAATCTGACTTTCCATTCCTTCTTGTCAAACCCATGTGCGCCGTCTTCAGTCAGTTGATCTACGGTGGTCATCGCACTCAAAACGGCTTTGATTTGATTTGGAATCCATGAGGTAATTGGAGTACCTCCCGTTGCTTTGGGATAGGCCGTGTTCGACATGATGTATTTCTGAACAAATTGCCAGTGGCCATTTCTGAACAAATAAATCTCTTCTAAAATCTTTAAGAGTAGTTGCAATCCTTTTTGATTATTACTTGCCTTGAGTCGGGCAATAGTTCCTGCAGAACCCGTAGAAGATTCCTTTAAATCTTTTAGAAAATCTTGAACACATACCGGTCGGTATTGTCTCAGATCCATCAGGTATTGGGTCAGTTGATTTTCAGGATAGAAATCGACCACGCCACTGATGATATCTGCGGTAGGAATAATATTATCTTGAGCGCCGGTTTGACCTCTAAAGGCCTTAGGTTCATCCCAAACACCTTCGTAAATCAAGCCCTCGTCAAAAATGTCGGTATTTCCTTTTACGCCCATGATAAACACTCTAAAGTCGTTGTAGTGTTTCCAACGTGAGGCCTCCCACATTAATCTTCTTCTTGCATTCATGTGCTTGAGAGCAGTTCCGACCAGCTCCAGATGGTGATTCATTTCTTCATCGTCTTGTGCGTGTACAATACCCATGCTGCCCTCAATAAGCTGAGGAGAATATTGATTGATATCTACGTGAAGCATAATAAAACCGCGCTCGTCAGACATCCCAGAAAATTTAGCAGCCATTCCTAGGTTTTCCCAATTGAATCCACCGTCAGGATTGATTTTGTAGTAGTTGCCTAAAGAATAGCTGTAATGGTAATCTAAGAATGGAAATTGACCAAGTTGATCAGCGACTTCTGCGAAAGGTTGTGCGATATTTTTCGGAACTGTTCGATGTGCTTTCCCATAGGTTCCGTTAGCGATAAAGTGATGATGAGCAGGTGCTAATGTATAGGCTGAGCACACAAAGCTGTAGGCTCTAAACAAAGCTGCTCTAACAAAAGGGTCTTTCTCTGATTTTACTTGTTCTAGATGATTTTCGATTTGCAGTACAGCTTTTTCAAAAGCTCCTTCAGTATGCAAAAGCCCCTTGGATCCGTCCTCCCGTTCTATGGGCATCTGATCTATAAGTGTTTGTAGATCAGTATAGGCCTCCGGAAGTTGTCGCAGCGGTTCAGCCAGCGGTAAAAATCCATTTTCTTTATCAATAGAAAAAAACCCGTCGGAATATTTAGATTTTAACATTGGTTTAGATTGTAATTTTGTTAAATTTAAAACAAAAATCAGGCATAATGTTAAAAATTGAAAAAATACTTGTTCTTGGAATGGGAAAAGTAGGCTCCTTGGTAGCCACCCTACTTAGTGATCAATTTGAAGTGGTAGGTGCAGATGTGAACAAACCCCATTACGATCACGAGGTAGATTATAAAACCATTTCATTAGATGTTTCTAACGAAGATGAATTCACCAAGGTTTTAAAGAATTTTGATGCAGTAGTTTCGGCTTTGCCCTATTTTTTAAACAAAGAGGTAGCGCGAATCGCCTGTGCTTTAGACAAGCATTATTTTGATTTAACTGAAGATGTTGAAACCACAAATTACATTAGAGACCTGGCCAATTCTGCGAATGCGGTAATGATACCTCAATGTGGCCTGGCACCAGGGTATATCGGAATTCTTGGTTTTGATATGACCACAGAGTACGATAAGGTAAGAGATATCGAATTAAGAGTAGGGGCGTTACCTCGCTACCCCAACGGTCTATTGGCTTATTCCTTTACCTGGTCTTCTTATGGAGTTTTGAACGAGTACATCAAAGATTCAGAAGTCATTCACAATGGAGTTCGTAAAATGGTGCCCTCTCTGGAAGGTATCGAATACATTTCTATTGAAGGACAAGAATTCGAAGCCTTTTCGACTTCAGGGGGTCTTGGTACATTATGTGAGACCTTCGAGGGTAAGGTGGACACCTTGAATTATAAAACAATGCGATATCCTGGTCACGGAAAACTCATGCGTTTTTTAATGTATGAATTGATCATGAAAGAAGACATGGAAACCTTAGAGCGCGTCTTGACACAGGCCAAACCACCGGTAGAAGAAGATGTTGTTTATGTGTATGCTGTTGTAGAGGGATGGAAGAAAGATAAAATCGCGAGAAGTGAATACTGGAAGGCATTTTACACCAAAAACATCAAAGGTCACAAATGGAGAGCCATTTCTTGGACTACTGCCGCAGCTATAGCCGCAACTGTTGAAATGGTTGCCGATGGTCAACTGCCTCATAAAGGATTTGTAAAACAAGAAGACATACCCTTTGATGAGTTTCTCAAAACAAAATCAGGAAGTTTATACGTAGATTGATAGTTAATGTAAATAAAAATGGGAGTGCGAAAGCACTCCCATTGTAATAGTATGTAACCCCTATTATTAATCTAATTCAAAGCGGTCAAGGTTCATCACCTTGCACCAAGTAGCGATAAATTTTTGTACAAATTCTTCTTGAGCGTCATCACAAGCTAATTCTTCAGCTAAGGCTCTCAGTTCTGTATTTGAACCGATAATTAAATCAACTCTCGTTCCGGTCCACTTAAGTTCACCAGTAGTTCTGTCTTTTCCTTCGAACAATTGTGCGCTCTGGTCAGTAGGACTCCACTTTGTGCGTACATCGAGCAAATTGACAAAATAGTCATTGCTCAAAACACCTGGATTAGCTGTAAATACTCCATTCGAACTACCGTCATAGTTTGCACCTAAAACGCGTAATCCACCGAGTAGAACAGTCATTTCTGGAGCGGTGAGACTCATCAATTGCGCCTTGTCAATTAACATATCTTCAGGAGAAGCGACACAATTGGCGCTTACGTAGTTTCTGAATCCATCAGCGATAGGCTCTAATACTCCAAACGACTCAGCGTCAGTTTGTGCATCAGTTGCGTCTGTTCGGCCTGGTGTAAAATCAACTTTCGTCGGAAAGCCTCCTTCTGCAGCTGCTTTTTCAATAGCGGCTACACCACCTAAGACAATTGTATCTGCAAGTGAAATCTTCTTCGTTCCACTTTGTTGTGCATTAAAGTTTTGCTGAACTTGTTCTAAAGCTGCAAGAACTTTTTTCAAACGTTCTGGGTTGTTCGATTCCCAATTGATTTGAGGCTCTAATCTCACTCTCGCGCCATTAGCTCCACCTCTTTTATCTGAATTTCTAAATGTTGAGGCAGATGACCATGCAGTAGATACTAAATCACTTACGCTTAATCCTGTATTCAAGATTTCTGATTTCAAAGCAGTTATATCACTGTCTGAAACTAATTCGTGATCTACAGCAGGAACAGGATCTTGCCAAATCAATTCTTCTTTTGGAACATCAGGACCTAAATATCTCGAAATGGGTCCCATATCTCTGTGCGTTAACTTAAACCAAGCTCTTGCAAAGGCATCTGCAAATTCATCGGGGTTTTCGTAGAAACGTCTAGATACTTTTTCATAAGCAGGATCTTCTCTTAAGGCCAAATCTGTAGTTAACATAAATGGAGCGTGTGTTTTAGAAGAAACGTGTGCATCAGGAACTAATCCAGCGCCTCCATTGTTTACAGGTTGCCATTGTTGAGCTCCAGCTGGACTCTTGGTCAATTCCCATTCGTAACCAAAAAGGTTTTCAAAATAATTGTGACTCCATTTTGTAGGAGTGGTTGTCCATGCACCTTCAAGACCTGAAGTGATGGTGTCTTCTGCATTTCCTTTTCCAAAAGAGTTGTTCCATCCTTGAGATTGAGCTTCAATAGCCGCTGCTGCAGGTTCTCTATCTACATATTCGTCAGGATTTGCAGCTCCGTGCGTTTTTCCAAAGGTGTGACCTCCAGCAATAAGGGCAACGGTTTCTTCGTCATTCATGGCCATTCTCGCGAATGTTTCTCTGATGTCTTTTGCCGCTGCAACTGGATCTGGATTTCCGTTAGGGCCTTCTGGATTTACATAAATCAATCCCATTTGAACTGCTGCAAGTGGATTTTCTAATTCTCGATCACCAGTATATCTTTTGTCGCCAAGCCATTCAGTCTCAGCTCCCCAGTATACGTCTTCTTCTGGCTCCCAAACGTCGGCTCTACCTCCGGCAAATCCAAAGGTTTTAAAGCCCATCGACTCTAAGGCCATGTTTCCAGTGAGCACCATTAAATCTGCCCATGATAATTTTTTACCGTATTTCTGTTTGATGGGCCATAGTAAAAGCCTAGCCTTATCTAAGTTGGCGTTATCTGGCCAGCTATTTAGTGGAGCAAAACGAAGTTGACCTGCGCCAGCTCCACCTCGTCCGTCTGTTGTTCTATAGGTTCCGGCAGCATGCCATGCCATTCGGATAAAGAAAGGACCGTAATGACCATAATCTGCAGGCCACCAATCTTGTGAATCGGTCATTAAGTCGTGAAGGTCTTTTTTAACGGCCTCCAAGTCGAGTTGCCCAAAAGCTTCAGCGTAGTCAAATTCTGCCTCATTTGGATTGGACAAACTTGAGTGTTGTCTCAAAATATTCAGCTTCAATTGATTGGGCCACCAGTCTCTATTGCCTGTCCCTGCCCCAGCTGATTGTTTTACTTCACCGTATCCAAAAGGACACTTTCCGTTTCCATTTTTTAAATGTTCCATATTCATTAAGATTTAGCTAAACAAAAATAAAAAAGCAGGCGCAATAATTTTTATCTATAATATGTATATTATGATCAGTTTTATCTATAAACGAATTAATAAATTGATTTTCAGATAGATATATTTTTTATTTCCTTTTGAAAATCAAAAATGAATAGGCCATTGGCACAATTACTAAGATTCCGATAATGATGAAAAAGCTGGTCATAAACCATGCCTTAGGAACAATGAAAAAAGACGCCATAATAGCTAAACCGCCAATAATCCACAGATATCCTCCCATTTTATGAGTTTTATACCAGTTGGTATCGTCTTCGAGTGTCCAAGGGGTTCTGATACCGATAAAGTAATTCGGTTTCAAGTTTCTAAAATAGAGGCCCAGACAAGAAAAGAGTAAGCCAATAAGTACAAATATGTATTCTACCGAAATGAGATCGGCTTTGGCAGAAGACAATAAGATGAATATGCAGACTGCGCTCATAAACAATTGTAGAACCAATCTTAGGTTGAAAATCAATTTGGCGCTCACCTTCTTTTTGGGATCGATATAGGGAACGGCGAGCAATATTAAATAGACTGGAATATTGACCATAAGACAAACGTGAATCAATTCCATTTTTGATCCAACCCTATCGATTTCACCAGCAGAATTCCAATGCAGCGGCACTTCATTTGGAATATCGTTCCAATGAATACCAAGAAAAGCAAATGGGATGGCTAAAATAAATAGTATAATGAGTTCTTTAAGCATTTTCATAAACGACTACTTTAAAGCAAGATAGAATTTTATCTACATTTATAGCTAGAACTTTTTCAACTTAACCTCATTATTTGACAAGATGAGTAGATACGACAAAATGCACTACAATAGGTGTGGACTTAGCGGACTTTTGCTTCCAACTTTTTCATTAGGGCTCTGGCATAACTTTGGCGAAATTGACGATTATCAAAATGCCAAAGAATTGGTCCATCTGAGTTTTGATCAGGGAATAACCCATTTTGATCTGGCCAACAATTACGGACCTCCTCCAGGTTCAGCCGAAATCACTTTCGGTAAAATTCTCAAAGAAGGCTTGATGAATTATAGAGATGAGCTCATCATTTCGAGCAAGGCAGGATGGCCCATGTGGGATGGTCCTTATGGAGATTGGGGATCTAAAAAACACCTTATGGCCAGTCTCGAACAAAGTTTAAAACGCATGCAAATCGATTACGTTGATATTTTCTATCACCACCGACCAGACCCCAATACTCCTTTAGAAGAAAGTATGCGCACCTTAGATTTAATGGTTCGTCAAGGAAAAGCGCTGTACGTGGGAATATCGAGTTACTATGCAGCTGAAACTAAAAAGGCTATTGCTATACTCAATGACTTAGGAACTCCTTGCTTGATTCATCAGCCAAAGTATTCAATGCTCGATAGATGGGTCGAAGACGGGCTTCTCAATGTTTTAGATGAAGAAGGCGTGGGCTGTATCACCTTTTCATCATTAGCACAAGGACTTCTAACCAATCGGTATATTAATGGAATTCCAAAAGATTCCCGAGCAGCTTCTGGACGAGGTAATGGCGCAATTGAATCCGGTCAAATCCAGCCAAATGAAATTGCACTTGCAAATGCTTTAAATGAAATGGCCCAGCAAAGAGGGCAAAGTTTGGCTCAAATGGCTTTGGCCTGGGTTTTAAGAGACAAGAGAATCACTTCGGTGCTATTAGGTGTCAGTCGAAAAGAACAGTTGTTAGACTCTTTAAAAGCATTAGAAGCTGGACCTTTTTCTCAAGAAGAACTCACTCAAATAGATCAACTTCTCCAAACACATTCTTAAATGCAGCACTATTTTGAAGGTAAAAAGGTATTGATTACGGGAGCCTCTTCAGGTATTGGAAAAGCTTTGGCCATAGCGCTCTCTAAATTCAACACTGTACTTGTTTTGGCCTCGCGCAATACTAATGCCCTTGAGCAGGTTGCAGCGCAATGCCATTCTAAAGCCCAGGTGACAATTGCTGAGCTCGATCTCAGCGACAGAGCAAACCACCAAGCCTTTGTGCATAAATTCGAAGGTTTTGATCTGGTATTTCACAACGCAGGTATTTCACAACGATCTCTAGTGGCCGAAACGATTTTCGATGTCGATCATAAACTGATGGAGGTCAACTATTTGGGAACAGTGCATCTCACCAAACTCTTACTGCCTGCGATGCTGCAAAAAGGCGGCGGACACTTTATCGTGGTTACAAGTCTTACAGGTCTTATTCCCACACCTTACAGGTCTTCATATGCAGCCTCCAAACACGCCTTACACGGCTTTTTTGATTCGATGAGAGCAGAATTAGAATCACAAGGAATACATATTACCCTGGCAGCTCCTGGCTTTGTACAAACCAATGTGTCGGTCAATGCACTCATCGGTGACGGAAGCGCCCTTGGAAAAATGGATCACGCCCAAGCCAATGGGATTACTGCAGAGCACTGTGCTAATAAAATTCTCATAGCCACTGCCAAAAAGAAGCGCCTTCAATTGATAGGACGAGAGTCTTATGCCGTTTGGGTTCGAAGATTTTTTCCTTCGCTCTTTGCTCGACTGATCAAAAAAGCAAAAGTGAGATAGAAAAAAAGGCCCTCAACGGGCCTTTACTTATTCTTTGATTATTGTAGGATATTCAATCCCCAATTGCTCGAGATAGGTGTCGTATTTCGTTTCATCAAAATAAAACTCAGAGAGCTGAGGCTTGAACTTTTCCATGATTGCAGTGTTTAACTCCACAGGCGGCGGATCATTTTCTGTAATCATAGGCTTATAGGTGGTTTCTTTACTTTGCACATTGGTAAAGTAGTCTTTAGCCTGGTCAACTAAAGTTGGATTCAACAAAAAGTCGACCAAAGTCATGGCCACAACTTTTGCTCCAGCGGTCACTCCTTTGTGTGCGATAGGAGTTGCCATAGCAATGGCATTTGACCAGTGATGACCTTGAAGACCAGGAATATTTGACGGAAATCTCATGGTTACCGTAGGCACCTTCCACGAGACATCTCCGATATCGTCTGATCCACCACTAACTAAAATAGGAGAGGGCTTACCAAGTGAACTGAGTTCTGTAGACAGTCCAGAAGTTCTATTCGAATTAACTTCCTTTTGAACGGCTTTAGCTAGAGTTTGATCAGCTTCTGACCACTCTGGTAATCCAACATCTTGAATATTTTCATACATGGTCTCAGCGATAACCTTATTGAAATGCCGGGGCCAGGCTGTTCCAACAACTCTTGAACTCACTTCAGTATCGGTCATTTTAGCAGCACCTTCGGCAATGTTATTTGCGTCATTGTACATTTTCATGATCCCTTCGTAGGTGATATCCCTCAAATAATACCAAATAGACGCTTTGGATGGCACTACATTGGGCTGGTCACCAGCATCGGTAAATATTGAATGTGATCTTTTGAGTGGATGTAGGTGTTCTCTCTTATAGTTCCAACCGATATTCATGAGTTCGGCTGCGTCCAAAGCAGAACGTCCTCTCCAAGGGGCTCCCGCAGAATGTGCTGCTTCACCTTCAAAAGTGTATTCTACAGAAATTAAACCTGTTCCTCGAGCTTGTCCCCATGAAACACTGAGATTACTACTCACGTGGGTGAAAATACACATGTCGATATCATCAAAATATCCGTCTCGTACAAACCAGGCTTTAGAAGCTACGAGTTCTTCAGCAATTCCGGGCCAAACCACTAGGGTTCCTGGGATATCGTGTTCTTTCATCATTTGCTTAACCCCGATAGCCGCTGTCACATTTAAAGGGATTCCTGCATTGTGACCTTCACCGTGACCAGGTGCACCTTCTACCATAGGCTTGTGATAGGCTACACCGGGATATTGAGAAGCCTTGGGAATACAATCCACGTCACTTCCTAAGGCAATGACAGGGCCGTCTCCGTTTTTCCATCTCGCAAACCAAGCAGTTGGAATATCTGAAACTCCGTATTCTATGTCAAAGCCCGCTTTTTCTAGAATGGAGGTGAGATAGGCCGAAGATTCTACTTCGTGAAAACCGAGCTCGGCAAAACTGAAAATTTTGTCGACCATAATCTGGCTGTTTTTGTGTTCAGATTCAACCCATTGCTTGATTTCTTGTTTTTGTTTCTTGACAAAAGACTTGGAGTATTTCTTTTGTGCATTGAGGCTAAAGACCATTAAGATCGCCCCGAGACTTAAAATTTTTACGCTTATTTTTTTCATGATTTATAGGAGTAAATTAGTGTTCACTTCTTCAGGTTAAGGTATATATTTTTTCCATCATTCGCCATTTTTCTCCTTCTTTTGAGTTTGGTAAGGCTTGCTGAAATGTCCACATCAATTCTTCCCACTCTTGAACTTTCGGATTATTTTGATCTGCCATTTCTTTTTTCTCCCAACTGAAGGCTTCATTGGTCTCTACAATCATAAAAAGCCGGTTTTCTACGCGGTAGATGTCCAAGGCGGTTATTCCAGAAGATTTTAGACTCAATTGAATTTCGGGCCACACGTTTTTATGATGTTTCAGATAAGCACTGATAAGTGCTTCATCGTTCTTTAAATCAAGGGCAAGACAATATCTATGATGCTTCATTTTCTTTTAAAATAAATCGTCCAAAAGCGAGAATATACACAAAACAAAGTGCGGGTAAAACAAATGAGAAGTTTACTTCGGAGACCCCGAGCACTTTTATATCATTGACAGCGCGCCCCCCAAAATCTATGATCCTACCTTGTAATTGAGGCATTAGGGCTCCACCGACAATGGCCATCACCAAACCGGCTGCGCCTATTTTCGATAGATCTTGATCTAATTTTTTTAGGGAAATTCCGTAAATCGTAGGGAACATGAGCGACATAAAAAACGAAATCCCAATAAGGCAATACATGCCTAAAAGAGACTCGTTCATCATGGTCATTACCGAACAAAGAAATCCTCCGATGGCAAAGTAGCTAAGCAATCGAGCAGAAGGAATAAATTTCATCAAATACGTACAAAGGGCCCTTCCGCTAAAAAAGAGCAGAAAGGCTATGAATTGATAGTTAGCTGCAGTCGTGTTGCTGATTCCTATGTTTTCGGCGTATTGATAGATGTAGGTCCAACACATGATTTGGGCGCCAACATAGAAAACTTGAGCACCTACACCAAAACGATATCTCTTGTTTTTGATGAGTTCAGAAAACCCTTTTTTTAATTCTAAACGGTCTTGTTCTGACTGAATTACAGGCATTTTAGTTACCAGAATTAAGATAAAAAACAGGGCAATCACCAATCCAATGGCCACATATGGATCTCTTATTACCATTAAATCAGCAGATCGAATTAAGGCTTTTTGAGCGATATCTAATGAAGCGTAGTTTTCAATATTATCCGATTGCAAATTCTTAAGCACAAATTGTTGGGCGATGACCAAACCTAAAATGAGGCCAACCGGATTAAAGAGTTGCGCAAAATTTAAGCGTCTGGTCGCCGTAGTCTTTGAGCCCATCGCAAGAATATAGGGGTTAGCGGTAGTTTCTAAAAAGGCCAGACCAAAGGTCAAGACATAAAGGCCTAAACAGAAGAACCAAAACGCCTCGTATTGAGCTGCAGGAATAAATAAATTAGCCCCGATAAAATAGAGTGCTAATCCCAACAAGACTCCTTTTTTATAGCCTTGCTTTCGGACAAAAAGCGCCGCGGGAAGCGCCATACAAAAGTATCCGCCATAAAAAGCCATTTGAACCCAAGACGCCTGAGCGTTAGAGAGTTCAAGCACGGTTTTAAAGGCTTGAACCATGGGGTCTGTTACCGCATTGGCAAATCCCCAAAGGGCAAATAAACAGGTGATTAAAATAAAAGGAAGGGTGTATTTTTTTTCGATTAACTGATCTTTCATGTTCCGGGTTTTAAATGCTTCGGTCTAAATGTGTATATCCTCCATCGACGTGTATGATTTGACCTGTGGTATGGCTTGATCGTGAAGAAAGTAAAAAGCAAACAGTTGAAGCGATTTCTTCAGGGGTAGTCATTCGCTGACCCAATGGAATTTTTGATTCAATTTCATTTTTTTTGAGCTCTGGATTTTCAAAACTCTCAATCCATCTTTGGTATAATGGGGTGTACGATTCGGCAACCACCACGGCGTTTACGCGAATGTCGTCTTGCAATAAATCTACAGCCCATTCTCTGGTAAGTGCATTTCGTGCACCGTTGGCGGCGGCATAACCTGAGGTTCCTCCTTGCCCAGTTTTAGCTACTTTAGAGCTGATATTTACGATAGCTCCTTTGCTTGTTTTAAGGCCTTCGAGGCAGAGTTGTACCATATTGAAATAATGCCCGACGTTCTTTTCAATTGAGCTCAAAAATTCTGTGTAGCTGCCATGCTTTAAGCTCACGCCATCATTTACGCCCGCATTGTTCACAACACCGTCTATTCTTCCATAACGTTGCATAAGCTTTTCAATAGCATCTTTGCACTGGCTGAGATCCGTTAGTTCAGCGATCGCATAGTCTGCTCGGCCTCCTTCACTTTCGATTGCGGCTATACAACTTTGACAATCTTTTTCTTTTCTGCTGATGATAAAGGGCAGGGCTCCTTCTTGAGCAAGAACTTGAGCAATGGCTCTGCCAATTCCTTTGTCTCCTCCTGTGACCACAATGACTTTATCTGTGAGCTGTAAATCCATGATTTATTCTGTTATGATATTGATTTCAGCAAAACTTACAAACTCTTGGGTGTCGATGATGCGCTCTGCCTTTATTCTAAAATACCTGGTTCGTTGTGATTTCTCAAATGAAACCTTCTTTACTTTTCGGTCGTTGGTAATATTGGCAAATTCTCCTGTTTGTACCAGTTTCCATTTTCGACCATTATTTGATTTCCAAACACTATAGCTCGAAATGACTCCTTTGGGATACCTCCTCTGGTCGGGTAGAAATTCAAATCCCTTTAGGTTTTGTTTTTTGCCAAAATCAATACGCAGATCCCTTGAATTAGATTCGAATACCGTTGTAGGATTTTCATCAAATGCAGCTGAAGCCTTTTGGTCTTCGTTCAGCGTTTTCCAAGGAGATTTATACACGTCAAAATACACCTGAGTAGGTTCACTTTGTGTATTGGTTTTCGCATCGTACGCCACGGCATTGACCACTGTTCTCTCAGGTAATTTTATCGCCTCGCTGAATACTTGAGAAGTTGAAGAAGGGGTGTCTTGATTTAAACTGTAATAAATAGTCGCATCTGCATCGGCGGCTTTTATTTCAACAAGACCTGAGACCGTTCTATTAATTTTTGGTGGCTCCAACAAAATTGGGGCGCGATAAAGCCCAAGTTCAGAGAGTACAATACTTCCCTTAGATTTTGATACTTTCAGTTTAAAATGACTTGAAGAGGTGTTTTTAAAAGAAAGTATTCTTTTGTTGCCAATGGTGGTTTGCTGAACCAAGGTGTCCCAAATACCCTGTTCATTTTTTGCTAAAAACGAAAAAGCTTGAACTCGTTGACCGAGTGGTATATATTCTCTTAACACAAGTCTATTTAATTCTTCAGGGGCATCAAATTGGATTTCTATTTCAGCAGAATTCACTTCTTCTGCTGTTGCCCAATAAGATGCTTTTTCTCGATCTTTTAATCGGTCTACACCATAATTATTTCCCCTTTCATTGGATGCCTTTAAAGTTGCCTTCTGAATGAGGTCTTCTTTAAAGTCTAGTTTTATTTGTTGACTCAATTGCATCATAGCAGCACTGTCTGCTTCGTGAATTAGCCCTCGATGGTCTACCGGAATATTGAGCAAAAAGTTTCCGTTTCGCCCAATACTCTCATAGTAGGTTTGAACCAATCTGCTTTTTGATTTTACCTGATGATCTTCTCTGGGGTGGTAGTACCAACCTGGCCTGATAGAGGTGTTTACTTCTGCGGGAAGCCAGTGCGTTCCATCTTGGTGTCCGTAACGCAATTCAACATATTTTGGCCAACCGGGGTAAATCTCGTCTCTACGCATCGTACTCCAATTGGTTTCTCCGGCCCATCCTTCTTCGGTGCCCACCCAGCGAACATCTGGTCCACCATCGCTAAAAATGACAGCATCAGGCTGAAATTCTCTAACCATTTCGGTGGTTTTATCCCACTGGTAGTAGGTTTTATTGTCGATTTTTCTGGTTTCATTAGCCCCTCCATAATAGCCAAAACCTCCGTTTGCGCCATCAAACCATATTTCAAAAAGTTCACCGTATTCAGTCAGCAGCTCGCGCAATTGTTCGTGAAAAATGGAGACATAGGTGTCTGTACCGTAGTGTTCGTTGTTTCGATCCCAAGGAGAGAGGTAAAGCCCCAATTTAAGTCCGTATTTATCACAGGAATTTCGAAGGTCTCTCAACACATCTCCTTGTCCATTTCTCCAAGCACTTGACTTTACGCTGTGCGCAGTTGTTTTTGTTGGCCATAAACAAAATCCATCGTGATGTTTGGCGGTTAGAATAAGGCCTTTCATCCCTGCTTCTTTGGCAATTCTCGCCCATTGATCTGTATCGAGTTGCACTGGATTAAAGGTGTCGGCCGTTTCTCCTCCTGTACCCCATTCGAGGTCGGTGAAGGTGTTCATATTGAAATGAATAAAACCGTAGTACTCCAACTCTTGCCATTTTAATTGCCGATCAGAAGGCAGTGGTCCTATTGGACTAGGAGCTGGTGGTGCACAACAAAAAACAAGCAGTAGTAAGAGGAAACTTAACTTTTTCATAAATCATAAAAGTGAATACAGTTCGTAGCAAAAACTTTTTCAATATCCTTTTGGTCGCTCAGTGAAAAATAGGATTTCAATAAATCTAAGTGATCCTTAAAGTTTGATGCCAATAAACAAACCGGCCAGTCTGAGCCGTAAAGCAGCCTATCCATGCCAAAACAGCGAACAACATGATCTAAATAGGGTAGAATCTGCTCTACCTGCCAGGGTTTTGTTTGGATTTCAGTAAAAATTCCAGAGAGTTTACAGTAAACTTTGGGCTGGTCTGCAAGTTGCTCAATTTGTTCTGCCCAATGCATATCCATCGGAAGATTGTATTGGGGTTTTCCCAAGTGGTCAAGTACAAAATACTGATCTGGAAAGTTTTGGGTCAGTGCTATGGCAGCTTCGAATTGTTTGGGATAAATCAAGATGTCATAAGTGAGGTCAAACTTTTGCAACTGTGAAATGCCCTGCTGAAAATCATCCCTCAACATAAAGAAATCGTCTTCTTCGTCTTGAACGATATGTCTCAGGCCTTTAAAAAAATCATTTTGGGTGTAGTGCTCAAGCTTGTCGTTTATATCATTTGTACAGAGGTCTAACCAGCCTACAACGCCTTTTATAATGTCGTACTGTTGAGCGTAATGCAAAAGCATTACAGTTTCTTGTTCGGTCTGTGCCGCTTGCACAGCAACGCATCCCTCAACCTCAGATTGCGCATAGACCTGCTCTAAATCAGCGGGTTTGAAATCTCTTGCTATTGCAGCCATACTCGAGTCGATCCAGGCATGAGTGCTAGGGTGATAGTTCCAAAAGTGCTGATGGCTGTCAATGATCATTCAGGGTAGTTTATAATTTCTTGTCGCGCTTCTCCCAATCCCTCAATACCTAACTCAACTAGGTCTCCTGCCTTTAAGTATCTGGGTGGATCAAATCCTAGTCCAACACCAGATGGGGTCCCTGTAGAAATGATATCTCCGGGAAGTAAGGTCATAAATGAACTGATATAACTCACCAATTCGTCAATTTTAAAAACCAAATCAGAAGTGTTGCTGTCTTGAACTCGTTCACCATTTACCTTTAACCAAAGATCTAGTTTGTGCGGGTCTGCAATTTCATCTCGTCCGACTAAATAAGGTCCAAGTGGAGCGAAAGTGTCGTGACTTTTTCCCTTTACCCACTGGCCTTCGCGTTCTAACTGAAAGGCTCTTTCACTGTAATCATTGTGTAAAACATATCCAGCAATATGAGAGAAGGCGTCAGCTTTAGAAACATAGGTGGCCTTTTTGCCAATAACTACGCCGAGTTCAACTTCCCAATCGAGTTTAGTCGCCTTTTTAGGTATGGTGATTTGGTCATTAGGACCACAAATGGCTGAGCTTGCTTTAAAAAAAAGGACAGGCTCTTTCGGCAACGTCATTCCGCTTTCAGAGGCGTGCTTGGAATAGTTGAGTCCAACGCATATGATTTTAGAAACCTGACTCAGAGGAGCAGCTAGTCGCTGATCAGGAGAGACTTTAGGGCAGCTTTGTTCATGCTCAGACAACCATTGTTTTAGGTTGTGCATTCCGTCCTGTTCAAAAAAATCAGAATCGAAGTCAGATGTGAATGCGCTGACGTCAATGAGGTCTCCGTTTTTTGTGAGTACAGCTGGTTTTTCTTGCCCTTGGGCTCCGTATCGTGCGAGTTTCATTTAACTGTTTAATTTTATAAATCCACCATCTATGGGGTAATCTGTTCCGGTAATAAAGGCGGCGTCATCTGAACAGAGAAAGAGCGCAAACTTTGCGATTTCTTCAGGGGAAGCCATACGGCCTATAGGTTGAGTTTTTGAGAGTTGAGCGAACATTTGCTCTTGCTTTTCAGGATAGTTTTCTCTGATAAAACCATCGACAAAAGGGGTGTGAACCCGTGCTGGCGAAATGCTATTGCAGCGAATGCCGTGTTCAACATAATCTTTGGCTACAGAATAGGTCATGGTCAGTACAGCTCCTTTGGTCATAGAATACGCAAAGCGATCACTTATACCCACGCTCGAGGCTATTGAAGCCATATTTAGAATTACCCCTTTTTTACGTTGTTTCATGTGTAAAATAAAGGCGTGCATTCCATTGTAGACCCCCTTAATATTGACCTCGTACAATCGGTTTAAATCGTCTACATCTGTTTTTTCAAGTGATCCCACGTGAGCGATTCCTGCATTATTGATGAGAATATCTACCGGATGTTCCCCTTCAATTTTGGTCGCAAGCTGATGAAAATCTGCGTTTTTACTGATATCGCAGTATAAAAATTTAACTTTTTCTGAACCGATGGATTCGACCACTTGTTCTGCTTGATTCGAATTGGTGTCGATGAGGTAAACTCGGGCTCCAGCTTGCGCAAAAGTGCGAACCAAGGCCTCTCCAATTCCACTTGCGCCTCCGGTGATGACAACGGTTTTATGTTGAAGGTCTTGCATCAGGACTATTTGAGTTCTAACTCAATAATGGTATTAATAGGATTCATTTCAGCTTTTGGAATAGCGATTGTCAATCCCAAGTCGTTTTGTTCGTATCTCACCTTTTTTGAGGTTCCATAAAGTTTGGCCGATTTGATTTTTTCAGGAACATCTCTTAAAAAGATGACATTGTGTTCTGGGTCGAGTACGTGAAGGTAAACTTTGCGGTCTTTTCGGGTAGAAGCCAATTGATTATCGGGTTCTAAAATACCAGCCTTTGTGCCGTATACCGTTTCACCGTATTGATCGAGCCACAATCCAATTTCTGAAAGTGATTTGAGGTGTTCCGTTTGAATTTTTCCATTGGGCATTGGCCCCACGTTTAATAAAAGGTTACTGCCGTAAGAAGCAGATTTAACCAATAAGTGAATAAGTTCTTTAGACGATTTATGTTTGTCGTCTTGAAGGTTGAATCCCCAAGACCCGTTTATGGTCTCACAAACCTCTAAGGGCAATTGACCGATATCTGAAGCTGAAGTTCCCCAGCCTGTGGTGTTTTGTCCGGGAAGGTCTTTCTCAAACATTTGAAAGTCCTCTCCTGAAATGGGAGCAATATGATGGTTGTTTCCGATCAAAGCATGAGGTTGTAAATCGTGAATTAACTGATACAATTCGCGATAGTGCCAATCAACATTGAGTTTGCCGAATTTTTTTCCGTCCCATTGTTTTTGGTCCCAATGCCCGTCAAACCATATGCCTCCAATTTCTCCGTAGTTCGTTAAAAGCTCGGTGAGCTGCTGCTTCATAAAGGCGATATACGCATTCCAATCTCCGTTTTCACGACCTTTTATACCTAAACCTGTACGACCACGAGGATAGTAATCATCACTTCTCCAATCCAGCAGAGAATAATAGAAAAACAACTTAATGTCAGCCTTTTTACAGGCCGCGGCCAACTCTTTTAAGACATCTCGTTTAAAAGGGGTGGCATCTACAATGTCATAGTCTTCTGCGGCGGTATCAAACATTGAAAAACCATCGTGATGTCTACTGGTGATGGTGATGTATTTCATACCGGCATTTTTGGCCATTGCCACCCACTCTTCTGCATCGAAGTCAATGGGATTAAAAAAGGAAGGTAATTTTTCATAGGTGTCAACGGCAATATTCTGATTGTTCATCACCCATTCGCCATCTCCTAAAAGACTGTACACTCCCCAGTGAATGAAGAGTCCAAAACGGGCTTCTTGAAACCACTCACGTGCGTTTAAATTTTCTTCAGAGGGCTGATAATTCGGAATTCCTTGTTGCGCGAAATTGAGGCTTACTGCAAAGAGTAAGACCAGAGACCATTGTTTTTTCATTAGTTAGTTCAGTTAGTGCACCTAAAATTTAAGACCATTTTTTGTGGGAAGCAAATACCCTTATCCCATCAAAATCAATGCAGTAAATCTCAAGGTGTTTCATAAATTTACTATTATTGGTTTAATAATGACATTCTAACTGCAGACAATTCAAAAGTTATTTATTATGCTTAGCACACAGCATTTGTTTAAAAGTGTACCGGTAATCCTTATGGCAATCTTTGGATTAAATTCTTGCACTCCTTCAAAGACATTAAAAGAAACAAGACCTAACATCATCTACATTTTAGCAGATGACTTAGGATATGGTGAGCTTGGAGCTTATGGACAACTAAAGATAGAAACGCCCAACATAGATGCTTTAGCTGCCTCTGGCATGAAGTTTACACAGCATTATTCAAGTGCACCTGTTTGTGCTCCAGCTCGATATATGTTGTTAACAGGACAACATTCTGGCCATGCTTTCATCAGAGGAAATGATGAGATGAGATCAAGAGGAAAGGTTTGGGATTACCATGAAATGGTCAAAGACTCAACCTTAGAGGGTCAACGACCTATGCCCGAAAACACTAAAACCCTTGCGCACTATTTAAAGTCAGCAGGTTATCAAACAGCAATGGTCGGTAAGTGGGGGTTAGGCTCGCCAGACTCTCATTCTGTTCCAACCAAAATGGGTTTTGATTACTTCTACGGTTATAATTGTCAACGCATCGCTCACACTTTTTATCCCACGCATTTATACGAAAATCTCAATCGAGTTTACCTCAACAATGAGGCGATTGCACCTCATACAAAACTCGAAGAAGGGGCCGACCCATACGATGAGAAGAGCTACAGTAATTTTAAACTCAATGATTTTGCACCGGATTTGATGTACGATAAAATGAGTGCTTTTGTCGAAGAGGCCTCCAATGAAGAACCCTTCTTTTTGTATTGGGCCTCACCAATTCCGCACAACCCTTTACAGGCACCGCAGCGATGGGTAGATCATTACATTCAAAAATTTGGAGAAGAAGAACCCTATTTGGGAGACAAAGGATACTTTCCCAATCAAACCCCCAGAGCTACTTACGCGGCAATGATTTCCTACTTTGACGAAAACGTTGGCCGACTCGTTCAAAAACTAAAAGAAAAGGGAGTGTACGAAAACACGCTAATCTTGTTTAGCTCTGACAACGGCGTTACTTTTTCTGGAGGTACCGATGGAGGGTTTTTTAATTCCTCAGGTCCTTTTGGTGAAGAGCGTGGACGCGGAAAAGGCTTTGTTTATGAAGGAGGTATTCGCGTACCTATGATTGCCTCATGGCCGAATAAAATTAGCGCCGGATCTGAAACTGACCACATCTCAATACAATACGATTTATTGGCAACTCTATCTGAGTTAGCCTCTTTTGAAATCACCTCTGAGCAGGATGGGATTAGTTTTTTGCCCACTTTACTCGGGCAGGACAATCAGAAGCAGCACGACTATTTATATTGGGAGTTTCCTGAATATGGAGGACAGTTAGCACTGCGTTTTGGCGACTACAAATTCGTTTGGGCTCATCTGAAAGATAAACTGCCGCCGAGTCTTGAGCTTTATAATTTGAAAGAAGATCCGGCAGAAGAGAACAATATTGCTGAACAGCATCCACAGCTCATTGAGCAGGCAGACGCGTATTTTCGCCAAGCGCACCAGCGCTCTGAAATTGAGCGTTTTCAAATTCCTTTACTCGAAGAGGGCTTTTTGAAGGCTAATTGATCCCCGTTTGGCTCAGGGTCAGTAGCAAAAGCATTTGAATAGAAAGATGGCCATTGTCATTGGTCCACCACTCATCAAGAGAATGCGCTTTACCACCTCTGCCACCAATACCAATAGTAACCGCTGGAATATTTTTTGAAATGGGAATGTTTGAATTGGTCGACCCAATGGTGAGTTGAGGTTCCGCCCCAAAAGATTGTGATGCAGCCAAAGCCGATTGAATCAAAGGCAGGCTTTCTGACAGTTTTCCCGATGGTCGATTGCCAATCTTGTCGATTCTCAAGCTCAAGTCAGGTCCTCTGCGTTTAATGCTGTTTTGATAGATCAAAGCTTCGTTAGCGGCCTGTTTCAAAAGCTCTTCCATATCGTCTAAGCGCGAAGGTTCAATGGATCTAATGTCCACCTCCATGACAGATTCGAAAGGAATGGAGTTTACAGAGGTTCCACCGCGAATCGTTCCAATATTATAGGAGGTTTTAGGGCCAGATTTTGTGTAAGCATCTGCATATTGAACGAATTTGCTGATCATTCCACCTAAGGCGTGATGAGGATTGGCAAGACCAAAAGCCCCCCACGAGTGTCCTCCAGGACCGTCAAAGTGAACTCGATATCGATAAGAACCCAGTCCTTGATTATTAACCCTTGCCAAAGAGCCTCCGTCAACTGAAATCCATTTGTCAATTTTAGGGCCATCCTTTCTAAAGAGATGTTTAACACCTCTGAGATCTCCAAGCCCTTCTTCACCTACAGAAGCGATTAATAGAAGGTTGTGTTCTGGCTGTATCCCGGTGGTTCTCAAGGTTTCTAACAGCGTTAAAAGCATACTCAGTCCTCTTGTGTCGTCGGCAATTCCAGGGGCGTAAAGGGTGTCGTTTTGAATTCGAACCCTAACGTCGGTACCTTCTGGAAACACCGTATCCAAATGCGCATCTACGGCAATATTTAAATTTCCTTTACTTCCCTCGACTAAGGCTAGAACGTTGCCTACCTCATCTATCCAGACAAAATCCGCCCCAAGCGAAGTGAAATATTCTTGCATTGCTACAGCTCTCTTTTGTTCTTTAAAAGGAGGTGCAGGAATTTCAGTAAGCGCAATATGACGCTCTAGCGTCTTGTCTTCTAAGGCTAAGATCTCTTGAAAAGCACGTTTGACTTCTTTTGATTTTTTGAGCTTGGCAATACTCTTTACGTATTTCGATTCAATACTCGGGCTCGATTGCCCCTGAGCAAAGAATAGTCCAAAGCCCAATAAAAAAAGTCCGAGGTATGCGAATGCGCGAAGTTTCATTACAGGTTTTTTAAGTAATCAAAACTCTCTTTGAGTGCAACTTCAGGCTGCATGACCATATCCTGCTCGACAAAGAAATGTTCAACACCAATTGCTTTGCTCTTTTTAATAATCCCTTCTAAATCGATATCTCCTTTTCCGCAAGAGGTCATATTCGGAAACAAGCCAAACCACTCCTGCGGGCTCGATCCATCTCCTTCAAACTCTTTAATAGGCTTCATGTCTTTGATGTGAAGCATTTTGTATCGGTTGGGATGTTTGTCTAATAATTCTATGGGATTGATGCCTCCTGCAGTGGTCCAAAACAAATCCATTTCAAAAAACACCAAGTCAGGATCAGTTTGATCGAGTATAAGGTCTATAGGTCTCTCTGTCCCCCACGGTTTTAGACCGTATCCGTGATTGTGATAGCCAAAGCGAATACCCTCTTCACGTGCATTTTTACCAATCTCATTGAAGAGTTCTGCACTTCGCTTGTAGTCGTCCATATTTTTTCTATAGGGTTCTGGCAAGGCGGGTAAAACCACATAGGTGGCACCGATTTTTCGTGCCGCTTCTCCGAGTGCAGACATATTGTGTTGTAAGGTTTCTATGTCTGTGTGCATGGAGGGAATGCTCATTCCTCTGTCTTTTACTTTTGCGCCAAAATCTTCAGGAGTGTGACCGTAGAACCCACTTGCGCTAAAGCCCAGCATTTGAGAAGTGGCAGCCCATTCTTGTTTTGTTTTCTCATCGCTAAAGGTATAAGGCCCAAAAACTTCAAGTTCTTTAAAACCAATAGAGGCGAGCATATCAAGGGTTCCTTCAAGATCGTCATTCAATCCTTTGGGAACTGAAAACAAACCGAGCCCCAAGGCATAATTTTTAGCGTTCATCATAAAAGAGGGGGTTAACAGGCTAGCCGTAGCCAGCGCTGAATAATTCAAAAATTTCTTTCTTGTCATCATATAGTTAGTCGTTTGATTCTTTGATTAAAGCCAAATCAAAAGGTTTAATCAGCTTTGAGAAAATTATTTTTTTCTCCTGAGCTTATCGACACTAAAGGTGCCGGCACCACTTAAGATTAAACCGACAAAATAAGCCAAGAATAAAAGGGGTTTTTCAGATCCTGCAAAGCCATCTCTTGCCAGGTGCCCAGAAAATGCAACAAGCATAGTAAAGGCCAAAAAGGATGCGCTTATTCTAGTGTACAATCCGATTAAAATCAGTAGCCCCCCGAGTGTTTCCGCCATCATGGCCATAAACCCAAAGAAAATATTGACGCCTTCAATTCCCAGAGAACCGGTCAATGAACTTCCCAGTCTTTGCCATCTCTCAGGGCCTCCCATAAGTTTTGGAATACCGTGTAAGTAAACGATTAAAAAGCCGAAAACGGCGCGTGTAAGTAGTAATGCTCTATTCATTTTTGCAATATTTTTAGTTAAAAAGGTTCGGTTAAGATAGCCAATATTGTCTTTATTCCTTCGACATAATTGCCCAGTCTAATATTTTCATTTGGACTGTGTTGGTTGTTGTCTCTATTCACAGTGGGAACAGTAACCGCAGGAACATTCAAGGCATTGACAAAAGGAGCGATAGGAATAGACCCTCCACTCATACGTTGTAAAATGGGGTTCTCATCGAAGCCTCTGATCAAGGCCGATTGTAGCCATTTACCCGTAGGTCCATTTAAATCGGTTCTAAAAGATTGGTAAGAAATTTCAGAAGTCATGGTAGCGATGTTCTTATGAGTTTTTCGCTCTTCTTTTGTAGGCTCTCTATCCAGCACCAGAAAGCCCTGATCTTCGACGTGTTTTTGAATCAATCCGATTAAGCGCTCTGCACTAATTTCTTTGACCAATCGCACATCGATTTCAGCTCTTGCCCATGCGGGAACAATAGTTCGAACTTCTTCGTTAATCCATCCCGACTGCATACCTCTGATATTGAGTGAAGGATATTGAATGGCTTCTTGATAGTTGTCGGCAACTTTATCAAAAACGGCCAATTGTAAAACCTCTTTGAGTAGCTCGTCGTCTTGAGGAGTTTGGGCTAATATTTTTTTGGTTTCCTCATCTAAAACCACACCCTCGTAATAGCCTTCAATCAACACCCTACCCTCTTCGTCTTTCATGCTCGAGAGCAATCTGGCCAATTTAAAGGCAGGGTTTGGCGCGTAATTCCCAAAATGACCACTGTGCTGAGGTACAATTGGGCCATAGGTAGTGAGTTGAATCGTAGAAATTCCCCTTGCCCCGAAAGTCAGCGTTGGCTTGTTCAGACGGTGCCTTGGGCCATCGAAAATCACAAGTCTATCGGCTTTTAGGAGCTCTTTATTTTGAAGCACTGCTGCAGGAAGGTTGGGAGAACCCAGTTCTTCTTCAAAATCTAAAATGACCTTGAGGTTAAAATCTGGAATCATTTTTAGGCGCTCTAGTGCATCTACAGCACTTAAAAACATGGTAATAGGTCCTTTGGCGTCACTGGCAGAACGCGCAAATATTCTCCATTCGGGGTCGTAGTTTTTTATGTTTTCCCACGGCATTTCACTCCAGCTTCCATCACTGTTTTGAGCTTTTAAAGCCACCTTATAAGGGTTTTCTTGAAACCATCGACTCGAATCAACAGGCTGTCCGTCAACCTGCAAGTACACCAAAAGAGTAGAGGCTTTTTTGTGAAAATTGCGTTGAGCCAATACAAGTGGAGCGCCCTCAGTTTCGATTTGTACAGTTGAAAATCCTCTTGCTTCAAAAGCAGATTCTATCCAATTGATGTTTTGTGCGATATCCTCGGGATAATTGGCATCATTAGGGATGCTTAGTAAAGCTTTGAACTGCTCAAAACTGGATTGAACTTCTTGCATAACGACCTGCTCGAGTTCTTTTTGATTTTGAGCCCATATCGAATTGCATACCATCAAACTGAAAACAAATGCTAGCTTTTTCATGAAATTAAAATATTGAATACCTCTAAAAATAGTTACATTTAGTGGATTGCGAATTCAAAAGTTCTGAATTATGAAAAAATGTGTTTTACTACTTTGCTTAACAAGTCTAAGTGCTGTTGCACAAACAGGATTTACAGCCTCAGACTGGAAAAATCAACTCGCCACCGAAGAGGTCTTCACTAGTTTGATTGACGATACACGGTTTAAAATACACCTCAAAGAATTGACTAAAAAACCGCATGTCGCGGGTAGTAAGGCCAATAATGATGTCATTGATTATATCGCCAAAAGCATGAACAATGCAGGCTTGGCAGTCAAGAAGTATCCCTATGATATCTATATGTCTAAAGCTCCTGGTGAATCTTACCTCGAAATCGTGCAACCTAAAAGGCAACCCTTATCAATGAAGGAAGATATCGTTGAAGGCGATCCTTTTTCTGAGGATGAAGATTTATGGAAAGGATGGAATGCCTATTCAGGTTCTGGCGAGGTAACCGCAGAGGTTGTTTACGCGAACTACGGGAGAAAAGAAGACTTTGAAAAGCTCAAAGAAATGGGAGTCGATGTCAGGGGTAAAATCGTCATTGCGCGTTACGGAGGAAACTTTAGAGGTTACAAGGCTAAATTCGCTGAGGCTGCTGGAGCAGCTGGTCTTATCATTTACACAGACCCTATAGATAGTGGATATTTTAAAGGCCTGGTGTATCCAGAAGGCCCCTACTATTCTGAAAGCACCATACAGAGGGGATCTTTATTGACTGAAGATTTTACAGGCGACCCGCTTACTCCTTATGAACCGGCCTTGCCTTTAGATGGGGATATTAAAATAAAACGCAAAAAACCAGAAGATGCACAATTGCATAGCATTCCGGTTACCCCTATTGGTTATGGCGCGGCCAAAGAAATCTTAGGTCAGATGAATGGAGATGCAGTGCCAAGCGGATGGCAAGGAGGTCTTCCGTTTACCTATAGACTTCAAGGAGGATCTGCTTTAAAAGTATTCCTCAAAGTAGAACAGCCTAGAGAATTTGTTCGAGTACATAATGTAATAGGAACTGTAAAAGGTAGCGTCTATCCAGATGAATGGATCATTTTAGGTTGTCACCTCGACGCTTGGGGTTTTGGAGCTACAGATCCCAATAGTGGAACGGCCATGCTACTTAGTTTAAGCGAGACTTTAGGAAAATTGGTAAACGAAGGCAAAGGACCAAAAAGGTCGATTTTAATCGGACATTGGGATGCTGAAGAGCACGGGGTTATTGGCTCTGCAGAATGGGTAGAAGAGATGCGAGATGAACTCAATGCGAAGGCTGTGGCCTATATGAATTTTGATGGTGGAGTATCAGGAAAACGATTTGGAGCCTCTTCTTCGCCTAGTTTAAAAGAGTTAGTGTTGGCTTCTGCCAAACAAGTTGATTATCCCTACTCAGATTTGTCCTTGTACGATCAGTGGAGGGGTGCTAAAGAAACGCCTTCAATCGGAAATTTAGGAGGGGGTTCTGACCACATCGGATTTTACATGCACGTCGGGGTACCTTCAATGAGCGGTGGAGCAGGAGGTACTACCGTTTACCATTCGAACTATGACTCCTTTCGTTATTACGAGCGCTATGTTGACCCTGAATTTCAAATGGGTCCGACCATAGAAAAGTTTGCAGGTATTATGAGTTTGAGATTGGCTAATGCCACGCTGATTCCATATGATCTCAATAGATATCCCAATGATTTAAAGATGCATTTCGATCGAGCTGAAGAAAAAGTACGACAATTAAAATCCGATTTTAAAGGTTTTGAAAAAACCCGTCAAGCGATAGCGGATTTAAGCGCGGCTGCAGCATCTGCCACAGAAAACTTGTCGAATAGGGTAAATGATAGGGGTTTAAGCGCAGTAGAAATTCAATTCTTAAATCGACAATTGATCGCATTAGAAAAAAGCTTTATCGACCAAAAAGGAATGTATTATGGCGATTGGTTTAAATCCATTTACGCCTCATCAGATCCATTTTCGGGATACGCTTCTTGGATTTTACCGGGAATCGAATACGAGCTCGCCATTCAAAGAACCAAAAAACTTAAAGAATGGGACAATAGGTATGCCAAGGCCATCACAGACTTAGCTCAAAAGATGCGCAAGATGAGCGCGAATTAGGCACTTAAGGTAAAGCTATACTCAATTCGACCAGCTTAGAGCGAATCCCAAGTTGATACAAACCTCTTTGGGAACGACTGGGGTAAACACGATTGGTTAAAAAAACAATAAAGGTTTCATACACCGGATCTACCCAAACAAAAGTACCTGTAAAGCCAGTGTGGCCATAACTTTGGGGTGATAGGCTCTTAGAAGGATAGGTCTGCTCAAGTAAAAAATCAGGTTTGTCAAAGCCCAAACCTCTTCGATTGGTTTGATTGGGATACGCCTTTTGAGTGAAAAGATCAATGGTAGATTTTTTCAAATAAGATCGGTTCTGGTAGGTTCCCCCGTTGAACAACATTTCTAAAACTTTTGCAATGGATTCTGCATTTCCAAAAAGACCAGCATTTCCAGAAACACCTCCCATAAGTGCAGCAGCTTCGTCATGCACCCATCCCTGTACCAGATCATTTCTAAAAAACGCATCGACTTCAGTAGGAACAATTTCTTCTTTTGAAAATGTTTTTAAGGGTAAAAAGCCCAATCGATCTGCCCCCAAAGGGGTGTAAAATGAATCCGATAAAAAGGAAGAAAAAGGCTGCCCAGTGCGCTTTTCTATCCACTCTGGAAGCAGAAAAAACCAAAGGCCTGAGTAAAGGTATTCTCCTTTTTTTCTCAGCTTTGTTTTTGCAATGCGCTTGTAAATTAATTTTTTGTAGTCTTTATGTGCATAAAGATTATCGTAAACGGCTGTTGGATATTTGGCAGATTGCTCCAAGGAGACTCCTCTTTTTTTATAGCGGCCACTTTTGCGTTTAAGCGTCGTTTGATGTGCTATATAAGGCTGCCATCCTGCACTATGACTTAGGATTTCTTTTAAAGTTGAGTTTTGTTTATTGGTGTTTTTAAGACGTTCAAAATAGGTTTTGACCGGAGTGTTGAGATCAATGCCGCCCTGCTCATAAACTTTCATAAACGAAAGTGTACCTGCGAGAATTTTGGTTACCGAAGCCAAATCGTACAAATGATGGTCTTTAACTTGAACCAAAGAATCGTAGGTGTGGTAGCCATAAGATTTGTGATGAACGACCTGTCCTTTTTTAAAAACCAAGAGCTGAGCTCCTGGATAGGCTTGAGCTTGAATACCTGCGTTTACAATAGAATCAGCCTTAGCGGCATTAAACTCTTGCGCCTGAAGTACCCCAGTAAAAAGGGCCAGGATTACGAAATAAAACTTAGGGAATTTCATTCGAAAGGAGTTTATCGGCTATGGCCGAACTAAAATGCTCTACCCATTGACGATACATTTCAGCCGAAGGATGTAAGCCGTCTTCTGCGATTAGATCAGCTTCATTCGCGGCTACTCTTGAAATGGGAGTAATATTGTAAAATGGAACGCCATATTGAATGCAAATCTGTTCTGCTGCCTTGTTAAATGAATCTAATTCTAAGGCAATCTGTTCGGGGTCTCGATTTGAATTTTGCACAAAAGGAGTTACCCCGTAATCGGGTATAGAAACTACAAAAACAGCACTGTTTTCATCCCTTTTAAAAGCTATGGCTCTTTTTAATAAGGATTCGAATTCTGGTTTGTATTCTTCGAGCGATCGCCCACGATATTGATTATTTACTCCAATCAAAAGCGAAATCAAATCATAGTTACTGTCTAAAGAGGCTTCATTTATGCCCTGATCTAATTCATCAGTAGTCCATCCAGTTCTAGCCACTATAGTCGTGTGTATCGACCGCTTAATTGAGGGTTCTATGGCCTTGGCCAATTGAAGAGGCCAGCGTCCTGCTTCAGCCACAGATTCTCCGATGGTATAACTGTCACCCAGCGCTAAGTAGGTTAAGGGTTTTAGCTCTTGAGGTGTTTCTGCTTTTTTTAGTTTACATGAAACCAATGCCAACAGCGTTAGGCTCAGTAGATAAGAATAGATTTTCATCGAGATGTAATTTCATTTTAAAGATATTAAATGCTGAATAAATTTTTGGGAGATGAATTCGTAACTTCAGCTAGCAATTTGACCAAACTTAAAGGCCATGAGAACATACGCTTTCGTTTTTGTTTTGTGTTTATTGTCTTGTTCAGAGGCGACACTTGAACAGACTCCACCCAATGTTATTTTTATTCTCACCGACGATCAAGGATACGGCGATTTGGGAATTTATGGAGCAAAAGATTTCAGTACTCCCAACCTCGATAAATTGGCGAGAGAAGGAGTCTATTTTACTTCTTATTACGCGACTCAGCCCGTTTGCTCCGCCTCGAGAGCTTCTATTTTGACGGGATGTTACCCCAATCGAATAGGCATTCACAACGCCTTTATGCCCAATGCAAAAATCGGCTTGAATCCTGCTGAAACGACAATAGCAGAACTATTAAAAGAAGAGGGCTATGCCACCGGAATCTTTGGAAAATGGCATCTTGGGGATGCGGCTCCTTTCTTACCTACCAAGCAAGGATTTGATGAATTCTACGGTATTCTGTACTCCAATGATATGTGGCCTTATCATCCACAACAAGGAAGCTGGTTCAATTTTGACGATATTTTTCTCTATAAAAATGAAGAGCCCATTCGAAAATTGACCGATCAATCGACCTTAACTCGAGAATTTACCGAAGAAGCTATAAATTTTATCAGCACTCATAAAGACCAACCATTTTTCGTTTACCTGCCACACCCACAACCTCATGTGCCACTTTTTGCCCATGAAGATTTTGAAGGAACCCAAGATCGAGGGCTATACGGAGATGTTATTCACGAAATAGACCATGAGGTTGGACGTCTTGTTCAACATCTCGAAGATTTAGACCTTTTAGAGAATACTATTATCGTATTTACCTCAGACAATGGCCCCTGGCTATCATACGGCGGACATTCAGGTTCATCTGGCATTTACAGAGAAGGCAAAGGCACCAATTGGGAGGGAGGTCATAGGGTTCCGGCCATCGTGTCTTATCCCAAATCGATAAAATCTCCAAAAATCATTGACCAGCCTGCCATGGGAATAGATTGGCTACCCACAATTGCCGAATGGACTAAGGCTAAAATGCCTGAGCTCAAGATTGACGGTAAGTCCTTGGTTCCACTGATGACCAATGCTTCAGCAGTAAGTCCGCACAAGAACTTCTTTTTTTATTATCGCGTTAATGAACTTCACGCCATTCGCCATGAAGACTACAAATTGTATTTGCCCCATACTTATAGGTCTTTAAATGGTCGTGTAGGAACAGATGACGGCCTTCCCATCAATTATGAAATGAACAAAATTGAAGCCCCAGAATTATACCATCTGATTGACGATCCAACGGAGTCTGTTAATATTGCCGACAAGCATCCTGAAAAAACTCGAGAAATATTGAAAATCGCAGATTCAATACGAATGGTATTGGGCGATGCACTTACCGAACAGATCGGAAATGAAGTGCGTGAAGCGGGTAAAATAAAAGCGGAGGATAAATAAAAAAACGCCAGTAGAACCGGCGTTTAAAGACTAATTAAAGAAGCAAGAATTGCTATTCAATACGCTTCTAAGATATAAAATTATTTCAACTAAATAGTATATTGCAATTTAAACATGATATTAAAATTCTCGGTTTAGATTTTTGAGTTCTAAATCTAATTCATCGAGATGATTAATGGCTTGTCTTATAGTGATTTGATCTTTGTGAGCGCTATTGGCCACATCATCAATATATTCGGATTTTATTTTGTGAACGATTTGCCGCAATTCGTTGAGCCGCTCTTCTTCAGTTAAAAAATGATTTTTCTTTTTCAATTTATACCAGTTCTTCATTTGCTGTATTCCATGTGTACTAAGGCTATAACGCGAAATACTTTTTAATATTTAAAAAATTCGATGAATGAACGCCAGTAAAATCCTGGCGTTCATTTTTGGTTATGTATTCACTATGCTATGAAAGCGTTTTAAAAATATAGCTTTCAAGAGGTTAGCATAGAAATATTAGATGAAAATCAAAAAAGCACGTTTAGTTGTTTCTTGCAAGTTGTCCCTTCGAATATTCGATGAAAGGAAGTTTCTTTTTGAGTTTAAAAAGGCTAAAACCAAAAAGGAACCACCACAAAAAGTATGGCGATAGACCACCATAAATAGATGTTGAGATACCTTCCAGAAACACTTTTTGTAGCATGCGCCATGGAATCTTTTGAGAAGGTCTTATACAATTGTTTGTTGAGCAATAGTAGCTGAATAAAGAGCATTAAGTTGATTCCAATCAAAGTAAATCGATTTGGAGTTAAACCGTTTTCAAAAATGCGATAACCTATGGCGAGCAAGGCAATTAAATTATCAAGAGCTGTTATGTAGCTCAGCAAACGAATAATTTTCCACTGTCTTTGATTTAAATTTTTGTCACTGACTGAAAATAAGATAAGCGCGCACACCGCAAGCAAAATCAGATTAAAAAGCAATAACAATTCGCGATCTTCAAAGATGTTGTTGGGAGCAAAGACCAGCGCAATGCTAAATAATACAAGCGCCACAAAGGCAAGGGGACTGAAGATTTTAGACAGAAGAGGAGTGACTTTTTCAACCACATCGGGATGATTTAAAACCAGATAGCTGGCGACAATTGGAATCGCAGGTAACCCCCATACCACTACATTTTCAAAATAAAAGCTTTCAATATCTAATGCTGTTAGGGTAAAAAGCTCAATGGTTATGCCAGAAAAAACAACACCACTAATGAGCAGCAATCCAGAAACCACTGCGGTATCAATCAAAAATTTGAGGTAGCGCATCCGCTCTTCAGGGTTGTTCCATTTGGATCCTAAAAAAGCGAAACCAATGCAAAACAGAAATATGATAACTGAATGAATCAATGCAATACCAAAGGAATCTCCCTCTGTAAAACCAAAGAAAAACTTTAAAAAGAAGGCGACCAGTAGCGCTACTGATCCACTGATAAGCGGATATTTCAGCGCATTATTTCGTTTATAAGCGATGTAGTAAGACCATGTTGGTACCAGAATAACTCCTATAAAATGGGCGTAAAATGAATCCTCAGGATAATCGATTAAAAAAGGAATTTTAGCAATACAGCCTGAAATAAATAGGAGTAGGCCAAGCGTTAAAAGCTCTTTGTTTTGTCCTTTAGAAATAGTTAAACTCATTAGTTAAATTGTTTGGTTACTTAGACGTGAAAAAATCCATTTTGTTTAACGAAGAAAAAACAAAAAAAACAGAGGATTCTTATTTATTTGTTAAATTGTAAAGAAGGATTTTTAAACTGGTTTTATGAAAGGCGTTGTACTTAAAACGATTGTACTCATTGGGTTTATTCAAATGGTAACCGTAAACGCCTTAGCCAATATTCTTCCTATAAACAACAAAACCACAGGTGAAATTTCTGATCAGTATGCCAATTTGTTTACTCCATCAGGTTCAACCTTTGCCATTTGGGGATTGATATACACTCTTTTACTGGGCTTTAGTTTGGCTGTTTTATTTCAAAAAAATTTTGACAAACTGCCTAAATCTGTTTTGACTTTATTTATCGCTAATAGTGTTTTAAACAGCTGCTGGATTTTTGTATGGCATTACGAATTAATAGTTCTTTCCTTAGGGATAATGCTCTTATTACTCTTGACTTTGATTCGGCTGAACATCCTTTTAAATCCGCTTAAATTATCTTTTGCCCAAGCTGTTTTTTTAAGACTGCCTTTCACTGTTTATTTTGGATGGATTACTGTGGCGACCATAGCCAATTTTACCGCTTATTTTTCAACCTTTGAGACGCCTTTTTTCGGAATCACAGCCTCTTTGTGGACCATAGTAATACTAAGCGTTGGTATGGCTATCGGGCTCTCTCAATTGTTGATTTTTAAGAGAGGCGCCTACGCCTTGGTTTTGATTTGGGCCTATTACGGCATCTACAGCAAGCATCTCGCTGCGGGTGGATTTAACGCGAACTATCCAGAAATTATACTGACCACTCAAATTGCCATGGGACTATTTGGTATAGCCTTCCTCAGTATTTTACTAAAAAACTACACTAACATTTCAAAACTATAATTATGAAAGCATCGTATTCATTTTTCACATTTTGCTTTTCAATGGCGTTGTCTTTAAACTTCGCCTATGGACAAATTCACGGACTACCGAAGGACGACCCGACTGTTGCAGCATTAGAAGCTATTGCTCATATCGATCAAAAAATAATGATGCCCATGCGCGATGGTATTCGACTGGCTACAGATATCTATAGACCCAAAACAGATGAGCAAGTACCTGTCATCTTTTCAAGAACACCATATAATTTTAATTCTTGGCAAAACGGAGAATTTAGAGATCGACATGTTAAGGCAGCCTTAGAAGCGGTAAAGCGCGGATATGCTTACGTCATTCAAAATGAAAGAGGTCGCTATTATTCTGAAGGGCAGTGGGATATACTGGGAATGCCGCTCACCGACGGTTATGACGCCTTTACTTGGCTCAAAAATCAGAGCTGGTCTAATGGAAAAATTGGAACCATAGGATGTTCTTCAACGGCAGAATGGCAAATGGCTGTAGCCGCTCTTGACCATCCTTCACATGCCGCTATGGTACCTCAAGGATTTGGAGCAGGGGTTGGTGAAGTAGGATCCTTCGTAGAGCAAGGAAACTGGTATAGAGGAGGTGCTGAGCAATTGTTGTTTTTTGCTTGGTTATACGGAGTTGAACACGACAAATACAAACCTCGAATTCCACTTGGGGCCAGTCAAGAAGACCTTATTCGAATTTCGAGATTTTACGATTTGTCTCCCGAGAATCCAAGGGTAGACATGTCTGAAGCACTTCAGCATTTACCCATTACAGACATTCTTCAAAACGTTAGCGGAAAGCGAGAAATTTTTGACCGTATGGTCAATAGAAAACCCAAAGACCCTCAATGGTATCAAGGAGGATTATACCACGATTCTATGGATTTTGGAGTCCCCAGTTTTTGGTTTGCGTCTTGGTATGATGTTTCTATCAGTCCTAATCTCGCACTTTTTAATCACGTTCGAAAAAACGCATCAGACCCTACAGTCAGAGACAATCAATATTTGGTTATAGCCCCTACATTGCATTGTGGCTACAAAAGAGCAACAGAAAATACGGTAGTTGGAGAGCTTTCGGTAGGTGACGCCAGATTGAATTACGACGAACAAATCTATGGCTGGTTTGACATGTGGCTCAAAGGAGAACAAAATGATTTTAAAGAAAAGACGCCTCGCGTTCAGTATTACACTATGGGAATGAACAAATGGCAGTCTTCAGAAACCTGGCCTCCTCAAGGGGTCAAAGATGTGACCTATTACTTGCATTCTGAAGGATCGGCAAACACTTTAAATGGAGATGGAGTACTATCGAGAAAAAGACCGTCTTCGGTAGACAAGCCCGATGCATTTACTTATGACCCTATGAATCCAGTAGAGTCTTATGGAGGAAATGTGTGTTGCACCGGAAACGCAGTTAAAGGTGGAGCCTTTGACCAACAAATCATGGAAGAACGCGAAGATATTTTGGTGTATACTACTCCTGTTTTAGAGAAAGGTGTTGAGGTCAGTGGTGAGATCAAAACGACCTTGTACATTTCTTCAGATGTTTTAGACACGGATTTTACTGTGAAACTAATCGATGTGCATCCTGACGGAAGTGCCTACAACTTGGATGAGACCATACAACGCGTTCGATATAGAGAAGGGTACGACAAGGAGGTTTTCTTGACCAAAGGAGAAGTAGTAAAATTAGAATTATCCGCCTTATCGACCTCAAACTATTTCAAAAAAGGACATCGTATACGCATTGAAGTCAGCAGCAGTAACTTCCCAAGGTTTGCACGGAATCTAAATACCGGAGGAAATAATTACGACGAGTCAGAAGGTGTGGTGGCTCGCAACAAAGTTCATCACAGCAGAAAGTATCCTTCTAAAGTGGTCTTGCCTATGATGCAGTAATTACAAGAGAATGACCAGCCCGCTCAGTGCGGTGAATAGCAAAATTAGTTTGCGATAGTGCCTTTCGCTGATCAGAGAAACCAGTTTAATTCCAGCAAAAAATCCGATCAGCACGAAGGGAATGAGTTTTAGGCTGATGCTAAAAGAGCTGACATTGATGGTTTTCCAATAAAATACATGGAAAGGAACCTTAAAAAGATTGGTTAAAAAAAACAACCAGGCAGCCGTTCCTATGAACACGTTTTTGGGCACCCTCATGGCTAAAAAATAGAGGTTTGAAAAAGCGCCTGCCAAATTACCGACCATGGTGGTAAAACCTGTGCTCAAGCCCATTATTCCTGCAAAACTCCAATGAGTAGGAACTGTTTTTGAGGTGATGCGATCCATAAATCCCATAATAATAGCGCTGATAATCACAATAGATGCCATAACTATTTTAAAGGATTCTTGGTCGATTTGCTGTCCGTAGAATACGCCGATGAGAATTCCCAAAACGATGGTTGGAGCCAATTTTTTAATGTAGGACCAGTGGGCGTGTTTTTGGTAGTACCAGACCGCTACGATATCTGCACTAATCAACAATGGCATAAGAATTCCAGTAGAAGCCTTGGCTCCAAAAACAAAGGCCATTGCAGCGACAAAAACAGAGGAGATTCCTTTGATACCGGCTTTAGAAACGCCTAAAAGCATTGCAGCACCAGCAGCAATCCAAAAATTTTCAAACATAGTTTTGAAATATCAAACAATAATACAAAAAGACAAAGTCGTTGTTCAAGGCATTCGTATTATTTTTGCTTTTCTATCAAAGCCTTTCAATTTATGATGAATCAAATTCATTCGTTTGACAATCTGCATGTTATTGGCGATCGTGTTTTAATCAAGCCTTTATCAGAATCTGAGCGAACAGATAGCGGGTTGATTTTACCCCCTGGTGTTCGTGAAAAAGAAAAAATCCAACAGGGATTTGTGGTCAAAGTCGGGCCTGGTTATGCGCTTCCTAATCCCGTTGAACCAGATGAACTTTGGAAGAATGAACACGAAGAAGTTCAGTATCTCCCCTTGCAAATTGAAGAAGGAGATTTGGCCATATTTTTAAAAAACAGCTCCTTTGAAGTGAGCTTCAAAAAAGAGAAGTATTTCATTGTACCCCAGTCAGCTATCCTACTTGTAGAAAGAGAATCACAGGAATAATTCTTATATTCAAGTATGATTAAACAACCTTTAACTATAACTTTTTTTGCCTTGGCTGTACTTTTTATGTTCAGTTCTTGTGCATCAACAAAAGACCTTTCGTCTAAAGTGACCAATAAAATCGAGCTGCCACCTAATGTAGGCTCAAACAAATACGCAAAAGTTCGAAATTAATAGACTAAGCCTTTGGAAGACGCTTATTCATTAGTCCAAACCAAAGTGGAGGGACCAATGAAATCAGTATTGAGGTCGGATATCCATAAGGTAGCTGCGGACTCTCAGGCTTATTTTCGAGTATTTGGTATTTCTTAGACGCGATGAAATGATGATCACTGTGTCTGGTTAGTTCATATAAGACGATACGACCAATAAGGTGATTTGAATTCCAGGAATGGTGCGGCTGTACCCTTTCGTATCGTCCATTGGCTTGCTTTTTTCGCTCCAACCCATAGTGTTCGATGTAGTTGATGGTCTCTAAAAATATAAAGGAGAGCACACCTACTCCTATGGCAAAATACAGCCCGGTCAGCCCAAAGAAATAGGTAACCACTAACAAATAGGTAAGTTGAAAGAAGTGGTACCAAATCATGTCATTGTATACCGATAGAAAAGAGCGCTTATTGTTTTTGAGAAGTCGAAGTTGCAGCTTCCATGCATTGATGTATTGCCCAATGACAGAGCTGAACCAAAAATGATAAACACTCTGATTTTTTTTCGAAGTAGCAGGGTCTTCTGGGGTTGCTACATGAGTGTGATGTCCAAAGTTGTGTTCCAAATAAAAGTGCATATAAAGACAAGGCAGAAGAAGAAGTTTTCCTAAACTTCGCTCAAACAAGTCTTTACGGTGCCCCAGTTCATGAGCTACATTGATGGCATTAGTCGCCAGTAATATACCGAGAGACAGCACTAGGCCAATATATTCAGATAGGGTATAGGCTTCAACAGAAAGTTTATTTAGTCCGATAAAAAGAAGCACAAAAACAAAGGGAATGTTGAGGTATAAAAGCAAATCAAAAAATCGATCGAGTTTTCTCGAGCTGAGTTCTTCTTCGCTAAAATCGTCATGTCGCTCTTTGATAATGAGTTCTAAAACAGGAATTACAATGAAAGCGTAAATGGGGGTAGCAAAAGTAAATACCCCTTGAGCATGTATACTTATAGCGGTCACCAAGGGTATAGTGTAGGCGAACAAATACTTTAAGTCTTTCATAATCAAACTTTAAGAGCACTGAATATACAAATAAGTTTGAAATGCTTTAATTTGTGTTTAATTCTTAAAAAGTTCAAACATTGATTTTTGATTGGTTAGATATGGGTACGAGATTTATTATTAATCTCGTTTTTATCGCTTCACTAATTCTCATGATTAGAAAGCAAGCCATACTTAAAGTGCTTTCTTTTACATTTCTAATCATCAGTTTGGTGATTTATTTCTTGTGCTACACGCTTAAAAACTTAGACCTAAACTTGGGAATGGCCCTGGGTCTATTCGCCATTTTTGGAATTATTCGATTTCGAACCGAACCGCTGCACAACGACCAAATGACCTATCTTTTTGTCACTATAGGTATGACTGTCATCAATTCACTCTCAGAAGGATTTTTAAACACAGTGGAACTTTTAGTCGTTAATATCATCGTTTTAGTTGCCATATTTATAGGCGAGAAATTTTTAAAAAAGCCACCTTCTACCAAAAGTCAAAACAGAACACCCAGTGTTGCAGATCAAAAGCTGCAGCTAATGATTCCTTATGACATGGAGAATCTTGAAGAAAATGTTGCCAGAGAAGTTGAACTTCAAGAACAAAAACTGGGTTGTGTAATCAAGTATCACAAGGTTGCCAAGGTCGATAAAGTGTTAAATCAAATCACAGTTCATCTGTTCTACTAATGAAAGCGAACAAAATCATTTTTTTCTCTTTTTGTTTGGCGGTATTCAATCTCCAAGCCCAACAAAGCAGTAATAAATTGTGGACCGAAATAGGGGTAGACATTCCAATTGCACGCCAATGGGAATTGGGCCTAAGCCAAAATTTAAGATTAAAAGAGAATTACGAGACTATAGACAATTTCTTTACTGAGGCTGATGTTCATTTTAAACCTTCTAAAAAGATTGATTTATCCGCTCAGTTTCGCTTTCTGAGAAAAAATGACAACAGCGGTGCGATTCAAGGGTATCAAAGCTTTTTTAGGTATAGGCTGGCTGCAGAATTCAAGCATAAAATCAAGCTCGGTAAGTTGGCTTTTCGCTCTGCCTATCAAAAAAGAAATTCACTTCAGGGTTTAGACAAAGACAAACAAGCCATCCGCTTTAAACCTTCTTTTGAATTGAATATCAAGAATTGGTCATACGACCCTGTCTTTTTTGTAGAATACATCAAAGAGGTGGAAGGAGACCTTGAGAAATCATATCGTTATGGCCTCTCTACGAGCATTAAAGTTGCTAAAAATCAAAAATTAGGGGTGAGGTATTTCTTAGAAACCTCAAAAGACGTGACACAAATCAGTCAAAAGTATCACGTCTTGCGATTGAAGTATAATTTTGAATGGAACCGAAATTAATCTTCTTCGGTTTTAACCATAACTCTTATTTTTTTCTCGCCGTCAGCAGCAGTAGAGTCAACAAAGATCTCGACAGCGCTTTGCTCACTTAGTTTAGATACTTCTCCTTCGTCGCTCTTCCAAATAAAGACATTCTCTCCATCAGCGCCCATCATGTGTTTTTTGTGAATTTCCATGTGCATCGGGCTGTCACCTTCATGCATTTTACAAGAGTGGTTCGTGTTTCGAGAGCCCAATAAATAGCCAAGCACTCCAAAGATCGCGGCAATTAAAGTAACTACGAACCAATTTTCATTTAAAGACTTCATAATTCATATATTAGTTAAGTCCCTAAATGTACAGCATTTCCAATCTTTAAAAAATACCTGGCACACCTAATCAAAGCTTAAAATGCCCTAAACATTCATGTGCTATTTTTTTTCTATTTTGTTTGCAACAAACACGACTAAATAAACAGTATGAAATCGTATATACTTGCTATTGATGCTGGAACCACAAGTTCAAGAGCCATAATTTTTGATAAAAAAGGGACAAAAATAGCCACTGCTCAACAAGAATTTCAGCAGTACTTTCCTCAAAATGGATGGGTTGAACACGACGCAGAAGAAATATGGAATACCCAGCTCAAGGTGATTAAGGAGGTAGTTCAAAAAGCCAATACCAGTCTAGAAGAAATCGCTGCAATCGGAATTACCAACCAAAGAGAGACTACGGTAGTTTGGAACAAGAAAACAGGCATTCCGGTGGGTAAGGCTATTGTGTGGCAAGATCGTCGTACGAGTGCTACTTGCGAAACATTAAAACAAGAAGGCAAGGCAGATTTGTTCGTTCAAAAAACAGGACTGGTATTAGACGCCTATTTTTCGGGTACAAAAATCAAATGGATTCTCGATCAATCGAGTGAATTACGTCAGCAGGCAAAAGAAGGTGACCTCGCTTTTGGCACCATTGACAGTTGGTTGATTTATAAATTAACCGCAGGTTCAAAGCATATCACTGATGTGACCAATGCCAGTAGAACGCTTCTGTTTAATATACACGAGCTTAAGTGGGATAATGAACTCATGACATTACTGGATGTTCCTGAAAAAATGATGCCTGAGGTAGTGTCTTCCTCAGAAATAGTCGCCCATACAGACACAGAAGTTTTGGGTGCCGCCATACCCATTAGTGGTATTGCAGGAGATCAGCAATCGGCTTTATTCGGTCAACTTTGTTGGAATGAAGGCGAGGTAAAAAACACTTATGGAACCGGATGCTTTTGCATCATGAATACAGGTACAAAGGCCGTACAATCTAAAAATAAAATGTTAACCACAATTGCTTGGAAAATTGGAGACCAGGTAGAATACGCCATTGAAGGAAGTATTTTCGTCGCTGGGGCTTTAGTGCAATGGCTAAGGGATCAGTTACGTCTCATAGACAGTGCTCCTGAAGTCGAGGCACTGGCTTCAAGTGTTGCAGACAATGGTGGAGTAACATTCATTCCAGCCCTAACAGGTTTGGGTGCCCCCTATTGGAATCCAAATGCAACTGGAGCAATCATTGGACTCACAAGAGGTACTACAGATGCGCATATCGCTAGAGCAGCTCTTGAAGCGATTGCCTTAAGGTCGATGGAAATCATTGTAGAAATGCAAAAAGACGCTGGCGTTGAGTTTTCAAGTTTAAAAGTAGATGGAGGAGCGAGTAATAACAACTTACTCATGCAGATCCAGGCTGATTTACTTAATGCAGATGTGGTCAGGCCAAAAGAAACAGAAACTACTGCAATGGGGGCCGCATTCTTAGCAGGCCTAGCGGTCGGGTTCTGGTCTTCAAAAGACGAAATTAAAACCATGTGGCAAGAGGATAAAATCTTTCAACCCTCAGCAGATAACGACGCCAAAAAGATTATTGAAATGTGGAATAATCGAATAGAAAAGGTACACTGATTTCATGAATAGAAAACAACAGTTAAGTCAACTTACATCCACAGAGCAGTGGGATGTGGTTATCGTTGGAGGAGGCGCAAGTGGTTTGGGAATAGCTGTTGATGCCGCACAACGAGGTTATAAAACCCTCTTGGTAGAAAAGTATGATTTTGCCAAGGGAACCTCTTCAAGAAGCACAAAACTCGTTCATGGTGGCGTGCGCTACTTGCAAAACGGTGACGTTTCATTGGTCATTGAAGCCCTCAAAGAAAGAGGACTGATGAAGCTCAATGCACCACACTTGGTACAAGACATGAGTTTTATTATTCCAACCTACCATTGGTGGGCCGGATTATACTACGGCTTAGGGCTCAAAATCTACGATATGATGGCGGGCAAACTTGGTTTAAAAGCCTCTTCATGGATCAGTAAAGAAGAAACCCTCGACCTCTTAGACAACTTGAACGAAGAGGAGTTACACGGAGGGGTTATTTATCATGACGGGCAGTTTGACGATGCCAGAATGGCCGTTACTTTAGCCCAAACCGCAATTGATTTAGGAGGATGTCTTTTAAACTATATGGAGCTCGTTGAGATCAGTAAAACAAAAGGAAAAATATCAGGAGCAACCATAAGAGATAACGAAAGCGGTGAAGTACATCAGGTTAAAACCAAGGTGTTGATCAACGCCACTGGAGTTTTTGCCGACGGTATATTGCAGCTCGATGAGCCGAACAAACCAAAAATGCTTACCGCAAGTCAAGGCGTGCATTTGGTTTTGGATTCCTCTTTTTTAGAAGGGGAACACGCTTTTATGATTCCCAATACAACAGACGGCAGAGTGTTGTTTGCTGTTCCTTGGCATGACCACGTGGTTGTTGGAACAACAGATACTCCACTCGATGATATTGCAGTAGAACCTCAGGCACTTGAAGAAGAAATTGACTTTATCTTGAACAATGCTGCATTGTATATGAAAAACAAGCCCACAAGAGCGGATGTCAAAAGTATTTTTGCGGGACTACGTCCCTTGGTTTCAGTGAATGATCCCAATGTAAAATCCAAAGAGATTTCTCGGCACCACAAGGTAAATGTCAGTGAAAGCGGTCTAGTCAGTATCCTCGGCGGAAAATGGACAACCTATCGCAAAATGGCTGAAGACACCTTAGATACAGCCACTTTAGTGGGAGACTTAGAAATGGTTCCTTGCAATACGGAGAAGCTCAAATTGCACGGTTATATGCAGATGGATAGTTTCGATGACCCCTTACATTTTTATGGATCAGATAAAGACAAAGTTGAAAATACGGGTCCTGAGGAAGACAATCAATCCTTATCGGAATACTTTCATCTCAGCAAAAATCAAATCATATGGAGTGTTCGTTACGAAATGGCGCTGCATGTAGAAGACATCGTTGCCAGAAGAAATCGATGTTTGTTTTTAAACGCTAAAGAAACCCTAAGCCTTGTGCCGATTATTGCAAAAATTATGGCAGTTGAATTAGGCCGAGATGAAGATTGGGTGAAAGAAGAAATTAAGCAAGCTGAACAACTAATAAATCAATATATATTATGATCGAAAATCCTTTAATCGCAGAATTTGTAGGAACCGCTGTGCTCTTACTACTAGGAGCTGGAGTGGTGGCCAATGTGAATTTGAAAAAGACCATAGGTGAAAATCAAACGCCTTGGGTGTTAATTACTTCGGCATGGGGTTTTGCTGTATTTGTTGCAGTTTTTATTACTGCAGAAAGCAGTGGTGCACATTTAAATCCTGCAGTGACTTTAGGCTTAGCCATGGCAGGAAAATTTCAGTGGTCCTTGGCAGGAGGCTATATGCTCGCTCAATTAGGTGGAGCTATGCTCGGAAGTTGGCTCGCCTACCTCTTATACGTAGATCATTATAAAGCAACAACAGATGAAGACACTGTAAGAAGTACTTTCTGCACCGGACCAGCCATTCGCAAGTTTCACAACAACTTTTTTAGTGAGGCCATAGGAACCTTTATGTTGGTATTTGGGGTGCTTTTTATTGCTTCACCTAAGATCGAAATTGACGGGCTTGAAGTGGCTAATTTTGGTTTGGGAGCATTAGATGCGCTACCTGTCGGGATATTGGTATGGGTTATTGGTATCGCACTAGGAGGAACAACGGGTTATGCCATAAATCCAGCTCGTGATTTCGGGCCAAGACTGGTATATCAGTTCTTGCCTCGAAAAAACAAGAATGCCGATTGGCCTTATGCTTGGATTCCAATTTTAGGTCCTTTTACAGGAGCCGCTGTGGCTGGAATTTTATTTAACGTATTGACTTAAGATCAGTTCGAGAGTAATCCTATACCACTTTCAAAGGCCTTTCGATTGAACTTTTCAATTAAGGCTTCAAGCTCTTTTGCCTCTTTGTGAAGTGCATTCCACTTTTGATTCAATTCGTTCATCTTTGCCTTAGCTCCTTCGGTGATTTTTGGGATAGAGCTATCGGCTTGATTGATCAAAGTGATGTAGTAGGCTGTAAAACCATTTTCATAGTTCTCAACATCATCATAAGCTTTAGAGAGTCGTTGTGCCATGAGCGCATCCCAATCCTTGAGTGATTCTAATAAGCGCATTCCTTCACTGTATAATGCCGAGTTCTTGTCAATTGATTTGCTGCCTAATGCCGCTTTGAGCTTTTGTTGAATATTGTATAAGGCCACTGTTTTATGAGTCATTTCAGTATAGGTTTTTTCAGCTGCACTCATAAATTCGTGGTATTCATCATAGGCTTCAGAACTTAGTTTAATAAGCGGGTTAGCTCCGATTGTAGTGGATAGTTGTGCCTGCTTGTCGCCATAACTCAGTTCAAGGGTGTATGTTCCTGGGATTGCTTTATGCCCACTGAACCCTCCTTCGATATATACCTTGGGTATGCCAGGTAAACTTTGATGTCTCAGGTTCCAAACAAAACGATTTATTCCTTTTTTAGCAGATAATACAGGGTCTCTACTTGGGGCGCCTTCATAAGCGATGTAATCGGCATCCGCTTGAGAAGAAAATGTATTGACGAGTTCACCGGCTTCATTCTTAATCTTCAGATGAAGCACTTCATTAGTATTTACTTCGTCAAGCTCGTAATAAATGACCATCCCTGAAGCTGGATTAACCCCTGTAAACATACCTGCTCCATCCGCAGCATTTGAATTCATTCCGCCGTACCAATTTGGCCATATGGTGTTTGATGGAGTGTAAAGTGTAATGTCCTTTGATTTTTGATTGTTGTATTGTCTAATCAATTCTAAATCATCTAAAACCCAAAACGAACGTCCTTGAGTAGCAATAACCACATCGTCATGTGCAACAGCGATATCTGTTATAGGGGTTACAGGCAGGTTTAATTGAAGTGAATGCCATTGTTTACCGCCATCAAACGAAACGTAAAGACCGTCGAATGTTCCTGCAAAGAGCAAATCTTTTCTTTGGGTGTCTTCTCGTATCACCCGAGTATAGGAATTTTGTGCAATTCCATTGGTGATCAGCTTCCACGTCTTACCGTAATTTTCGCTTTTATAAATTTCAGGAGTAAAATCATTGAATTTATAGCGCGTAGCCGCAAAATAAACAGTTGCTGGGTCGTGAGGTGACACCTCAATGCTGTTTATAAGTGTTTCGTTCAGATTTTTAGGGGTAATATTGGTCCAAGTTTTTCCGCCATCTTTGGTGAGATAGAGCAGTCCGTCATCGCTTCCGGTGTAAATTACACCTGCCTCGTGCGGCGATTCAATCACATAACTCAAAGTGCCGTAGTTTTCAGCTCCTACTGCTTCATTGGTTAGAGGGCCTCCTCCTTTTCCTTGTTTGCTGTCGTCATTGCGCGTTAAATCTGGTGAAATCTCTTTCCATGAAAGTCCTTCGTCTGTTGTTTTCAACAGGTATTGCGCGCCGTGAAAGTAGGTGTTTTCTTCATGCATAGATCGCAGGATGGGCGCGTTCCAGTTGTACAAGTATTTCATGTCTCGCGCGGCCAATCCGAGATAGAGGTTGGGCTCAATCATGATATTTGTGCTCGCTGAACTTTCGATGTCCAAAAGTTCTATAGTCCCTAAATAACTTCCTCCCATGACCTTGTTTGGCGCATCCGGATCAAAGGCCAAAAAGGCACTTTCACCTCCTGCAGAAGCTGACCAGTGTCGCTCTGAAATACCTCGGCTCCCCATTCCGATGCTCGCAATTTTAACCGAGGTGTTGTCTTGTTGCCCTCCGTAAACATTGTAGGGAAATAATCGATCTGTCGTTACTCTGTAGAATTGTGCTGTCGGTAAATGGTCTATTCTCGACCAGTGTTTTCCGGCGTTAAAACTTACTTCACTCCCTCCATCGCTGGTGAGAATTAGGTTGTTGGAGTCTTTTGGATTGATCCATAAATCGTGGTAGTCACCATGTGCACTTCGAATGCGCTCCCAGTTTTTTCCGCCATCAATAGATTTATATGCCCCTGCACTTAGCACATAAACAGTATCCTCATCGAGAGGGTCAAGCGCTATTTCGATATAGTACCAGGCGCGTTGAATCAATCTGTGGTCGTCACTGACTCTTGTCCAATTCGCTCCGCCGTTGTTCGAAACGAATAATCCTCCTTTTTCTTGATTAGAGTCACTTTCAATTAGGGCCACAACTTTATTCGAATTTGCTCGAGATACTGCAATGGCCATCTTGCCTTTTTCTTTAGGTAATCCGTTGTGAATGCTTTTCCAAGTCAAACCCCCATCCGTAGATTTGTAGAGACCACTTCCGTCTCCTCCTGAGATTACTTTCCAGGGTGTTCGAAGATGTTCCCACATGGCAGCGTATAATACATCTGGATTTTGGGCATCTATACTGAGTTCACTGGCTCCACTCAAGTTGTTGTTGTAGAGCGTTTTGACCCAAGATTTTCCGCCATCGGTTGATTTGTAAATACCTCTGTGTTCAGAAGCCCCGTGCAAAGGTCCCTGGGCTGCTACCCATAAAATATCTGGATTGTCAGGATGAACCACAATTCTCGAGATGTGCTGTGTTTGTTCTAGCCCCATATGCTCCCAAGTCTTTCCTGCATCTTTTGATTTGTATACCCCATCCCCATGAGAGGTCATCACTCCTCTTGGAGCGTGTTCTCCCATACCTACATAAACCACATTTGAATGGCTTTCAGACACGGCAATAGCTCCGACTGAACTCGTTTTAAAATAGCCGTCAGAGATGTTTATCCAGTGCTGACCCGCATCAGAAGTTTTCCATACTCCACCACCTGTAGTTCCCATATAATAAGTCAGTGCGTCTCCAACCACACCTGTTCCGGCGTTGGCACGACCTCCTCTAAAAGGGCCGATGTTTCTAAATTTTACGGCATCAAAATAAGTGTTCATGTCTTGTGCAAAACCTGAGGCGCACAAACAAAGCAGTAGTAATCGAAAAATTTTCATCAATGTGGATTTTGATTAAATGTATAAAATATGCCATTATGACCAAGCTTCAAGTCCGAGCAGTTTTTTTCCAAGCTCGTTTAGTTCGGCGGTTTGGTATTTTGTTTTTTCCCAGTTTCTCGGATCCCCAGGAAAGGCATATCCCTCGGGTGCAATTCTGTTTTTCCAAGAGTTTATTCTCCACTCTTTGAGGCTCTGGTTATCTTCTTCTGCTGGCATCATCGAAATGTATTGTGCAATGCGCACCTTGTCTTTGCTGTTGTTAGGACGAATTCCGTGAGCCAATTGACTGTTGAAAATAAGAAGGTCTCCGGCCTCTAAAGGAACTTTGACTATTTTGTCTTCAAGTCCTTTTAGATTGGGAATAAATGGATTTTTGTCTTCGGGTTGCTGCTCATTCCAAGCTTCAAAATTTTGAAAAAGCCATGGCACGCATTGAAATCCACCCATCTGCTCATCGGTTTGGTCGGCAAGTGCTAAAACTCCTTGCACGTTTTGAGGATTGGTTTGTGGGTCGTAGTCCCAATGTATAAATCCTTTGTATTCAAACCCCGGTTTATTCGGAAAGTTGAGATTCGCTCGGTCAATGGTGACCCAGAGTTTTTCAGTACCCCAGATGTCTGAGAATGCCTTATGTATGCTAGAGCTTTGACGGTTAGACCAGAGTGTTTGATGATTGTATACTTCAACCATTCCCGTATTGACGAGTTCTTTCATCTGCATTTCGGCTCTGGCTTGGGTATACCAAGTGCTGGGATCTTCAGGTTTTTTTTCTTCAAATTCCCAGAGAAAATCTGCAGTTTTTGCTGCCTGTGTTTTAGAGATCGCTCCTTTGATTACGATATAGCCATTGGTCTTCCAAAAATTCCAATCCGATTCAGACAATAAGAGTAAATCTTGCGCTATGGCCTCGGTTCTAAGTTGAAGTGCACTGCTCTTAGCAGTGGAGGGATTTCCAGGAATGGTTTCGTGTTCGTTCTTGTATGCTTGCATGCTTTAGTTGGTTTTCATTTTTTTGAAGTATTCATTTTGCAAGTGAAGGGTCATGGTGTCTTTTTTCACTTCTCTTATGGCCTTGATCAAGTCATCAACTGTGGCATCAGTGATGAGCTTGCCCAATTCTCGGGTGGCCATTTCAGCCTTACCCGCATAGTGATTGGGATAGGAGGCGTACCACCAGATTGCTGTATAAAGATTAGAGGATAATTGAAGTCGTCTTTGGTTGGCACCTGATTCTAAAACACTGCGGTCTAATTTGAGTAAATCCGGTCGTAAATAGCTAATGGCAGAGGCTTCGTTTTCACCTCCATGTTGATCCGTTGAAGCGTCTGTTTTTCGTGTTTCGCTAATTTTTGTTCGAACATCCTCAGGAATTTTAGGTTCAAAAAAGTACACTGCATAGTCTTTAGGAGATTCTAACTGGTTTTGCACAAAATATCGAATCATCTGTGGGTTGCCACCGTGTCCGTTGATGATAATGATGCGTTTAAACCCATTTCGACCGATTTCTGCGACCGTTTCTTTGAGCAATTGCATGGTGAGTTCGCTCGAGAGCGAAAAAGTGCCATAGAGGTGTTTCGCCTCATTGATTTGCCCGTAAAAGTAATCGGGAAATACTACAGCATAGGCTTCTTTTGTTGCCCTGGCCGCCCATTGTCTCGCTCGAATGAGGTCTGAACCCAAAGGAACTCCCATACCGTGCTTTTCTAATATACCGATTGGTAAAATACAGGTGTAATTTGATTTTTCTAAAGCCAGTTCCCAATCGGAATAGGTAAGCTCATCCCATCTTGATGGGATTTCTTGTGCTCTTCCAAAATAAAGGAGGCCACTCATAAGGCCAAAGAGTAAAAGTTGTTTCATGAATTAGTTAGTTATAAAGTTGATGAGATAATTTCTAGCCGTGTCGCTCATTCCGTGATTTGCAAAGCCTCGAAGGTGCACTACTTGCTTATCGAGGTAGCTGTATTCATAGGTGGATGAGTTTTGGAGTTGACTTCCATCGCTGTCTTCATATGGAGCGTCGTGACCTTGACTCGTTGCAATGTGATATACCGCCTCTTTTGCAGGAAGAAACTCGACTCCTACTGAAGCACCTCCAAAATAGGGTATGATAGGGTCGTTTTCATTGCAAATACTGAGGTATGCCCTTCCTTGAATAGGTGTGGTGCTGAGGTCATATCCGTCATAAGTGTCTGAGCCTCCAGTGACTCCGCTTGGCGCATAAAATGAATTATCGCGGTATTGTGCTTTTGAGAGTTGAGAAACCACGGAGGCAATACGATCAATGCCCTCGTTTTTATTTTCGATAAACACCCGATTGGCTAAAGCGGCACCATTAGAATAACCTATGATGCGAATGCGTTGCAGATCTGTATTTTCAAATTCAGAGAGTTTTTCTATTAATTCGCTCAGCATTTCTACATCTGGAGCTTCGCTGGCCTCATCTGAGATGTTCCAACTTTTTCGATAACCCGAGGGAGCAATCAAAATGTGATCTGTAATGAGTGTTCTCCACTCGTTTAACATGCCCGATCCGTTTCCGCCATTTCCGTGAAGTAGAATGAGAATTGGAAATCCGTTTGAGGGCGTATCTTGTGTAGGAACTCCTATATTCATAGGGTATAGCCACCCTTGAGGTTCCTGAGACCAGGACTTTGAAATTCTTAAATCCGTAGAGGCTGTAAGCAGATTTTGGTCAATAGGTTCTACAGTTTCTTCAGTTGGGGTATTCTCTTTTGAACAGGATAGGCTCAAGCAAACCGCGAGGAACAATGGACTTAAATACTTCATATATATACTCATCTATGGAGGATTTTGACATAATTTACCTAAATTTTAGCTTTTACAATTCCATTTAATCTAAAAAACAAAACTCCTTGAGGTGAAGAAAATTGGTCTTACAGCAAGCACCGCATTGACCGTGGGAAACATGGTGGGCTCCGGAATATTCCTATTGCCTGCAAGTTTGGCGCTTTACGGAGGAATTAGCTTACTTGGTTGGGTTTTTGCAGCAATTGGAGCATTTACATTGGCTGTTGTATTCAAAGGGTTAGCAGTCGAGTTTCCCAATGTCCACGGAGGTCCTTATGCCTATACCCAAAAAGTGTTTGGTGATTTTGCAGCCTTTATTGTAGGATGGGGGTATTGGATTTCAATTTGGTGTACCAATGCCGCAATTGCTGTAGCTTTTGTGGGATATTTAGGCCTATTTATTCCTGAAGTCGTCGAACAAAAAATCTTATCTATTCTGACCGGAGTAAGTGTTATTTGGCTGTGTTCGGCTGTTAATTTTTCGTCTTTACATATGATCAGCCGCTTGCAAAAGTGGATTACCATCCTAAAAATAACTCCGATTTTAGCTGTGATATGCATCGGAGGTTGGTATGTGGATTGGCAGATGATCAATCTGAAGAATTTAAGTGACACCAACTTGTTTCAAAGTATCACAGCGACTACTACCCTTGCGCTTTTTGCGTTTTTAGGCTTGGAATCAGCCACAATCAACAGCAATTCAACTCGTGATAGTGAAAAGACCGTTGGTAAGGCGGGAGTATTAGCCATGTCGATTACCACACTCTTGTACCTCTCTTCTTCGGTAGTTATTTTTGGACTGCTTCCTATGTCTACATTACAAGAATCTACAGCTCCATTTGCCGACGCTTCTGCTGTTTTTCTTGGAAATACCGCACAGTATATTATCGGAATAATGGCCTTAATAGTTACATTAGGGGCGCTTAATGGTTGGATTTTAATTCAAGGACAAGTTCCATTAGCTATGGTAAACGATGAGCTGTTTCCCTCATTTTTTGGTCGTAAAAACAAGAAAAATGCGCCCTATCTCGGAATCATCATATCTAGTTTTTTGGCGAGTATCGTCCTCATTTTTCGATATTCTGACAGCTTAATACAAGTTTTCTCCTTTATGATGAACCTTTCAACCTTATCGGTGTTGACTCCTTTTATCATGTCTATACTCAGCTTGGCTTTGTGTTTGTCGAATCAAAATAAATCCAGTCGCAGCCATAATATACTGATTGGTTTCAGTCTATTGTTTTGCATTTGGATGATTTATGGTGTTGGATTAGAAGTTTTCTTGTACGGTATGGGTTTAATAGGAATTGGAATTATCTTGTACTTGATATTTAAAACATCAAAAAGATGAAGCCATTGTTTGTTGATGCTGATATTCAAAAAGCCGAAACTTTACCCACAAGTTTTTACACTGATTTGGATTATTTTGAAGCCGCTAAGGCCAAAATCTTTGAAAAGTCTTGGCAGTGGATAGGAGATATGGACAGTTTACTCTCACCGCTTGAAAACATGGCCCCTGTGGATTTTCTTTCGCCGCTTATTGACGAGCCTATGGTTGTTGTTCGCGACGAAGACAACCAAGTTAAATGCCTCTCAAATGTTTGCACGCATAGGGGAAATATCATGATTCATCAGCCCACAAAAAGCAGGCATATTCTCTGTAACTATCACGGCAGGCGATTTGAGTTGAACGGGGCCTTTAAGAGCATGCCCGAGTTTGAAGAAGCACAAGACTTTCCAAGGCCTTGTGACGACTTACACACCTATGATACACAGCTGTGGACTAATCACATTTTCGCAGCAATACGCCCGAGCTTTGCTATTGCTGATGTACTTAAAGACATGAATGATAGGGTAGGCTTTTTGCCCTTAGATCAATTTAAATACGATGCTGTACTGAGTCGAGATTACAGGGTTCGCTCGCATTGGGCCTTATATTGTGATAATTATCTTGAAGGCTTTCATATTCCTTTTGTTCATCAAGGACTCAACCAAGAAATTGAATATGAGAATTACGAGACCGTTTTATACGATTACGCCAATCTTCAAATTGGCTATACCAAAGGGCAAAGTCCTTCTTTTGACCTTCCTAAAGATCATATAGATTACGGTAAAGAAGTTGCAGCGTATTATTACTGGTTGTTTCCCAATATGATGTTCAACTTTTATCCCTGGGGATTGTCAGTTAACGTAGTGAAACCCTTGAGTCATGACAGTTGTAAAGTTTCTTTCTATTCTTACGTTTATGACGCTCAAAAACTAAACATAGGGGCAAGCGCAGATTTAGACAAAGTAGAGCGAGAGGATGAGTTTGTGGTTGAAGGAGTTCAACGCGGAATACAATCTCGTTTTTACCAAAGCGGAAGGTTTTCACCCACACGAGAACAAGGTGTTCATCATTTTCATCGCTTGATTGCCACATTTATGAACGCTTAAATGCTATGAATTCGGAATACTTAAAATCCTATTTAGCGAATTATTTCGATTTAACTGCACAAAAAGTTGATGAGCTCAATGGGTACGACAATAAAAATTTTCGGATTCAGACCGAACAGGGAGTTCAGTTTATTGTAAAAACCTATACCGATACAAATCTTATAACACTACTCGAAGAAGAAAGTCGTATTCTTTCTGAGCTTCAACTTACAATTGACCTTCCGGTTCCGCGAAAATCGAGAAATGCTCAATGGGTTGAACGTATTGATGACAAGCATTTCAAAGGTTTAATTCGGGTTTTAACTTACGTAGCTGGTTCATTTTTAGCCGATACAAGCCCAAGCCTGCAAACGGCAAATTCAATAGGCCTGCAAACGGCCTTATTGCACCAAAAACTATCCACAATCCAAAGCGGAATCATAAGTCAGCGACATTGGAATTGGCACCTCAATGCAAGTAAACTGCTCAAATCCAAAATACACTTCATTGCTGATCTCGAAGTTCGTAGAGCAGTTCACTATTTTATTCAGTGTTTCGAGCAGTATGTGTTGACTCAAAAAGAAGATTTACCAAGTGGATTAATTCACAATGATCTCAACGAGTATAATTTGTTGGCCGATACTCAAGGGCTAACAGGGATCATTGATTTTGGAGATATCGCCTACGCTCCGAGAATATACGACCTCGCCATTGCAATGGTTTATATCGCCTATGACAAAGAAGATTACTTGAACTGGTCTGCCGCTTTATTAAAGGGATATTTTGATAAAGCACCACTGAGTAAACTCGAACTTGAATTATTGTATTACGTCATGGCCATGCGACTTTGCGCAAGTCTGTGTAATTCTGCAGAAGCCAAAGTCACTCAGCCAGAGAATGCTTATGCCAGTGTCAGTGAAGACAGGGCCACAAAAATGCTGTTGAGTTGGCTCGAGATAGGTCCTATAAAAGCCTTTGAGCACTATACAAACGCTACTTCTTCTGCGAATAGCTCGTCTTTATCTGCGAATGAAAAGTTAGAAGAAAGGCATAAATTTTTGAGCAAATCCTTGAGCGTAAGCTACGAGCAGCCTTTATATCTAAAAAGGGCAGCGCTTCAATACATGTACGACCACAAGGGCACTACTTTTTTAGATGCCTACAACAACATACCTCATGTGGGTCACAATCATCCCAAAGTCGTAGAAGCAGCACAAAAACAATTGCTAAAGCTCAATACCAATACCAGATACCTCTACGATGAATTGGCCGCCTATGCGCAAGATTTACTCTCACATTTTCCGCCAAGATTGAACAAAGTGTTCTTCGTTAACTCAGGTAGTGAAGCCAGTGATTTGGCCATACGAATAGCCCGATTTTGCAGCGATAAAAAAGGGGTTGCAGTGGTCGAACACGGATACCATGGACACACCCAAACCGGAATTGAAATCAGCGATTATAAATTCAATCATCCCAAAGGAATAGGGCAGGCTGATCATATTGTAAAACTACCTTTACTATCTGAGCAAGACCGTCCTCATTTTTCGAATCGATGGTCAGAAATCCAAAAGCAATTGGAGCAATCAACAGACCTTGCCGCATTTATTAGCGAAAGTATTTTGGGTTGTGCCGGACAGGTACCACTTTTAGACGGCTATTTGCCGAAGATTTATGAGCAGATTAGAAAAGGAGGTGGATATTGCATCGCCGACGAAGTACAAACAGGATTTGGTCGTGTAGGAACCCATTTTTGGGCCTTTCAACAGCAAAATGTGATTCCCGATATGGTGGTCATTGGCAAACCCATGGGTAACGGGCACCCAATGGGAGCGGTTATTTGTACTGAGGAATTGGCCGACACCTTTAGTGAAGGCGTAGAGTTTTTTAGCTCATTTGGCGGAAACCCAGTCTCCTGTGTTATCGGTAAGGC
>WTJC01000020.1:75471-96423 GCA_011525015.1 Flavobacteriales bacterium
TTGAACAATGTCTTAAAATCAAAGCCTCCCATGTGCTTTACCAAAGAAAATATAGATCGGGTCATCTCAACTTTAGATTTGGCACTGCGTGAATATCAAAAGTGAATTTGATATCACTCAAATAAATACGGATATTTAAAAAAAGAAAATCAGATGCATAATAGAAGACAATGGCTTAAAAATTCAGTAGGCTTAGGAGGTTTATTACTAACCCCAAGTATTGGATTAAGTGCTAAAGAAATCGAGCTTTACAGGCCAAGACCCCTTGAAAAGTCGATTCGATTGAGTTCAAATGAAAATCCCTATGGACCGTCAAAGAAAGTTCAAGAGGCCATTAACCAAGCTTTTGATCACGCCTGCAGATACCCCTTTGCATACAGCAGTAAACTAGCAGAAAAGTTGGCCAAAAAACACGGAGTTTCTCCTGAGAGTATCGTAATTACTGGAGGCTCCACTGAAGGATTAAAGGCGGCAGGATTGACCTATGCCCATAACGGCGGAGAAATCATTGCTTGTCAACCCACATTTTTGGCGATGATGACCTATGCAAAACAGTGGAATGCTGAAATCAATTGGGTTCCGGTAGATCGAAACAAGGGTTATGATTTGCAAGAAATCGAAAAGCGTGTAAGCGCTAAAACCAAAATGATTTTTTTGTGTAATCCGAACAATCCAACAGGAACGCTGTTACCGGCACAAGAACTCCAAGACTTCTGTCAAAGTTTGAGCAAGAAAACCATTGTCTTTAGCGATGAAGCCTATTACGACTATATCGAAGAAGAAAATTATCCATCCATGGATGCCCTTGTGCGTCAAGGCGAAAATGTGATTGTCTCTAAGACGTTTTCTAAGGTGTATGGAATTGCTGGCTTGAGAATCGGCTATCTCATTGCCAAACCGTCCATCGCAACTGAATTAAAAAAGAACATTATGGCCATGACCAATGTGTTGGCTATTGCGGCGGCGGATGCTTCTTTAACAGACACTGATTTTTACGAGTTTTCATTGGCCCAAAACAAAAAAGCCAAAACAAAAATCTATGAGGTACTGGATTATTTAAAGTTGGATTATGTGCCATCGAGCACCAATTTTGTCTTCTTTCATTCCCAGCGTCAAATTGAACAATTGCAAGCGCAAATGCTTCAAGAAGGGGTTGTGGTAGGAAGACCCTTTCCTCCGTTTTTAGACTGGTGTAGAATCAGCACTGGAACTCAAGAAGAGGTAGATGTATTCGTAAAGGCCATGCTCAAAATTTACAATGCTTAGTACCGAATTCTCATTTCGAAGACGCTTCGAGAAATCTCGTACTTAAATCAGGCTCTTCTTCAAAAGTATCCAGAGGAAACATCGGTCTTTGAATGTACTGATAAGGCAGGCGATATAAATCTTGGTCTACTCCACCTGGGGTCAATGCCATTACCCAATCTGCTCGTATTTCATACAATTCGGGAACCAAATAACCGATTTTCACCATTAAAATATCGGCTTGTTCAGGGTTCAAATCTAAATCGGTAAAATCTTTCAAGTAGTGATAGGGTTTTCGCTTTTCGGTAACAATAACCTTTAGCGATCCCGACTGAACAACTACTTCGGTTCGGGCATTTCGGTCTCCTTCTTTAATAGCCAAAACCTTTCCTTTTAAGAGTACTGGGGGAGCATATCTATTGTCAACAGCTGCTCCAACCTCGGCTGCTACTGTGCCACCTACTCCTACATCAAGGGCTTTTTTAACCAATTCAGGCCCAGGAATAGAGGCGTAAATCAGTTCAGGGCCATCTTCACTTTGAAATTCGGCTTTATTCAACAACTGCTGAAGTGTCCAAGAGACATCACCTGCTCCTCCAGCGGTGGGATTATCACCCATATCACTTACAATAAAAGGCTTGACCTTTGAGTTTAAGGCCATAGTTAGCGCAGATTCGAAATCTGTCGTAGGAGCTACAAAATCAAATTCTTCTCTAACCTCCCAAAATGAGCGTGCCAAATAAGAGGCACCCTCACTGACTTGTTTTTCATCATCACCAGTTACCATAATTACAGCGTGATTTCTTTTTTCATCAGCCCAAGGATATCCTACCCAAATCGCTGCATCAATCACACCTTCTTGATCGACCACTGCAGGGATTTTCGCGTAAAGACTTTTTGCCGGTTCTATTCTGGTACTGGTTTGTTCACCAGGAAGTAAAATCGGAACAGGAATCCAGGCCTTGTATTTCGGTTTTCCCTTTTTAGTCTGTAATCGCTCTATAAGGTTTTCAACGGCTCTTTGCTTACTCTCAAGGGCGTCCTCGTGCGGAGCCATACGATAGCAAGTAATCAGATCTGAGAGTGTTCCCAAGCGTTTAGACACGTTTCCGTGCAAGTCCATTGAGGTTGAAATCAATGTTTCTGGTCCTACAACTGCTCTTATTTTTTCAATGAAATCGCCTTCTGGGTCCTCGAGACCAACCACGCTCATTGCCCCGTGGATATCAAAGAAAAGGCCGTCGTAAGGAAGGTTTTTTTGAAGCTTATCTAAAGTGATTTGAACCAAGGAGTCGTAGGCCGCTCTGGTAACTATTCCCCCTGGGAGTGCATGCCCCCTTAGGGTCGGAAACCACTTTGCACTGCTTCGTACAGGATGGTTTTCTTCAAAAAAAGGATACATGTCAAATATGTCCTCATCTTGTCTGGCGTGAAAGGCTTCAGCTGTGGTTTGAGCAGGCGAAAATGTGCTCGATTCAATGGCGAGACCTGCAATTGCGATTCTAGGTTGTTGATTTTGTTCACATGAACTGATCAAAAATCCTCCCAACAAAAGATAAATTAATACTCTATTCATGACCTGCATTGTTTAAATGGTGATGATTAAAGTTAATCTTCTTTTCACAATTCAGCTTATTTACAAAGATTCATCTATCTTTTATGAGGGATAAACCTAATGCTTTGGTCATGAATCGAATCTTAGTTCTTTTACTTTTAAGTTTTTACAGCTTCACAGCTTTGGCACAATCCAGTTTTTTTGAGGAGCGCCCGCTCTTTGTCAATGGAGTTGGAGGCTATGAGTGTTATCGAATACCCGCAATTGTTGCGGCTAAAGACGGAACCCTCTTAGCTTTTGTAGAAGGAAGGGTAAATGGTTGCAGCGATTACGGCGATGTAGATCTTTTGTTGAGTCGCAGTAAAGACAGGGGTAAAACTTGGTCTGAGCCCAACTTAATTGTAGATAATGAAGGTATACAGGCAGGTAATCCTGCTCCTGTTTATGACTTTGAAGACCCGAGATATCCCAATGGACGCCTGTTTTTATTTTACAATACCGGAGACGCTTCAGAGCACGAGGTGAGAAAAGGTAACGGCCAGAGAGGAGTGCATTTTATCAGCAGCACAGATGATGGGTTGAGTTGGTCGCTCCCGACGGATATCACAAGTCAGGTGCATTTTAATCGACAAAACAGCAAGCTTGATTGGCGAACCAATGCCGTCACTCCAGGACACGCACTTCAGCTTAGCCTTGGAGTGAACAAGGGAAGAATTTACGTGCCTGCAAATCATTCTCAGGGACCTCCTCAAGAAAAGTACAACGAGTATAGAGCCTATGGTTTTTATTCTGACGATCACGGACAAAGTTTTAAAACGAGTCCAGACATACCTGTTCTATCCTCAAATGAAGCCATTGGAGTAGAGCTTGAAAATGGAGACCTGATGCTCAACATCAGAGAACAAAACGGAGAAACTAAAACGCGTTTGGTCAGCATAAGCAATGACGGTGGTGAGAGTTGGAACGAAATCTTTTTTGACCAGAATTTAATTTCACCTGTTTGCCAATCCAGTATAATTAGCATAGTAAACAGTAACAAACAATTGCTGCTTTACTCCGGACCCTACAGCAAAACAGACCGCCATCAAATGTCTGTTTTAATAAGTGAAGATCAGGGCAAGTCTTGGCCTGTACGAAAGTTAATCTATGCAGATACATCGGCTTATTCTGACCTTGTGATTTTAGACGACAACAGCATCGGGCTATTTTATGAGCGCGACCGAAATGGACTCTATTTTGCGCGTTTTAATCTGCCCTGGCTCTATGAAAATTAAAACCTAAACCTTTCATCATAAATGCAACATCAGATGAATTCAAATCAATCTAAATCAACGAAAAAAAACAATAAAGAAAAGCTGCTATGGGCTTTTTTAATTGGTCTGTGCAGCATCAGTTTGTCTTGTGAGGAACCTGCAGAACCTCAATTTAGCTTAGCCGTCCAATGGCCAAGTTTAAGCGAAGAATTTCAATTGGGAAATCCAACAGGCATTGGAGTGAATTCTGAAGATCAAATTGTTGTGTTTCACAGGGCTTCACGCGAGTGGCAATACCCCATGCCAGAGACCAACATTGGCGAGGCAACCATTCTGACCTTAGATCAACAGACCGGCACTATCATTCACGAGTGGGGGTCAGACACTTTTGTGATGCCTCATGGGCTTGAGGTTGACCATCAAGATCATATTTGGGTGACCGATGTTGCACTGCATCAAGTGTTTAAATTTAATGCTGAGGGAGAGTTGCTTTTAAAATTAGGAGAGGAAAGAGTTGCTGGCGATGACAGCGCTCATTTTAATTTACCTACAGATGTAGCAGTGGCAAAAGACGGATCCTTCTATGTCAGTGATGGATATGGCAACAGCAGAGTAGTTAAATTTTCTAAAGAAGGTGAGTTTTTAATTCAGTGGGGAGAACTTGGGGATGAAGATGGCCAATTTGTAATACCACATGGTATTGATTTAGACGATGAAGGAAACGTATATGTCGCCGATCGAGAAAATAATCGCATTCAAAAATTTACGGCTGATGGAGTTCATTTGAAGACTTGGCAAAATGAGACCACCAATCAATTGTATTCCCTTGTGGTTGACCAGTCTGCAAAGCGCGTATATGGTATTGACTATTACGTTCTGAACGACAGTATAGTTTTGGGTTCTGATATCTTCGAATTAGACTTAGAACTCAATAAACTGAATCAATTTGGACGGTCAACTGACTATAATGGGCCCATTGCTCGTTATCACGACATCGCTGTAGATGCCGACGGAAATCTTTACACAGGCGACATCTTGGGCAATACCATTCAGAAGTTCGAAAAAAAGTAAAAGCGACTTAGGCGATGATTGAAAAAGTGAACTGCAAAGAGGAGGAGGTAGCCGAACAATTATACAGCATTTGGCAAACGTCCTATCCTGTAGAAAAAGAGATGATAGGAGCTGAGGTTTTTCCGCCACTTGATCGCTCAGTTCTTGATTTTCAAAGCACTGAGAATGACTTCTATGCCTATGTTATTGATCATCAATTTGCAGGAGTTATTGAAGTAGCTCGAATCGAAGATTACATTCACCTTCAAAGTTTGGTGGTACATCCCGCCCATTTTAGAAAAGGAATTGCAAGTGCATTGATTAAACACGCTATGAAAGCACATGCCAGCGTCAAATATTCTGTAGAAACGGGCTATGAAAATGTCCCTGCCAAAAGGCTTTACGAATCCTTTGCATTTAGAGAAACCAAGGTGTATGATACCGGATACGGAGTCAAAAAAATAAGATTTGAATTAAAATTATAGAACATGAAAAAAGTGATGATTTTTTGCGCTGCACTTCTTTTGGCACAATGCACGCCTTCTGCCCAAGATGAACTCGGAACGCTCATAACCGATTATCAATCGTTTAAGGCTTTTGATTACGATGAATTTCCATTAGGAGATTACTCTGAGCAGCGCTTTGAAAAACAATATTCCTTTTATCAAGATTGCTTTGATCGTGTACAAAAAATAAATACAAGTGAACTGAGCGATGATCAGCTTCGATCATTGCATTTATTGCGATTCGTATTGAAACACCGAATCAAGAGTCATGAATTTAAGATGCATTACAATCCCATCTTATCCGATGCTGGTTTTCACAATAGCCTGATCTATAGAGTGCGTAAAGTAGTTAATAAAAAAGGAGCTCTTCGATACTTGAAGCTCTTAAAAAGTATTCCACAATACATTGAGCAAAACACAGCGCTCATTCGCAAAGGAATTGAAATGGGTATTTCACAACCCAGAGTAATATTTAATGGATATGAAAACTCTTATGAGCAGCACATAACTGCAGATGCATCCTCCAATTATTATTACGAACCTTTTTTGAATTTACCCGACCAACTTTCCACTCAAGAAAAAGACAGCCTACAAAATGCAGCCAAAGAAGTAATAGAAGAGCAACTGATTCCCACTTTTGTTTCTATTAAAAACTTTTTTGAAACGGAGTATTATCCCAAAACAAGAACGGCCATTGGTGTGAGTGAAACTCCTAATGGAATGGAATTTTACAACAACAGAATCGCCTATTATACCACCTTAGATCTAACAGCAGAAGAGGTTCATCAAATGGGGCTCGATGAGGTACAGCGCATAAGAACAGAGATGCAAAAGATCATAGCTGAATTAGAATTTAAGGGCTCTTTTGCTGAATTTTTAGCCTTTTTAAGAACGGATGAGCAGTTTTATGCCAACTCACCTAAAGAACTACTCATGTTTGCTCGAGATGTTGCCAAGCGTTTAGATGAGCAATTGCCACGGTATTTTAAAACCCTACCCAGAAAGCCTTATGGAGTTGCGCCTGTGCCTGATGCCATTGCTCCCAAATACACTGGAGGAAGGTATATTGGAACAGCACCTAATAGCACAGAACCAGGATATTATTGGGTGAACACCTATAATTTGCCCAGTAGACCACTGTATACTATTCCGGCCTTAACGGCACATGAAGCCGTACCTGGTCATCACCTGCAAGGCGCTTTAAACGCAGAATTACCAGAGCATATTCCACAATTCAGGCGAAATTTATATTTGTCTGCCTATGGAGAGGGATGGGGGCTGTACACCGAATCGCTAGCAGAAGAGATGGGCATTTACACCACGCCTTATGAGCGCTTTGGTCAGCTTACCTATTCGATGTGGAGAGCCTGTCGACTTGTAGTTGATACTGGAATGCATGCCTTTGGTTGGAGTAGAGAAGAAGCAGTGAAGTATATGGCAGAAAATACAGCACTCTCTTTGCATGAGGTCAACACTGAAATTGATCGCTATATCTCTTGGCCAGGACAAGCTCTTGCTTACAAAGTGGGAGAACTAAAAATCAGAGAACTGAGACAAAAAGCTGAAGAAGCCTTAGGAGATTCTTTTGACATCAGGGCTTTTCACGAGGTGATTTTAGCCAACGGAACACTAACGCTTCCAATGCTAGAGGCAGAGATTAATGATTTCATCGCGTCGTATTCTTCATCATAGCATTTAGAAAAACAATTACATTTTAGTAATATTGTGCCTTATTTAGAGAGGTGCCTGAGTGGTTGAAAGGGCCAGCCTGGAAAGTTGGTATAGGGGCAACTCTATCGAGGGTTCGAATCCCTTCCTCTCTGCAAATTTGTCCATCTAAAGCTTGAGCGCAGCTTTGCGCTCTGCAATGGCTATATTCAAGAGTCTTTTCAATTCTTCTTCTTGAAGCTGTGCAATAGCCCGTATTTTAATGTGCCTCAGTCGCTTACCGTTTCCTTCGAGTAGTTGTGAATGTTCCAGGAATTTTACACCTTGATAAAAACCCAGATTGACCCAATTGGAATAGGGTAAAATATATACATAGGCCTCGCTCATTCGCTTTGGTCCGATTCCGTATGATGCAGCTCGATCGCCGAGACGAACCACTTCACATGCTTGAGGGTCTTGTGCTAATATAAGCTGACGCAATCCGACGAGGATGGGTTTTAAATGCTCCTCAGTGCGCTCGAGTAATTCATCAAATGAAGCAGATGTTGTCATGGTACTAAGGTATCGAATTCGGCCTATCTTGAAAATGATAGAGGCGATGATATCATTTTTAAAATAAAAGACAGGGCTTATTGTAATTTTTTGCTACATTAAACTTGACTAACAAATCCATTCACATACTTCAAGAGGTGAATGTTAAAACTCAAGCAATGAAAAACAGTACAAAATGGTCATTATGGGCCGCTTTTCTTCTCTGCATAAGTCTTACTCGAGCACAGGGAGAATACAACTTAATTGTAGAAGGTTTTGATTGGGGAGCCGCCGTAAATAAGGTAGTACTCAGCAAGACCAATCAACAAACGACATTAGACGCTGAACACTACAGCGTAATAGTGAGCAGAGGTTCGGCTGAAGCGGCAGTTAATCCTTCGACGGGTTCGCGAGAAGTTATTGCCACTTATGCCTCAGACCACAACGGAACATTTAACGAAGAAGGGGAATTTATCACCTTGGTATTGGCTGTGGCCCCATCCATTCGAATCGCCTCACCGATAGTATACACTCCTGGAAAAGGAAATAACTGGGTAGATTATAAAGTATCTATAACCAACTCAAATACCCTGGAGACATGGAATACCGAAAAAGAGCGTTTTATTCCATTAGTAGACGAGTTTGATTTAAGCGGATCTTTTTCGCATGGAGCAGTCACCATGTCTTACGCGAGTTTTGCCCCACGAGTTCAAAGAGATAAGAACCCCTTAATCATTTGGCTACACGGTGGGGGTGAAGGGGGAACAGATCCAACAATTCCGCTTTTAGCCAATAGAGCCGCAAATTACGCCTCTGCTGACATTCAAGATTATTTTGAAGGTGCCCATGTACTGGTTCCTCAAAGTCCAACGCGTTGGATGGACAGTGGGAACGGATCTACCAGAGGTCAGGTTGACGATATCTATTACGAGGCTTTAAAGGAACTTTTTGATGATTACGTCTCAAAGCATCCAGATATTGATACCGATAGAATTTATGTTGGGGGATGCAGTAATGGCGGCTATATGAGTCTAAAACTTATTTTGGAATATCCAAAGTATTTCGCTGCGGGTTATATCAGCGCCTTGGCTTATTACGGAGAGTTTTTATCTGAGAAACAAGCAAAATCTATTCGAAACGTTCCAATTTGGTTTGTACATTCCAAAGACGACCCTGTTACCCAAGCCGATAAAACCGTCATTCCAGTTCATCAAAAGTTGATGGATGCCAAGGCTAAAAACGTGCATCTTTCGCTTTATGACAACGTAACAGATATTTCTAATCTTTTGGGGGGAGAAAATTTTCACTACCCCGGACACTGGTCTTGGATCTATTCTCATGCGAATAAAAGCCAGAGAGATGTTGACGGAGCTGTGGTTAAAGTAAAAGGAGTGCCTGTCACTCTCATGCAGTGGATGGCAACCATGAAAAAATAAGAGTTACATATTGTTTTCAAGAATAATACGCACCATTTGAAAGTGGGCAAAAGCACCGGCAAGCACCCATAAGTGCCATACCACATGATGATAATACCAGCTTTTCCAGCTGTAAAAAATGGTGCCAACGCTAAAGAAAACACCTCCTAAGATTAAGTAATGTAATGCAGGTTGAGAAAAGACTTGCATTACATTTTCATAGTCTAAAACAACTAGCCAGCCCATGGCTAAATAGAGCATTAGAGAGAGGCGTTTGAATCTTCCAATAAAAAAAAGCTTGTAAATAATGCCGATTAGGGCCAAACTCCAAACCATTATGAGCAGTAAGGCTCCAGAGGTTTCTTGAAGTAAACTCATGCTTACAGGAGTATAAGTTCCTGCAATTAATAAGTATATGGCAATGTGATCGATTTTTTGCCAAGTCGCTTTATAAACATCCTCAACACTGTGGTATAGCGCAGAGGCAGAAAATAAAAACACCAACGAAAAACCGTAAATCAAATAGGCCAGATGAACAGAAGAGTAGGTGAAATTTAACTGCAAATAATAGTAAACTACTAGAATCGCGCTTATGATTGCACCGAGACCGTGGGTAATCACATTCCATTTCTCGTCTTGAGGTAAGCTCCGATTGATCATCTTTAATTTTTCAATTTGGGTAAGAGGTATTCTAAAATAAAAGCGACCAAACAACAAAATCCTATGGTAAATAGGTAGCCTTCCTCGTCTGAGATTCCCATAAAATCATTTCCCAGGTGCGAGGTAGAAAGAATGACTCCAGTGAACAACAAGAAGTAAAAAAACAATTTTTTAAAAAAAGAAATCATAACTATTGTTTCGCTTCAAAGTTTAAAATTTCTTCGTTTTCAATGATTTTTTTGCCAGTGGTATTTGATTTGGCCAGCGCTAACATTTGTGCAGCCACGGTCAAGGCTTCAACAGGTCTATAAGCAGCAGGTAAAAGCCATGTTAGCTTGGGCATTAAAAATTGCGCTATTCTTTCACCGAAACGGTATTCTTTTCTTTGCCCCATAAGTAGACTTGGTCGGTATATTCTTAAGGACTTTAACCCTGTTTGCATTACGGCATCTTCAATTTCTCCTTTTAATTTGAGATAGAAATTTGTGCTGCTTGCATCTGCACCACTCGAAGAGACAAATTGGAACAATTCTGCCGAATTGCTCACACAGGCTTTAGCCACCTCACAGGTAATATCATAATCGATACTTCGATACACGTCTTTATTGCCTTTTACTTGTGCCTGAGTTGTTCCTATGGCTGAGAACACATGGGAGCCTTCAACAATAGAAGCTTGAAGCTCATCAGTATTCGAGAAGTCTATTTTTTTATACATGACTTTTGGGTCAGCACTCTGCACTTCTCTTCGGGTAATAGCCGTGATTTTTGAGACTTCATCGTCTTGAGCCAAAAGCGCAACAAGATGAGATCCTATGAGCCCGGTTGCTCCAAATACAATGGCGTGGTCTATTTTCATGAAACGGTTTTAAGTTGTTTTTTTAAGGCCCTGAGAAACTTGTGAAAATCAACCGTAATGGTATGTCTTGAGGTTTGAATTTGTTTCATGTGCGGATTTTGCACTTCTTTTTCACAAAGGGATTTGATATTCTTTGGAATTTTCCACTTTCCTGTAATTGCAGCTGCAGCTAATTTACTTTGTTGCTCTGCACCTGGCCAAATACAACCTAAGGGCTGAAACATCCCGACAAAATAGATGTTTCTAATCTCTGGATGGAACATTTTTAAATAGAGTGGAACCTCACCTTTACTGTAATCGATAAAGTTTTTGTCGAAGAAGGGATGAGACAGAATATAACCTGTACATGCGATCACAGCATCGTAGATTTCTTTCACTCCATTTTTAAAAACGACGTATTGCCCCTCAAAGCGTTCGATATCACCTCGGGGTTGAACCTTGCCGTGTCTAATCTTATACAACAATTCACTGTTGATGGTGGGATGTGTTGCTCCAAACTTATGAGTGACCTTGGGCAACCCGTACCAACTGTTCGGCCCTATGGCAATCCGCACAAGTATACCAGCGACAAAATTTCTAAAGGCAATGGGTAAAGCGGTCATTGAGGATGCCACTACATCTGATGGTTTACCCATTATAAACTTGGGTAATATTCGATATCCACGCCTCCAACTAATAGCTGTTTTTGCGCTCACTCGGCTGGTTTCAACTGCGACATCGCAGGCTGAATTACCTCCGCCAATCACCAAGACTTTTTGATCTTTAAACGGAGCCGCTTTTTTAAATTGATGCGAGTGCAGCAGTTTTCCTTCAAATTCTCCGGGATAATTGGGGTATTTTGGTTTCCAGTGATGTCCATTACACACAATTAAGTCGGTAAAACAATGGGTTTTTTTGACGCCCTTCTGCTCGGTCACCACCTCCCATTGCTGCTCGTTATTCAATTCGCAAGAGACCACTAGGGTATTGAATTCAATGTGTGGATATAGGTCAAAGTGCTTGGCATATTTTTGAAAATACGCCCTCAGTTCATCGTGAGAGGGATAGTCTGAAACATCCTCTTCAAATGGAAAATCCTCATACTGAGACAAGCTTTTAGAACTGATTATGTGAGTGGTTTCAAATACACTGGAGTGTCCTTCTTTTTCACTGTAAATCCAATTACCACCTACATCGCTATTAAAATCAAAACAAGTGGCTTTGAGATTCTCGTCTAGGATATTTTTTAAAGCGGTAATGCCAGAGGGTCCTGCACCAATAATGCAAACGTGTTTCTCTTTCAATTTTTTTGTTTTAAGATAACAAAATTCACAAAAACGCAGCTTAGGCCATTTTAAAAGTTTATTCCTCAATAGCTGCTATATTTTTAATAATTTGCCAGATATGGCAGAAAAGAAAGTTGAAATCGCATGGTTTGCCCCGCTTTGTAATGGAGATGATGACTTACTGGGCAATCGCAACGATTTATACAAGAGTACCTGGGAAAATACATCGAGAATAGCGGCCTTAGCCGACAAGCGAGGCTATCGAAATATACTATGCCCTTCTTCGTATCAGGTCGGTCAAGACACCCTTTCTTTTGTCTCTGCTATGGCACCTTTAACAGAACAAATCAATTTTCTGGCGGCTGTGCGTTGTGGCGAAGTGCACCCTCCGATGTTGGCCAGAGCTATTGCAACACTTGACCATATTTTAAAGGGGCGCTTAACCATTAATATTATTTCTTCAGACCTTCCGGGAACCCAATTAGCCTCAGAACAACGCTATGCTAAATCCAGAGAGGTCATTCAAATTCTCAAGCAGTCATGGACCCAAGAACACCTGTCGTTCAAGGGTGACTTCTACCAATTGGAATTGGATACAGCACCTGTTAAACCCTACCAACAAAACGGAGGGCCACTCTTGTATTTTGGGGGTTATTCAGATGCCGGGGTTGAACTCTGCGCCGAATTTTGCGATGTTTATTTGATGTGGCCAGATCAAAAAGAAGGCCTTAAAAATCAAATTGAAAAATTGAGACGCAGGAGCCAGGTGTATAAGAGAAACATTCGTTTTGGTCTTCGCATCCATGTCATTGTTCGCGAAACAGAAGAAGAAGCCATCGACTATTCTAGAAAATTATTGTCAAAATTAGATTTGGATGAAGGAGCGAAAATTAGAGATCGAGCCTTGGATTCAAAATCTTATGGAGTAGCCAAACAAAAAGAACTTCGAGAAAAGTCTTCTTCAGATTATTTTGTAGAAGATCACCTTTGGACAGGCATAGGTCTTGCGCGTTCTGGATGCGGTGCTGCTATTGTCGGAAACCCCGATCAGGTCTATGAGAAATTAAAAGGCTACATAGAAATGGGTTTTGATGCCTTTATTCTGTCTGGATATCCACATTATGACGAGTGTGATTTATTCGCAAAATACGTGCTGCCACGCTTTCAAACTTGTGCATTAAATGAAGAAATGAACAGAAAACCCAAAGTGCTTCCTCAAACGCCCTTAGGCAGTGCAAAACGTTTGTAAACTATGCTGGATTTAATCATTGTACTTTGTTATTTCGGACTGATTTTGATGCTAGCACTGCGTTCTTCAAACAGACAAGCGCAGAGTTCAGAAGCCTATTTTCTCAGCAACCGAAATCTAAAATGGTATTCTATAGCGCTTTCGACGGTTGCCACAAATATTAATGGCTATCAGTTTCTGGGAATGATGGGTTCAGCCTACTTATACGGTTTGGCTCAGGCCAGTTTAGAAATTAACGCCATACAGGGAATTCTCCTCGGTGCATTAATTTTTATTCCCTTTTACTTAAAAGAAAAGATCACCACCATAACCGAGTTTATACAAATCAAATTAGGAAAAAAAATAGCCTTGTTTTATTCATTGGCTAATATTGGTCTTTTCGCCACTGTAACCCTTGGGGCAGCTCTTTTTTGGGGTGCCTATGCGGCTGATGTCGTCTTTGGGGAGCAGTTGTCTTTTATCAGTGATAATCGCATTTATCGCATAGGTGTTTTAATTCTGTTTTTAGGCTTGTTTTCTGCCTTTTATACCTATTTAGGAGGATTGAGCGCTGTGGTTCGAACTGATATTTTACAATTTTCAATTTTACTCACTGGAGGAATTATAGTCTGCGTAGTAGCCGTGCAAGAATTGGGAGGATGGCAACAACTCTACATCAAGACACCTGAAAAAATGCATTTGCATTTGGATGCCTCGCATCCGACTCTTCCCTGGACGCATATGCTGGGATTGTTTTTTTTAAACATCAATTATTGGTGTGCCAATCAAACCATAATTCAACGCGCATTGGCGGCAAAAAGTCTCAAACACGCTCAGGCAGGATTTATGATCGGTGGAACCATCAAATACCTTATGGCAGTTGTTATTGTCATTCCAGGAATTGCACTCTACGGAATCTTGGGCGATGGTTTAGGCGAGCCTGATTTAGCCTTTCCTTATCTGGTGAAGACCTATTTGCCTGTAGGAGTACAGGGAATTATCCTATGTAGCTTGTTTGCTTCTTTGATGAGTACAGTAGATTCGACCTTTAACTCAATTGCAACCCTATGGTCAGTGGACATATACAGTTCTTATATCAATAAAAAGGCTGATGATGCAGCTAAAATTCAAGCTGGTCGAAATGCCATTCTAATGAGTTTATGCACTGCATTATTAATGGGGTTTGTGCTGCTGTATTTGAAATTTGAAAATCCAACAAGCGCCTTCACACATACCCTAAATGAATTGAGGTATTTTATCAATTGCGGAATAGTCGTTCTAATTCTCAGCGCGATATTGTTGTTAAAACCAAAGCACAGGGTGATTTTAACTGCTTTTATTTTGACTGTTCCTCTCAATCTTTTAATCAAATTTACATTTCCAGACCTCAATTACTTTTTGCGCGCATTTTGGGTCATTTTTATTGGATTTGCCATTGGCGTTTTAGGTTCAAAGGCTCAAATGAACCCCGTCAAAGAATTATTTCAGCCTGCAGATTCAAAAATTTCAGTTTGGGCTGTACTCTTGGCATTGAGTTTGGTCTTGTGTCACGTGCTTTTTAGCTAATACTACTTTGATATTCAGTCTGATTCATTAACTTATTCGCCAATACTAATCACAAACAATGCGAGCCAAGTTTAGAATCTATATTGAAGTCATAAGCGCTGTTTCTATCGTTTTGTCTTTGGTTTTTTTAGGATTAGAGGTCAACACCTATAATAAGCTTTCGAAGGCATCAATAAGACAATCTCTTAATGAAACCGATATGGAGGTTGGAAAAATGCATCTCAACCAAGAAGTAATTGTTCAAGCCAGATATAAGTTAGCCAGGAATCAAGAACTAACCGATTTCGAAGAATACATGATGATCGAATATCAGTCGTTTAACTACAGAGATTTCGATAATTCATTTTATCAATATCGCATGGGTTTATTTGACGAGAACGCTTGGCTGGCTTATCGAAGAATTATAGAAGATGACCTCCAAAACAATAAGTACGTTAAGGAGATGTGGAAAAATTACAAGCAGCGTTTTAGTTTGGAATTCCAAAATGAAATCGAAGGTTTAAGAAAAAATAGTGACCAATAAATAAACCATGAAAAAACACATCATCAAATACGGGCTTGAGTTTTTAGTCATTACCCTTGGTCTTTCGCTCTCTTTCTTTGTGGAATACAAAAGAGAACTATCCTATAAAGAGCAACTCAAAGAACAGGCGCTGGTGCGGATTTTAGGAAATATCACTCAAGATTTAGGTGATTTCGAATTTAACTTAGAGGCCCATAAATTGGCGGTAAAGTCTTCGGATTGGATTCTAAAGCACCACAAAAACTTAAAAGATTTCTCAAGAGACAGTATCGGTTTTCACTTGCAAATAGCCACCACCATTGTGACCACTTTTGTCGACAATCAAGAAGAGTACAGAAGCCTTCAAAACTCAGGTCTACTGGAGTTGATTGAAAATGAAAACCTCGCTATTGGCCTGCAGGCTAAATACGTTTACAACAATTGGCTCAAAGAGCAAGAACGACAAATTGAGTTGTACAGAGATAAGCTCGAGGCACATACTTCTTCTTTAATCGAGCTTCAATCAGATGAACTCGAAAAGTTGAGCAGCACCTATTCTGGTTTTTTAATCGACGCGCATTACCTGGGAGACTTTCAACTCTCAAATGAAGTGCTTTATTTTTTGCGTTCTAAACGACAAGAGCATATGAGTTATGTGGATTATCTGCAGTATGGTATAACTGCGAATCTCAGTTTAGTGGAGATTATCAAAGAAGAAGCTGGGTATGAAGGAAGTATTGAAGGGCGAATCACTTCAGACAAAAAAGTCCCATCCTTTTACTAACCCTTAGAGGTTTAGAACCATTTTAACATCCGCTCTGAGGTAATCAGCCTTTCCTAAATCAACATGTTTAAAGCCTACTTTTTCATATAAATTGATCGCTGGAGTCAGTGCACTATTGGTAAATAGAATTAATTTTTTGGCCCCCTTTTCTCGAGCTATGGCAATGGCTTTTTTACTGAGTTTCTCTGCAATACCTCTTCTTAAATAATTGAGATCTACCCCCATTTTGGTGAATTCATAAGCGTCAGCACTTATCTTTTTTAAAGCCACTGTACCTACTGTTTTTCGATCTAATTCAGCCATTAGAATAAATCCTCCCGCCTCAATGATGTATTTGTTCGGCATTTTTAGTATTTGCTCATCAAGTGGCTCCATTTTAAAATAACGCTCAATCCAAGTTCGATTTAAGCGTTCAAATTCAGTTTGGTGTTGGGAGGCGTAGGATATAATTATAACCGGTTCCACGAAGAAAAATACTTTTAGTAATTTCAAGTTACACAAGAACTAGAAATATGAAAAGGATAAGCTCAATATTGATATTGAATGTTTTTTTAGGGACGCAGCTCATAAGCGCTCAAATGCCTTCGGCACAAGAAATAGTTGATCGCAGCATTGCCTACCACGACCCAAACAACAATTGGGAAGGCTTTAAAGGAAGCTTCACCGTAGAGATGGAAACACCTTCAAGGCCGCTGAGAACCTCTCAAATTCATTTAGATTTCAATAAAAGCTATTTTAAGTATGTCGTTGAACAAGCCGATACCACTACAGAAGGTGTTTGGAACAAAGGAAACTGTTCTCACAAACTAAACGACAGTGATCGATTTACATCAAAAGAAGCAGAAAAACATCGTTTGAATTGTGACCGTACGACCAAAATGAAAGACTACTACACTTATTTGTACGGTTTGCCCATGAAAATTAAAGATCCAGGCACTATTCTATCTGAAAAGGTTGAAATATCAAGCTTTCATGGTGAAGCGTTTTACAAGATCAGGGTTGATTATGAAGAAGGGGTAGGTAAAGATGTGTGGTACTTCTATTTTGATACCAAAGATTTTAGATTGCGCCATTATCAGTTTTATCACGACCTGTCAAAAAATGACGGGGAGTATATTCTTCTTTCAGAGGAAGAGGTCGTTCAGGGTATCAAAATGCCAAAAGTTCGCGCTTGGTACATGAACAATGATGATCGTTATCTCGGTACTGACGTGTTATATTCTCAAAAGTAAGCGCAAAAAAAAGCTCATTAAATCTGCAAATCTAATGAGGCTACTATATGAACGCAAAGAGGTTTAGTCTAGAATCCGAACTTCTTTAAACGGAGATTTTTATAATCATCAATGTACATCGACATCACCTTTTCGCTAGAAGCATTTTTATTGAGACGTACAAATTTTTGAGTGCGCTCACTCTGCTCAAATTCAACGTGCTTTAAACTCCAAGTCTGTAGTTCAAAAATTACAGGATATAAATCGATGCCTTTATTGGTCAAATAGTATTCTTTAACTTTTCGGTCTGAAGCCTTTCTTCTGAAATCAATAATGTTGAGGTAAAGTAGTTTTTTAAGTCTATCGGTTAGGATATTTGTGGCTATTCCTTCAGATGAATCATTTAAAAATTCAGAGAAAGTACACTTTCCGTTAAACAAATCTCTGATAATGATTAAGGTCCATCTGTCGCCTAGTAAATCCAAAGAAACCGCGCAGGCGCATGCTTTCTTCGAATATTTAATTTTGGTCTCCATAGTGCAGGGGTTTTATTCGAGCTAAAAAGCTTAAACAAAAGTAGTTAACAATTTCTTAACCAAAAATTAAATCGACTCCTTTTTCGACAAAAAACAACTTTAATAACCTTTATTAAGATTTACCAAGTGCAGTAAATTCTCACTTTTTTGAAGCCGAACACTGTTTTCAACGATTTGTTTGACCCCGGCATTAGGGTTTGTGATGCTGGCAATGTGCGGCGTTATTTGAACAAGCGGATGCGTCCATAAGGGGCTTTCTTTTGGCAGTGGTTCAGTTTCAAAGACATCCAAAAATGCACCACTTAAATACCCTAATTCAAGAGCTTTAATAATATCTTGTTCATTTTGAACCTTACCTCTGGCAACGTTTATAAGAAAGCTAGGATGATGCAGCTTTTCAAAAAGTGACATGCTTAGGAGTTGATGTGTCTGAGGTGTATAAGGCACAGTACATACCAATACGTTGCAAGATTTTAGAAAGGCATCCAGTTGATTTCCGCTGTAGGTTGTTATTCCTTCTATTTGTTTTGGTGAGGGGCTATAACCTGATACTTCAAAACCCAAATGAGCAAGTTTTTTGGCGGCATCTTGGCCCAAAGTACCCAAACCTAAAACACCTATTTTGATTTCTTCCTCAGAAGCAGAATCGTGATCCCATATCTTTTGATGTTTATGACCGCTGTATTTATCCCATTTGCGCTGATGATACAATACCGCAAAGGTGATATAATTACTCATCGAAAAGGAGAGCAAAGGATCTACAATACGACAGATAGGAACTTCAGAATTCAGACCTTCATCTTTTAAGAGGTGATCGACCCCAGCCCCTAATGAGTAATATAACTTCACATTGGTAAAGGGTTGTAATGCTCCTTTGGGATGATTCCAGAGCAAAAGCACATCAACTTTTTCGGGATCACTTAAACTGAGTCCGTTTTGAAGATTGATATGGGGTGCAGTTTCTTTAAAGGCTTTTGACCATTTTACAACTTCTGCTTCTGGGGCAATAATGGCCCAATTTAAATCATTCATAGACCTCTGCAGCTTTTAGTTGAGCACGCATAAATGCACGTGCTGATTTCATCGCCTGTTCTCTTGCAATTGGATTACCTCCAATATGAACCCCTCGTTTTACGCAGAAAAGAAACCCAAGTTTTTGCATTATAGGACTAGACATCGGCAGTTTGAGGTAATTCATCAAGATGTCTCCTCCCTGGGTGAGTTCAAAAAGACAATTTTTAAAACTGTACCCTTTTTCATTGAAGACCACTTCTTCTTTACTGTCAAAACCGTGATGTGCATCTTCAAATACTTCTAAGGTGATGTCGGTCTGTTTCGAGAGCACATCAACCAAATCTCTGCAAGGGGCAGCGGGTGTCCAATCATCGATTTCTCCTATCATGATCTTAATGGGTGCGTTTACAAAATTCAGACTTTCGGATTCAATAAAACATGGAGGGTAAAAAGCCAGGTGTGAAGAAAATTGATTGGTTTTTCCCAGCACATCGACAAGGGGTTCCCATGCTGTAAATAAAGCAACTCCTCCACCTAAACTCCAACCTGTAATTGAAATTTGTTCGGGATCAATACTGGGATGTTTTGCCAATTCATCCATTGCCCTAAAGGCATCTAAAACAATGGCAGCAATGGTTACTTCATCTTGTGAGCCGACAGTTGATGTTATTCCGCGACTTTTGAAACTATTGAGTTCGAAAGTGGCGAAGCCCAGTTCTCTGTAAATTTGGAGATAGTCATAATGGTGGTCTCTCCATCCCAAGCTTCCTGCGACTCCGATGATAAGGGGGTATTTTTGCCCAAGGACCTGTTCGGTTTTGGGAAACTTTAGTTGTCCAAATACCTCTTGAGCTTCTTGTTCTGATAAGCTTTGAATGATATCACTAAATGAAAATGGATTAGCGCTTGTGAAATTGATCTGTTCTGAAGAATTTTGTGCTGTGCTAATCCCAAAAGACAAGCAGAGTGCAAAGGCGCAATTAAATATATGTTTTAGATTCATAAAAGACATTTAAACCTACAAATTACATCAATTAGGGCAATGAAAAACCTAATACAATTTATAATCAAAAATAGAATCGCAGTTATGCTGGTGTTAGCTACGCTTATTATTGCGTCAATGTTTTCTACGGTCCAAAAATTGGCCATAGATAATTCGTTGTCTATTTGGTTTTTAGAAGACAACAGCAGATACAAGGATTATTTGGAGTATCAAGAACAATACGGGTCAGACGAAATAATCATTGCCTTATTAGAGGTTGAAAATGCATTGGATTCAAGCGCCGTTGAGCAATTAAAAGCACTTTCTACAAATCTTGAAGGCTTAGACTTTGTCGAGCTTGTTTTCAATTTTTCCAAGGCGAAATACCCCAGTTTTTCAAGGTCGCAATTGAGCTTTGAGCCGCTTTATTCCACCGATCGCAGTTTGCAAAGTCAAGAGCGCTTACTCGCACAAATGCCGGCCATTTCAAATCAATTGATCACAGATGATGCGCAAGGCTATTTCTGCTACATTCAACTCAAACCCACTCCAGAGATTGAAGAAAATCGAACCGCAATTGTAAGTGAGTTAGATGAGCTGATCAGCGGTCATTATGAACACTTTGCGCTCTCTGGTCCACCTGTGCTCAACGACGCCTACAATAAGGGTATATTCAAAGAAAGCATCTCCTTTGGGATATTGACCATACTGGTCATTTTGATCATTTTACTTTTGCTCTTACCCGATAAGAAATATGTCTTAATTGCCCTCTCTTCAGTTGGGGTTCCACTTGTTTTACTCTTTGGATGGGTCACTGCGCTTGGATTTAGTTTGAATATGATTTCAATGCTCATCCCCACCATCCTTATGGTCTACAGTGTATGTGATGCCATTCACATCATAAATATATTTCACAAAGAGCGTGAAGCACATCCGGCACTGAGTAAACTCGAACTTATTTACTCCAGTTTTAAGAAAAGTTTTGTGCCCTGCTTGTTTACTACTTTAACTACTTTACTTAGCTATTTAGCATTATACGTTTCTCCGCTTCCAGCTTTTAAAAATATGGGTCTGGTAAGTAGTCTTGGGCTTTTGCTGTGTTTTGTTTTCGTTTATGTTATTTGC
>WTJC01000020.1:96523-97984 GCA_011525015.1 Flavobacteriales bacterium
ATCGTTTCACCAAAATCGAACACCGTTCTTTTGAACACCAAAGGAATTAATGAGTTAGAAGATTTTCAAAATGCGTTGGAACAGCATCCAAAAATCAATAATCCGATTTCACTGGTTAACATCAAAAACATACTCCAAAAAAGAAACCCACTCTTACGAGCTTCAGACCTTGCAAATCTGAACATAGAGGTCATAAATACTTCAGACCCATCAGGGTTTTTTAGATTTTTCACCGATGATCAAAAAAGTGCGATTATGACCTTGAGTTTACCACAAATGAGTACCGTAGAACTCGAAGCTGTTGTCGCCTTTATTGATCAGCGTTTTGCCGAGCACTTTGACTTAAATGCCTACACCCTAAAAGTAAATGGTTTCGCTGCAGTTTACACGCAGTTAAATAGGTTCATTGTAAACACCCAATTAAACTCATTTTTGGCAGCCTTTTTTGCGGCTTTTCTGTGCCTATTTCTTTTTGTAAAACGCTCGAGAATAGCACTCTTAGTTTTACTACCAAATCTGATTCCATTGGCTTTATTAGTTCTTGTGATGGTGCTTTGGGATGTTCCCTTAGGCGTTACCACGGCAATGATCACTCCGATAATGATTGGAATCGCAATGGACGACACCATTCATTTGATGTACAATTACAAAAGGTATAAAGCGATGTCTATGTCTACGGTGGACGCTATGAACCAAGCCATCATTTATACGGCGCCGGCACTTTTTGCATCTTCACTAGCCTTGATAGCGGGCTTTTTGGTTATCGCATCAAGCGCGGTTCCTGCAGTTAAGGTTTTTGGAATATTGTGCGCTATAGCAGTGTGTGCCGCTTTGCTTATGGACTTGCTTTTTCTGCCTGCCTTGCTTAAAAAATACGACAAGCACTAGAAGGCTTATTCGATATGAAGAAGTTGTGCGCTTCTGTGTTCGCCTCGAATTTCAACAATGTATAAATTGGCGTTATTGCTATCGTCTATTTGCTCATAGCGCTCTTCTTCGAGAATGCGATTGGCAAAAAAAGGAGTAGTATTACTGTGACCTGATATGAGTGTAACCTTGCCTTTGGTTCGGGCTTTAAAATTCTCGTCAAACATTTCTGAGGGATTGTAAAACTCAATATCCAAATTTTGTGCCTCTGCAATTGGGGTGACCGTTTCAATCGTTCTGTGATAATCGGTAGAGTAGATGTGGTCGAATTCAATTGAGCTCAACACCTTTTTCCACTTAAGGGCCCGCTCATGTCCTGCTTCAGTGAGATGTGGATTTTTATTGGTCGGATCTGTTCGGTCTTTTTCAGCGTGTCGAATGAGATAATAAGTGCTTGTTTCTTGAGAATCACATGCGTTTTGCCCTAATCCTAAAAAGATCAGTAGAAGCAATGAAATCAGTCTGGTTTTCATAAGTAGCCTTTAAGTGTGCTTACCAAAATAGCACTTCGTCTACAAATAGCCAAGCGTCTTC
>WTJC01000053.1 GCA_011525015.1 Flavobacteriales bacterium
TTTAATGCTGACTATTTATTTGATGGAATCCTATCTTTAACTTCTGATTTCAAAACTTAACGCATATTCAATGATTTTTCATTTTTATTACACATTTGATAAAAATGATGTGATTAACTTTTTTATCGAAATTTAAGAGGTGTAGACTGTTTTTAACATATCTAAACACTTCACTATCTTTAAAAAACTAATTCAAGAAAATATTTACTAGAATGCGAAATCAATTGTTACCACTTTTAGCGCTTTGCCTAATGATTTTAGGCGCACCTGCAGAAACCTTTGCACAGCGCTCAAAAAAGAAAAAGAAAAACGAAGCTCCAACTGAAGCAGAGAAGAAAGACAAAAAAGAAGATAAGGATGCGATCAAGCCTTACGAAAAAGTAATCACTGATGAGGCGGAGACAGATGAAGGGCTCTTCAAAGTTCACAAAATCAAAAAAGACTATTTCTACGAAATTTCAGATAGCCTTATTGGACGCGAGATGCTTATGGTAAGTCGAATTGCTAAGACCACAAACGGATTAGGTTTTGGTGGAGGTAAAATCAACACTCAAGTACTGCGATGGGAAAAGAATGAAAACCAGGTGCTACTGAAGGTAGTATCATACGAAAACGTAGCCGCCGACAGCTTAGAAATATCTGAGGCCGTGGTCAATTCTAACTTTGAACCCATTTTATACGCCTTTGACATCAAGGCTTACGGAAAAGACAGTCTGAACCCTTCTACCGTAATTAACGTTTCAGATTTATTTAAAAAGGATGTAAAAGCCTTAGGCCTTCCTTCGAGATACCGCGAGCGTTACAAGGTAAGTAAACTCGATGGTGATCGCTCATACATCGAAACCATTAAGAGTTATCCGCTGAATATTGAAACCAGAACGGTTAAGTCATATAGCGCCAAAGAGCCTCCTTCAAATGAATACTTAGGAATGTTCTCTCTTGAGATCAACAACTCTATGATATTGTTGCCAAAAGAGCAGATGAAAAGAAGGTATTTTGACCGCAGAGTGGGATGGTTTGCAAGATCACAAACCGATTACGGTTTAGAAGCTCAAGAAAGTAGAGAAGTAACTTATTTAGACCGTTGGCGTCTAGAGGTAAAAGACGAAGACATCGCCAAATTTGAAGCTGGAGAATTGGTTGAACCCAAAAAACAAATCGTCTATTACGTCGATAGAGCCACTCCAAAAAAATGGGTACCCTACATCAAACAAGGGATTGAAGATTGGCAAATAGCCTTCGAAGCTGCTGGGTTTAAAAATGCCATTATTGCAAAAGATCCACCAAGTGTAGAAGAAGATCCAGAATGGTCACCAGAAGATGTGAGATACTCTGTAGTTCGTTACTTGGCCTCACCTATTCCTAACGCAAATGGACCACACGTGAGTGACCCAAGAAGTGGAGAAATCTTGGAATCGGATATCAACTGGTACCACAATGTAATGACCTTACTTCGAAACTGGTACTTCGTTCAAACCGCAGCCATCAATGAAGAAGCTCAAGCACCTGAATTTAAAGATGAAATCATGGGAAGATTAATCCGATTTGTTTCTGCCCACGAGGTGGGACACACTCTTGGACTTCCACACAACATGGGTTCAAGTGTCGCCTATCCTGTGGACTCTTTACGCTCTAAAAGCTTCACACAAAAGTATGGAACAGCACCATCGATTATGGATTACGCACGATTCAATTACGTAGCTCAGCCAGGAGATGAAGGTGTTGCCCTAATGCCTAACATAGGGGTATACGACAAACATGCCATTAATTGGGGTTATAGACCTATTCTGAATACAACGGCTGAAGATGAAAAAGAGATTTTAAATGAGTGGATTTTAGAGCACGCAGATGACCCTATGTATCGATTTGGTCACCAACAAGCCGGCGGAGTGGTTGATCCTTCATCACAAACAGAAGATTTAGGAGATGATGCGGTTAAAGCCTCAGAATACGGAATTGCCAATTTGAAAAGAATTGTACCCAACTTACAAAAGTGGACCACTGAAGAGGGTGAAAATTACGACAACTTAAAAACCCTTTACGGACAAGTGCGCAGTCAATACAGAAGGTATATTGGGCATGTTGCAAATAATATCGGTGGGGTTTATGAGTATCACAAAACAGCCGATCAAGACGGTGTAGTTTACACTCATGTTCCTAAAGAGAAGCAGCGAAACGCAATGAAGTTTTTGCAGCAACACGTATTTACAACCCCTGAATGGCTCATTGACAAAGACATTTTGGCTAAAACCGAATACTCAGGTCACGTAGAAAACATTCGGGCACTTCAAGAATACGGAATGAGAACTGTACTCAATATGGGTAAAATGGCTCGTTTGGTAGAGAACGAAGCGCTCAATGGAGCCGATGCCTACACCCTCACTCAAATGACAAGAGAACTCAGACGAGGGGTATGGTCAGAAGCCTATAATGGAGGGGTAATTGACACCTATAGACGTAACCTACAAAAAGCACACATCGAACGATTAGGTTATTTACTCACTGCCGACGATCAAAAAGGAGCGCCTTACGGAGGCTATAGAAAGGCCACTGCAGTGACTCTGAATCAATCTGATGTGCGATCAATAGCCAGAGCCGAATTGAATAATATTAAAAGTGCAATCAATATCGGACTCGGAAAAATTCAACACACTATGAGCAGATACCATCTCAAAGATGCATCCGCAAGAATAGATGAATTACTCGATG
>WTJC01000055.1:0-3197 GCA_011525015.1 Flavobacteriales bacterium
TTTATAATTAAGTTAACATTAAAGGTTTTATTGGAAAATTAGCAGCAATCTTAATGTAATTCTACAGATTTAACCTGTAATTTTAAAGAAATTGTTAATGAAATGAATCGAAGTATTTCACATTGTTCCAGTGAACTGCTCAAATTGAGCACTTCGCTTAATTATTTTTACGATACGGCTTATAATCATAGCTCTAAAGCTTTTAAAAATGAGCTCTTGCACGCTCTTGATACAGACATTAAAGTATTAAATGAGCAAACCAAAGCCTTGGTCAATCCGATGAGCTCAGCTCTTAAAAAAGAATACAGTTTCAATTTTGCAACCATTATTATCAAAAACCTCAACCAGTACACTAGAGGTTTAGAATTCTTGGAAATTGACGGGAGAGATTACCTCAAAATAATGCGAAAAGAATTTGTATACATGCGCCGTCTTTTAAAAAAATGGCATCTCGGCTAATCGACTTAAGCTTTGATTTTTAATTGACTCAAATAAGAAATGGCCACCTGGTTAAATTTCGAAGGCATTTCTACATTGACTACATGACCGCAGTTTTCAAAAATTTCAAGTGTAGATAATTTACAGCTTGAAGCTACTTTTCGAATGGCTGGTAAAAACAGATAATCTTCACCACCCATTATATACAACACCGGTATATTCAGTTTTGAAGCCCTTAAAAACCGTAATAGTGGATTCAATTCAGAGGTCATTTTAAACCACTTCAAAAACTCTTTTTGATATAATTTTTTAGCCTCTCTAACAAACAAAGACCTGGATTCTTTATGGTTTTTGTGAGGCATAATGATAAAGGCAAAAAAGCGATAAAGCCATATGTAAGGAACAACAGACTTAAAAACTCTACCGAGCCCCATCAAAAACTGAGATCTCATATTTAATTTGACTATTGCCCCACCCATTATAAGCGATGAAGCCCGTCCAGGATGCTTTTCTGCAATATTTCGTATAAGGATAGAGCCCAGTGAAATACCCACAAAATGCGATTTGGTAATTTTTAAATGATCCAAAACCTCAATGATATCTTGAGTAATACGATCAAAGGTATAGCGTTCATTAAAGGCCTCCTTTACATTCATCTTGGAATTGCCGTGACCTCTTAAATCCAACAAAAGAACATTAAACTCCTTTCTGAAGTCTCTAATTTGTTTAAACCAAATAGAAGAACTCCCACCGGCACCGTGCACAAACGTGACCCAGGGTTTATCAGCATCTAATTCAAAGCGTTGATAATGAAGCATGCCTAAAAATACTAATTAAAAGGATTTTTGAAGTAAAGTACTCATTTGTTTTTGGAGATCAGCCGCAGCCTCTCCAGCTTTTATGGCGAAGTCGTCTCCCTCTGAGGCAAAAATAATTCCTCGTGAACTATTGATTAACAAACCGTAATCTTTTATAAGGCCATGATTCAAAACTTCTTCTAAAGAACCCCCTTGAGCACCCACTCCAGGAATTAATAAAAAATGATCGGGCAAAATCGCTCTTATTTCTTGAAGTGCTTCTGCTTTTGTAGCACCAACGACATACATTAAACGCTCTGCATGCGCATATCTAGCTGTCTTTGACAATACTTCTTTATACATCGGATAGTGTTCTCCGTGAAGTTGAAATTCAGACGCACTTGCGTTTGAGGTCAAACCCAAAACAATGGTGAATTTCTCAGAATACTTGAGAAAAGGAAGAATAGAATCACTACCCATATAGGGAGCAACCGTAACCGCATCAAAATCCATGGCCTCAAAAAAAGCCTTTGCGTATTGATCTGCAGTGTTTCCTATATCCCCTCGCTTTGCATCTGCGATCGTAAAATGATTGGGATAATTTTCATTGATGTACTCAATGGTTTTTTCAAGACTTTGCCAACCCTGAACACCTCGAGATTCGTAAAAAGCTGTATTTATTTTAAAGGAAACACAATGAGAATGCGTAGCATCAATTATGGCCTTGTTAAATTCAAATACTGCATCATCATGTTTTTTTAAACTGTCGGGAATACGTTCAATATCTGAATCTAAGCCCACGCATAGAAGACTCCTTTTCAATTGAATTTGCTCGATTAAATCGCTTCTTGTCATCTTAAGTTAGCATTAAAAAGTTTCTGAGGCTTCTTTTAACTTTTCGGTGTTTTCAACAAGTCTCAACTCATCAATAATTTTCTGAACATCTCCATCGATGATGTTGGTCAAATCGTATAGTGTCAAACCAATTCTGTGATCTGTTACTCGTCCTTGTGGATAATTGTACGTTCTAATTTTTGCAGAGCGGTCACCTGAACTCACCTGAGAGTTTCGCTTTGCCGCATCTTCTTCTTGTTTTTTGGCCAACTCTAAATCGTATAACCTCGAACGCAATACTTTAAATGCTTTCTCTTTATTTTTGTGCTGTGATTTTTGATCCTGACATTGCGCCACAAGTCCCGTAGGAACGTGGGTAAGTCGAACGGCTGAATAGGTGGTGTTTACGGATTGCCCACCAGGACCAGAAGAACAGAAGAAGTCTATTCTCACATCTTTTGGATCAATTTGAACATCAAAATCTTCAGCCTCTGGAATAACCATTACTGTAGCTGCAGAAGTGTGCACTCTTCCTTGAGTTTCTGTTTGTGGAACCCTTTGAACTCGGTGCACCCCAGCTTCAAATTTTAATGTTCCATACACATCTGCACCACTAACTTCAAAATGAATTTCCTTGTATCCACCCGAGGTACCTTCACTGAGATCTATGATATTTGTTTTCCAACCTTTTGATTCACAGTATTTAGTGTACATCCTAAACAAATCTCCAGCGAAAATACTTGCCTCATCTCCTCCTGTTCCGGCTCGGATTTCCATGACCACATCTTTGGCATCTTCAGGATCTTTAGGAATCAACAGAAATTTTATTTCTTCTTCTAATTGGGGTAAGGTATTCTTGGATTCATCCAGTTGCAATTTGGCCATTTCAACCATTTCAGCATCACTTCCGTCGGCTATGATTTCTTCCGCCTCTTTTAAATTATCCAAGCAATCGAGATAAGCCGCTCGTTTTTCTACCATCAATTGAAGGTCTTTGTATTCCTTGTTCAATTGTACGTAGCGTTTTTGATCAGCAATGATATCAGGTTGAATAATCAAGTCTGATACTTCGTCAAAACGTTGTTTAATGATGTTGAGTTTGTCTATCATGAGCTATAAAATCGCCTC
>WTJC01000055.1:3297-6992 GCA_011525015.1 Flavobacteriales bacterium
CCGCTGCAGTGCACAAATCCATGAATTTTTTCAAAGTCACATTCATCGAGAATCTTCTTTACGATCGGTGCATACGTGCGTGTTGGAGACAGCACCAATTTACCCATGTCGACAGGTACCTCATCCAAAGTTTCGGTGAGACCGTGATTGCCCGAATAAACCAATTCGTCTGCTATAGAAGGGTCAAAACTTTCTGGATATTTTTTAGCCAGTTCCTTGTGAAAAACATCATGACGAGCAGAGGTTAAGCCATTGCTTCCCATACCACCGTTATAAGCCATTTCATAGGTTGCTTGACCAGAAGAAGAGAAACCGACAATTACATCTCCGGCAGTTATTCTCGAATTGTCAATCACCTCACTTCTTTTCATGCGAGCGGTGACGGTAGAATCGACAATTATCGTTCGTACAAGGTCGCCTACATCAGCTGTTTCACCTCCGGTAGAATGAATGCGAATACCATTTTCAGCCAACTCGTCAATCAATTCTTGTGTTCCGTTAATAATCGCACTTAAGACCTCCGCAGGAATTAAGGATTTATTTCTTCCTATGGTTGAAGACAACATGATGTCTGTTGTTGCTCCTACACAAATCAAATCATCGATATTCATAATCAGAGCATCTTGAGCGATACCCTTCCAAACACTCAAATCACCAGTTTCTTTCCAATACATATAGGCTAAAGAAGATTTTGTACCTGCTCCATCAGCGTGCATAACGATGCAATGTTCGTCACTGCCTGTCAAATAATCTGGAACAACCTTACAAAAAGCTTGTGGAAATAATCCTTTGTCAATTTTAGATATGGCTTTGTGCACATCTTCTTTGGCTGCTGATACACCTCTTTGCGCGTATCGATTGGAATGTTTTTGGCTCATAGGTAAAAGTTAGCACAAAATTAAGATTATATCTTTTGTAATGTTAAAAAAATCGGATGATGATTTTACGGAATTTTATTTTTAAGGAATTAAAAATTATGAAAAATGTAAAAATTTGATTCTCATATTTTTAAACAAAAGATTAGCGATGGATTTTCCATATTTTTGCTTTTTTAATATTCAATTTCGAAACAATGAACAAATCAAAACTAGAGTATATATGGCTTGACGGTTATACTCCCACACAAGAACTAAGAAGTAAGACAAAAATCGTAAAAGACTTTGACGGTAAGCTTGAAAGCTGCCCAATGTGGTCTTTCGATGGAAGTTCAACACTACAAGCTGAAGGAAATTCTTCAGACTGTTTACTTAAACCTGTGGCTATCTATCCTGATCCTGATCGTATCAATGGTTGGTTGGTAATGACTGAGGTAATGAATCCAGACGGATCTCCTCACGTGTCTAACCACAGAGCTGAAATCGATGACGATGACAATGACTTCTGGTTCGGATTTGAACAAGAATATTTCTTAATGGACACTGAAACAGACTTGCCTTTAGGATTCCCAAGAGGTGGATTCCCTGGGCCACAAGGTCAATACTACTGCTCTGTTGGTGGACGTTACACTTGGGGTAGAGATTTTGTTGAAGAGCATTTAGACATTTGCTTAGAGGCTGGATTAAACGTTGAAGGAATCAACCAAGAGGTTGCTCCAGGACAATGGGAATTTCAAGTGTTTGCCAAAGGAGCAAAACAAGCTGGAGATCAAATCTGGGTTGCACGTTATTTATTAAATCGTGTAACTGAAAAATATGGGTATTACATCGAACTTCACCCAAAGCCTATTCACGGTGACTGGAATGGTTCTGGTATGCACGCAAACTTCTCGAACACTACTTTAAGAACTGCCGGTTCTAAAGATGTTTATGAGAAAATTTGTGAAGCATTTAGACCGGTTGCTGAAGAGCACATCAAAGTTTATGGAGCATACAATGACCAAAGACTTACAGGTTTACACGAGACACAATCGATCAACGAATTCTCTTATGGAGTTTCTGACCGTGGAGCATCTATTCGTATTCCAATCGCAACCGTAGAGAGTGGATGGAAAGGATGGTTAGAAGACAGAAGACCTGCTTCTAATGCTAACCCATACGAAGTTGCAGCAAGAATTATCAAAACAGTTAAATCTGCTTAAGACATCAATTCTTCATTATAAAAAAAGCCCTCCAATGGAGGGCTTTTTTTATATGACTTGGTAAATAAAGTAAATATAAAAGCAGAGCAAAATTAGACCATCTCGCCAACCCAGTTTCATTTTGCTTGGAACAAAGACCAACAACAACAATAGTGCAGAAATAACGAGCATATAAACCGCATCGCTATCAATCAAATTTGAATCCCCAACCGGAATAGGGGTTATCATCGCAGTAATTCCTAAAACGGCAAACAAATTAAAGATGTTTGATCCGATTAGGTTTCCAATAGAAATAGCTTTTTCCTTTTTAATCATCGCCATTATAGAGGCCGCCAATTCAGGTATACTCGTTCCCACCGAGACAATTGTAATTCCAATGACCCGGTCACTTACTCCAAAGTCTTCGGCAAGCGCTTTCGAGCCGCGCACTAACAATTCTGAGCCTCCCCAAAGTCCTATTCCCCCAATAAAAAGATAAATAATGGTTGTATTCCAATTCAAAACCACATCATCTGCTGCAAACTCATCAACAACACCTTCTTTATTCGCAGAAGACAAGAGATAAATCAAAAACAAAATCAATCCCAAAAACATAAGTAAACCTTCTGTGGCGTCAAGTTCGTAATCAAAAACAACAAATGTGTAAAACGTAATGGTGGCAATCATCAACATGGGCCAATCGATTTTGTAAAAGGAAGGTTCGATTGTTATAGTTCCCAATAAAAGGGTAACACCTAAAACAAGCCCCAAATTTGCAATATTAGAACCAACTACATTTCCCAAAGACAAGTCTGGAATACCAGAAACAGCAGCATTAACGCTCACCAAAAGTTCTGGAGCTGAAGTAGCAAAAGAAACTACCGTCATTCCAATGACTAATTTTGAAACATTTAATTTCAGAGACAAGGAAACTGAAGATTTGAGCAGGTACTCACCTCCCAAAATCAATAGTGCCAGACCACAAACAACAAAAGCAAAATTCAACATGCACGTCAATTTAAATTCAAAATTACCGATTTGTGTGGTATCTCATTCAATTAGTTTTATATTTCATGACTATGAATTACGAGCAGCATTTTGATTCTTTTTTAAAATACAGAGGTAAGGATTTGTCGGGCGTAGGAAGTATTGAAATAGGCCGTTGGTGTGAACATTTTAGTCATAAAAGTGTTTTAGATATCGGATGTGGCACGGGTATCCCCATAAGCATCTTGTTTGATCAAAATAAAAATAACGTCTACGGTATTGACCACTCACCGAGAATGATTCAAGCTTTTCAAAAAAATCTACCCGAAGCCAACTCTGAATGCGAGGATATCTTATCGTCTGATTTTTTTAATTTAAAATTTGACATCATTATTGCTTGGGGAGTACTTTTTTGTTTCAATGCAGAAGAACAAAATCTAATTCTAACCAAGGTCAGTAAACACTTAAAATCTAATGGCAGGTTTATTTTTACCGCTCCCACTCAAAAAGCGTTTTGGACAGATGTTATGACAGGACAACAATTAGAATCGCTTGGGCGTGATAAGTACCTTAATCTTTTTGAAATTACAGGACTAAAACTCGAAAAGGAATTTGAAGACAGTGGTGAAAATCACTACTATGAATTATCTAA
>WTJC01000055.1:7092-35984 GCA_011525015.1 Flavobacteriales bacterium
AAAATCAATAAAAAAGGGTAGCTTTTACACTACCCTCTTCTCTACTAACAATCAAAACTCTAAGTTTCTTAGTATCCTAACGATTATAGCTTGTGTTTATTGTTTTTTACAATTAAAAATAGTTATTTTGGGAGGTGTATTTAGACATCATTTCAGACTTAAATAATCTTGAGGTAGTTGTAAAGTATAGAACATTAATAGAAAACCTTTCAGACTTTGATCGCTTATCTATTTCTTTACTTTTCTTTAGCAGTGTATACCTCTTCTCCAAAATCGTAGATCGTTTTAGGCGAAAAAAATCAATAATCGTTGATGAAAAAGCAGCACCGTCAGAAACCAATCAAATAAGCAAAAAAAGCGGCTTGTATGAAGCCAATAAAAAAACAAAAAATGGCTTGTACATTGACAAAAGTGATAGGAGAATTCAAAAAAGAAAATACAGGCTAAACAATGAGGACTTCAAAATAAAATATGTCAAGTACAGCTTAAAAAACATAGCTTACAATCCAAATTGTAAAGCACATAGATTACAGAATAAATTCTATAAGGCTTAACGAGACTTTAAGAAATACCATTTCATTTTAACGAACCCTTAAATGTCTGATTAAAGCATTAATTGTAATTTCGAAGCACTAAAGCGACAACAATGATTAAAGCAGTTTTCCTCAGTTTATATACACTTCTGGCCATCCCTTCCAGCCTATCAGATTCTTATGAGCCCATCACCTTTAAGATTGATAAAGACACCAGTGATGAGCAAATTTTAGTCATCAAAGACCAGCTGCAAGAACAGGGCATTGATTTTTCCTATACCATTACAAGAAATGAAAAATTAGAAATCACTTCACTCAGTTTAGAATTGAGATCGAAAAACAGTAGATCAAAAAACACAGTGGGCAGCGGTGGCAACAAACCCATTCAACCCTTTACAATTGTTATAGATCCAGAAAGAGGCAGCTCAATGATTTCACAGGGTGCTTCATCTAAAAGCTTCAATAGCAGCTTTATGAATATGGATGATATGGATCTCTCAGATTTTGACAAGACTATTGACCAAATGCGCGCTCAAATGCAGGCACACATGGCAAGAGCTTTTTCAGGAAATATGTTTATGGATGAAGCTGAGCAAGAAACAAAAGTAGAAGAAGAGGAGGAAAAAGAAGACCTTAATCCCCTATTCATCATTGACGGTCGTGAAGTTAAAATGGAAGAAGTCAACAAATTAATTCCTGAAGAAATCGAATCGGTCAACGTATTAAAAGGGCAAAAAGCACTTGACAAATACGGGGAAAGAGCAAAATACGGAGTAGTCGAAATCAAAAGCAAATCAAAATCATGAGCACTTCATTTTACAAAAATCTAGCTCGTTTAAACAAACTCATTTTACCCTCGTTCACCAAAAAAAGATTGGACTTGGCCAAGGCCAAAAAATGGCAATTGGCAATTATCGGTTACAGAGCATATGTCACATGTCGCTCTCTAGATGATTGAGTAGTTAAGCATAAAACCATTATTTCAAATTTTTGAAAGTCCAGGCATAAAAGTTCACCCAAAGATTCCTGATATCTGTATTGAACAATTTTAAAAAAGAGGTTATATTTGCAGCCCCTATAAGGGGACAAAAGGCCTCGTAGTTCAACTGAATAGAATACCTGATTACGGCTCAGGCGGTTGCAGGTTTGAATCCTGCCGAGGTCACGATTAAATAGTTCAATATGAAAAAAACGCCAAGTTTACTTGAGCGTTTTTTTTGTTTATACCCTTTTCTTCACAGATTTTTGAATTCACACCAAAGAAGCAATTAGTAGACTTGTACTTAAACTCATTTAGGGATCATCTTACACAAACAACAACTTAATGCTCAAATGTTTATATTTAATCATAGGATTAAAACATCCTGTATAAAAACTAAAAAACACTACTAAAGCATATGAAAACACTTCTTCAATACTGCTGTATCATCGCATTACTTTCAATTTTTTCAACACTTTCTGCACAAGAAAACAAGCTTTCTTCAATTGAGGAAGAGTATTACAATGGACTAGAATGGCGAAATATTGGCCCAAAACGAGGAGGCCGATCTTTAGGATGCGCAGGAAGCCCAAGTCGACCCAATGAATATTATTTCGGTGCCACTGGAGGTGGATTATGGAAAACCGTAGATGGCGGTAATGAATGGAAAGCGGTCACTGACGGTCAAGTTACCAGTTCCTCAGTAGGAGCAGTTGCTGTAGCAGAAAGCAATCCTGATATTGTTTATATCGGAATGGGTGAAGTACAATTACGAGGAAGTATCACCCAAGGTGACGGAGTTTATAAATCTACTGATGCGGGACAGACTTGGACGCATTTAGGTCTTGAAGAAACACAAGCCGTTGCAAGAATACGAATACACCCTACCAACCCAGATTTAGTCTATGTTGCTGCTCTAGGACATCCTTACGGCGACAACGAAGAGCGTGGCGTATTTCGATCTAAAAACGGTGGTGAATCATGGGAAAAAGTGCTCTATGTAGGACCTAAAGCTGGTGCTGTAGATTTAATTATCGACCCTAATAATCCAAATGTCATTTACGCAAGTACTTGGCAAGTATACCGAAAGGCTTGGAAAATGTGGGGAGGCGGAGGCCAAAGTAAATTGTGGAAGTCAGAAGACGGCGGAGATAGTTGGTCAGACCTCACAGAAAATCAAGGTATGCCAGAAGGACCTATTGGTAAAATTGGTGTCACGGTTTCGCCTGCCGATTCTAATCGCGTTTGGGCCATTGTCGAGGCTAATGAAGGTGGTGTTTTTCGTTCTGATGACGCCGGTAAGACTTGGCAAAAAACCAATGACGAAAGAAAGCTGAGACAACGAGCATTTTACTACTCAAGAATATATGCTGATCCTCAAGACAAAGACAAGGTATACGGGCTAAACACAAGAATGTACATGTCGAGTGATGGGGGTCATACATTTGACAAAATCATACAAACACCTCACGGTGATAATCACGACCTCTGGATTGATCCAAATAATCCGCAGCGCATGATCAACGCCAATGACGGAGGAGGAAATGTCACCATTAATGGAGGAAAATCTTGGACAGAACAAGATTTTGTGACTTCACAATTTTATCACGTGATGACCACAAGTGATGTTCCTTATCACGTCGCCGGTGCTCAACAAGACAACAGCACCCTGGCCATGCCAAGCGACGGTTGGGATCATATGTTAGCCAGAGGACCGAATAAAGGCTGGTACTACGCCGTGGGAGGAGGTGAAAGTGGTTGGATCACACAACACCCTGACGATCCAGATATTTTTTACGCGGGAAGTCAAGGTGCCCTTCTAACCCGATACGATCGCAGTAATGGTCAAATTAGAGACATACAAGTATACCCAAGGTTTTTCTCTGGAGAACCTTCAGAGGCATTGCCAGAGCGTTGGCAATGGACCTTCCCTATCATGTTTGCTCCTCAAGACAGCAAGGTGATGTACACCTGTTCTCAACACGTTTGGAGAACTACCAATGACGGGCAGACCTGGGAACAAATAAGTCCTGACCTCACCTATGCAGACCCGAGTACACTCGGAAAGACAGGAGGGGTAATTACCATGGACATGAATGGTCCAGAGATTTATGCTACGGTCTTTGCTCTTGCTCCATCTGTTCATGACATTAACACTATCTGGGCAGGATCGGATGATGGAAAAATTCACATCACTCAAGATGGCGGAAAAAACTGGAAAGACATCACTCCAAAAGACCTACCCAAATTTTCAAGGGTAAGTATTATCGATGAGTCTAAACATAGACCAGGTACACTTTATGTAGCAGCAAATCGATATCAAGTGGATGACAGGCAACCTTATGTCTTTAAAACACATGATTACGGAAAAACCTGGACTAAAATAGTTGATGGCATCGCAGATGGTCACTTTGCAAGGGCCATACGTGAAGATCACAAAAGAAAAGGATTGCTCTTTTTAGCCACAGAGCACGGCGTCTATTTTTCTATAAATGATGGAGCAAAATGGGAAAGCTTACAATTAAACCTTCCAGACACGCCAATTCGTGATTTAGTGATTAAAGACAATGATGTTGTTTTGGGCTCACACGGTAGAGGCTTTTGGATTATGGATGATATAGAACCTATCCGTCAGCACCGAGAAGAGATGAAAAACCAACAAGCCATTCTATATCAACCCAATAATGCCATTAGAGGAATCAGTGAAGCACGTATTCAATATCACCTCAACGAGGAAGTTGAAACAGTGAGTTTTGACATTCTCGATCAAAACGATAAGGTCATTGACACCTTCACCGGAGACCAAGTTAAATATGAGGTAGACCCCAATATTCCTTGGTGGCAAAGAGGAGGATCCTCAAAACCTACTACGGCAAAGGGTTTAAATACATTTACATGGGATTTGCGCTATCCAGGAGCAACAGATTTTGAAGGAATGATCATTTGGAGTGCCAGGCCTACCAGAGGTCCAAAAGCGCCAATAGGACAATATAAAGTACGAATGAGAACAGGTGATTATCAGCAAACCTATCCTTTCTCGATTGAAATAAATCCGAATCTCAAGGGAATCAGTAAAGAAGATTTAGACGAGCAGTTTAAACTCGCTATGCAAATCACGCAAAAGACCACAGCTGCTAATGAAGCGGTAATCAAAATCCGTGAGATTAAAGCAAAAGTAGAAAAGGCTACAGGAAAAATTTCTGCAAAAAATCAGAAAAAAATCATTGCTCCTTTCCTTTCAAAATTGAGTGAAATCGAAGAAGCTTTATATCAAGTGCGAAATCAATCTGGTCAAGACCCTTTAAACTTTCCTATCAAATTGAATAACCGTCTTGCCTCCTTGAGAAGGAGTTTAGAAAATGGAGATGCAAGACCCACAGACGGCGCTTATAAAGTCTTTGCTGAACTCTCTGCAGAACTTGAATTACACCTTGCAAACCTCAACAAGGTATTGAAGAATGATTTAACGAGAGTGAACCGATTGATTGATGAAAATACAGGCACCGCGATGGACCCTTAAACAAATTCAAAATCAAATCATATGTCCCCAAAACTATTTTATACGGCTCTGTGCTACTTTTTTGCAGGCGCACTGCTGTGGTCACAAAAAACAGGGAAAATTGAATACGAACAATTAGGGATATCCATGGAAGTTCCCACCGGTTGGGTGGCTCAAGAAGGAGATGGATTTTTACTTATCGGTTCTCAAACAGTTCCCGGATTCATCATGCTCACAACACACAACTATGATATCGAACAGTTGAGATCTGAAGCGATAAGCGGAATGCAATTCGATCAAGGGTCGAGCTTGTTTTTATCCGAAGACTTAAGAAATATAGCTCCTAAGGCTATTAGTGGCATTTTCTCAGGAACCATGGAATATCAAAGTGTTAAGGCCTATATCATAGGCGTTGAAAATCCATATGAAGGTGTTGGCGTTACGATCATGGCCGCGACTCAGCCTCAGCTGTTTTCATCTGTTCATACAGAGGTAGCTGACAAAATTTACGCCTCTTTAACCTTCAAAAAAGTAGACCGTGAAAACGAATTCAATCAATGGAAAGAGTTTCTGTCTAATGTAAAGTTGACTTATATGGATTCCTACTATTCATCCAGCTATACATCAGGTGGTGTATCTGGCGGTTACAGTTCACAACGCGTTATAGATATCTGTGAACGTGGTTTTTTTAGATACAATAGCAGCAGTAATGTCTCTGCAAGTGGAAGCGGAATATCCGGATACGATACCGGAGGAAGCGCTGGAGACGGCAGTTGGACTATAGGAATCGGGAGCGATGGTTCAACAAACTTGATCTTAAACTTCAACAATGGTGAACAATACAGTTATTCCCTTGAATACCGAGAAGAAAAGTTATACCTAAATGGAGATCGCTTTTTTCGCACCACCTCCGGAGAGTACGCTCCAAATTGCTATTAAATTGTTTGCGCATTCCAACAAGGGTGCTTTACGCTATTGGTTAAACAAAATTTAAGAGTACCGTGAATTGAACTTAAATTGCATACAAAAAGTATGGAAGTTTCATCGTCAATTCGATTACTTGAAGACAAATTAGTTCCTCTTCAAAAACAACTGAGGTCACATCCTCTGTATGCGCAACTCTCTTCTATTGAAGACATACAAGTTTTCATGGAACATCATGTGTTTGCAGTATGGGACTTTATGTCGCTTTTAAAGGCCTTACAGATTGAACTCACCACTACAGAAGTTCCTTGGATACCTGCAAAAAATCCAACCTTATCGAGGTTTATCAATGAAATTGTACACGGAGAAGAAAGTGATGTAAATGAATTGGGCGAGGCCAAAAGTCACTTCGAAATGTACCTCGAAGCCATGGATCAGGTTGGCGCAAATACAGCTAAGATTCAATCACTCATCCAAAAAATTAAAGAAGAACACTCTATTTCATCTGCTTTAGAAGATATACAACTAAGAGCTGAAGTTTCCGATTTCGTGAATTTTACCTTTGCGGTTATTGAAACAAGAAAAACACACCTCATCGCATCGGCTTTCACTTTTGGTCGAGAGGACCTCATCCCTGATATGTTTATAGAAATTTTAAAACAAGCGGATGAGTCAAACAAAAAATACAGCAAACTCAACTATTATCTTGAAAGGCACATTGAATTAGACGGCGATGAACACGGTCCACTATCCCTTCAAATGGTCGAAGAACTTTGCGGAGATAATGAGGTTAAATGGAAAGAGGCCGAAGAAATTGCTATTCTAGCATTAGAAAAAAGAATTGCCCTATGGGATGGTATCGCACATGCCATGGCTGAAAAAGCAGTCTAATTGCTATAGTATACCACCTCTTAATGCTTTTAGTTTTTTAAATACTAAACGCTATCTTACAATGCGTTAAGTCTATAATTTCATGCACGTATTGTCCTTTATATTCAGTATTTCGTTTTCGATTTTTAACTTATTTTCCGAGCAACAAACAGCAGTATATCGCTTAAGTACGACAGACTCCTTAGTCATTTCCAAATCGGAGTACAAGGATCATTTGATGGGTTTTTGGCTTGGATCATGTATTGGCAATTGGACGGGACTTCCCACCGAAAACAGAAGAGTAGATTTTCCTTTTTTTACAGATGACGATTTCGGAGAAGGGAAATTTAATTTCGTGTTAGATCAAGATCCTTGGGGAGCCGATGACGACACAGATATAGAGTATATCTATCAATTAGCGATGGAACAAAACAATTCTCCTTTGCTCAGCCCAAGTCAGATCAGTGCAGCATGGCAAAAACACATTGGGTTACCCCTACTTTGGGTATCAAATTTGGCGGCTCTAACCCAAATGCAAAACGGTACCTTACCCCCCGACACCTCTCATCCTGACAACAATCCCATGTGGGAAATGATTGATGCCCAACTGACCACAGAACTTTTTGGTGCCTTTGCCCCATCCCGACCAGATGTAGGTCTTAAACTGGCGCATCTTCCCATTAGAACAACAGCCTATGCGCATTCTAAGTGGGCTGCAGAATTTTATGTAATCATGCACAGCCTAGCGGTCACTATTGATTCTGATAAAAGCCGTAAAGACGAAATTCTCAGAATAAGCGAGATCGCGCGAGAATACATTCCTAATTCTTCTTATATCGCCGATATGTATGATTTTGTATACGACAGCTACCTCAAAAATCCAGATAAAAACGATTGGGAAAAAACACGGGATATGGTGGCAAACAGATACCAATACAACAACAATGCTGGATATATCTACCAGTATCCTTGGGATTCAGGAATCAACTTCGCTGCATCGATAATAAGCTTGCTCTATGGAGAAGGAGATTTTAAAAGAACCCTTGCCATTGCGAGCATGTGCGGATGGGATTCAGACAATCCCACAGCAACCTGGGGTGGATTTTTAGGACTTCTAATGGGTTTCGATGAGTTAAAAGAGTTATTTAATTACAATTTTTCAACCTCATATAACATAGCTCGAACGCGTTATAACACCCCATTGAAGATTGATAATTTTAACGACATGGCCGATAGAGGACTAAAACTTATCGATGCAGTCGTTCAAAAAGAAATGAACGGAAGTATTAAAAACGAACATTGGGTCATTCCTCAATTCAAAGATCAAGTTTCTATGGCTTCAACAATCGTTGAAGAAAATCAGTGGCAAACCATAGAAGATGATGACCGGGCTTGGACTTATATAGGTTTCGAAACCGAACAAGAGCAGTGGAATGCCTCTGGTGCAACCCTTAGTGTTGGTCAATCAAATTGTTCGGCAGAAATCACTTTTGAAGGCAAAGCCATACAATTATTCTCTTATCGCAGTATTGATTCAGGCTCAATAAAGATCTATTTAGATGACGAATTCATAGGAGATTTCGATCTCAGCACCACTGAAACATATGGTCAGTATTATTTTAAGGTTTTTGAAAAAACAGCCTTAGAGCATAAATCACATCGCTTGAAAATAATTGGCGACAACAGTGACAAACCGAAATCCATAGACTTAATTCGTATCAAAAATTAAGTTTTCTCGCCTGTTAAAATCCATTTGGTTAAAAAATTCTATTTTTAGAAGAACCAACCTGACTAAATTATGTTTCTTGTTTCTTCTTATTTGACCGCGGTCATTCTGTGCTTTATTACGATGCTCTGCTGGGGATCATGGGCAAACACCCAGAAAATGGCTTCTAAAGAATGGGGGTTCCCATTATTCTATTGGGACTATACTATTGGGATTATTTTACTCTCCCTTGTATTTGGGCTTACTCTTGGTAGTACCGGAGATTCGGGTGCTCCCTTTATGGAAAATCTCAATCAAAGCTCAGTCGATGCTATAGGATATGCCATTTTAGGAGGTGTCATCTTTAATATAGCCAACCTACTACTTGTAGCCGCAATCGATATCGCGGGAATGGCCATTGCTTTTCCAATTGGTATTGGAATTGCCCTGGTTCAAGGGGTCTTGGTTAATTATATCGCAGTACCTGATGGAAATCCAACCCTTCTCTTTATAGGTGTGGGATTAGTGACTTTAGCCATTGTTGTAGATGCAATTGCTTACAAAAAAATAAGCGCCCAGAAGTCTTCGACAAAAGGAATTTTACTCTCTATTTGTGCAGGGGTTTTAATGGGATTCTTTTACCGCTTTGTCGCAGCATCGATGTCTGAAGATTTTGAGGTCATTGCCACGGGTAAACTCACTCCTTATACTGCAACTTTCATTTTTGCCCTTGGTATCTTTTTCTCCAACTTTATATTCAACACCGTATTTATGTATAAGCCCTTAAGTGGTGCCCCTGTGAGCTACTCAGATTATTTCAAAAAAGGGAATACCAAATTACATTTGATCGGAATCTTAGGAGGTGTAATCTGGTGCATTGGTATGGTACTTAATACCATCGCCGCAGGAAAAGCAGGCTACGCTATTTCATATGGTCTAGGACAAGGGGCAACCATGGTTGCAGCACTCTGGGGCGTGTTTATTTGGAAAGAGTTTAAAAACGCACCTAAAGGAACTAATTCCTTGATCACTCTGATGTTTCTTTTATTCTTGAGTGGATTAACCTTAATCATTCTCGCAAAAATATAAGGATGTCAAAAGTAATAGTAGTCGGAAGTAGCAATACAGATTTGGTCTTTGAGACGCCAAAATTTCCAGCTGAAGGTGAAACCGTGATTGGTGGAGATTTTGAGGTGATTTCAGGAGGAAAGGGAGCTAATCAAGCAGTTGCCGCAGCAAGAGCTGGCGCCGATGTTCTCTTCTTAACCAAGGTAGGTGATGATGAGTTTGGAAGCAATGCCATAGCTGTTTACACTAAAGAAGGCATCAATACCTCATTTATAGAAAAACAGAAAGGGGTCGCCTCAGGAACCGCGATGATCATGGTAAACCAAAACTCAGGTGAAAACGCCATAATAGTTGCGCCAGGTGCGAATAATCACCTTAACGAACAGAATATCGATGAGATCACAGATCAAATCACAGCTACAACTTCTGTACTTTGTCAACTTGAAGTACCACTAAATACTGTCGATTATTTGCTAACCCAGGCCAAACGTAAAAAGGCCTTAACGATTTTAAATCCTGCACCCTACCAAGAAATCAGCCTGGAACTCTTAAAAAAAGTAGACATCATTACCCCAAATGAAACAGAGACACTTGGTTTAACCGGAATAGAATTAGTCGACAAGCAGAGTATAGAACGAGCCGCTTTCAGTTTATTACAGATGGTCAATAAAGCCGTTATTATTACCCTTGGCGATAAAGGCGTCTATTTCATTTCTCACGAGCAGAAAGGAAAATTTATGCCGACATCAAAGGTTAAAGCTGTTGATACCACTGCTGCTGGTGATGTTTTTAACGGATATTTCGCAGCTGCACTGCAAGATAATGAGCTCGAAACTGCTATTGAATTGGGAATGAAATCCGCGACACTTTCAGTAACCCGAAAAGGAGCCCAACCCTCTATCCCACTTAGAAATGAAATTGATTAATATGAACAAATGCCTACTCTTACTTTTGGTATTCAGTTTTAAATGGGCCATTGGTCAAGAAAAAAAACTGCCGATTATTCTAGATACAGACGCCAATAATGAATTAGACGATCAGCATGCTCTTGCCTATCTATTTTTCAATGATGAGACATTTGATATCAAGGGTATAACCGTTAATACCACCTATAACGGTGGAGAAATCGACCAACACTACGATGAAGCCAAAAGAATCGCAGATCTCTGTGATGTATCCGGAAAATACCCCATTTTAAAGGGTGCAAATGGAAATTTTGATGAGCTCAAAGCAGGAGCTCAATCTGAAACCTTAGACGGTAAAACAGCAGTTGATTTCATTATTGAGCAGGCTCATAAAACAAAAAAAGAAAAGCTCATCGTCGCAGCTATCGGAAAATTAACCAATGTCGCCTTGGCCATAGAAAAAGATCCTTCAATTAAAGAGCACATCAAATTAGTGTGGTTGGGTTCTAATTATCCCGAGCCCGGAGAATACAATCAAGAAAATGACATCCCATCGCTAAACTACCTATTAGAACAAGATCTAGACTTTGAAATAGTGACGGTGAGATATGGAAAAAAGTCAGGATCAGATGCCGTAAAAGTTTCCCTAAATGAAGTGCGCGAAAAAATGGTAGATATGGGCCCTGAAGTAGAACCTGTTATGGGTCGACACGGAGGAAGCTTTACCAATTTTGGCGACTACTCCATTGAACTCTTCTCTAAAATAGACTTATACGGTGATCCACCTTCAAGAGCCTTATTTGATTTAGTGGCGCTCGCGGTACTTAAAAACAGTCAATGGGGTGAAAAAAGAAGTATTCCCGCTCCAACCGTAGTCGATGAAAAGTGGGTAGATCGACCACAAAATCAAAAGCAGATTACGCTTTGGGAAAACTTTGATCGCAAGGCAATTATCAATGATTTTTACGAGAGTCTAAGTCAGCACTAAATCCACTGATCGTTTTCTGCCGTTAACTCATTAGACACATCACCTGTGTTGATGATATTCCTGGGTTCAAGAATTAAAATTTTTGTCTCTTGGTGTGCAAAAGGACGGTGCAACACACCCTTGGGAACAATATAAAGTTCCCCTTCTTTCAATTCAATGGTTTTATCCTCAAATTCAATATTAAGTACTCCATCCAATACCAAAAAGGCCTCATCAGTCTCATCGTGTTTATGCCAAACAAAATCTCCTTTAACGCGCACCAATTTGAATTGATAATCATTCAACTCGGCAATGACTTTGGGCGACCACAAGTCTTGAAATAATTCAAACTTAGATTTTAGATTGATTTTAGACATTCCTTAAAGTTTTATTTGTGCCAAATCCTCGCGCACGGAATACAAGGATTGAATGTAATGTTCCAAACTCATTACCCGCAGTTCAATTCTATAGCTTCTGTCTTCTATGAGATTTTTGAGCTGCAAATCTTTCAATTCCGTAAAAACATAATCCCTTGAGCGCGAAATCACAGAGGCATCTCTTTTTGCTTCTGCCCACTCAAATATTTTATCAGAGTTGGCTTTTAAGAGTTGTTCGTTGACAATAACACGCCTTTTTTTAGTGCTGTAAATACCTTCAATTCGATTTCTTAGGTCCGCGTCTTTAATTTCAAGAAGTAAGCCATTAGATACCAAAGAATTAAAATAGATTTCATTCTGTGCGAAAGTGTTCCACCACGTGATCATCCAGAGGTAGAGATTTTCGTAATCAGATGGCGCTGTCCAATAGCGGTAAGACCCGTCTTCGAGATAACTGTGACCAAAGGGATTCTCGTTGTGCAGTTTCATAAGAAAGGGCTTATCAAATCGAAACTCCTGTTCTATGGTCTCATTGATGACCAGCATATTTTTCAGTTGACTTAGGTGCTCTTCACAGTAGGCAATATTTGCATCAATTTCAGATACCAAAGATTTTAGAAAAAGTTCATTTTTTGATTTTATCGCTTTGGATTGGCTGTAATTCTGAAGTTGAAAAGAAATCAAAACACCCAAAAAGACCACAAGAAATTCTAATCCGTAATGTTTGTATTTTCTGTAATCTGACTTCATACAAGTTTTGTTATGAGCTCAAAGACGATTTTTGTGCTGAGCAATACCATTGTTGCAGCTCATCATCTTTAAATTGTTCTTCTAAATATATCCACTAAAATTTAAGCCTCAAAAAAGCAAATACGAAAAAATATAGTATTTTACACTTCTCTAACACTAACTAATAAATTATGTCATCGAATAACACAAGATTATTTTATGCAAGTTGTTTTGCATTAATCACTACAGCATTTTCGTTCAGCATTAGAGCTGGTATTCTTCCTCAACTTGGAGATGATTTTAACCTTAATGCACAAGAATTAGGTTTTATCAATTCAATGTGGTTTGTCGGATTTCCTATTTCAATGGTCATTGGTGGACTTGTCTACCACAGCCTTGGAGGTAAGCGAATCATGCAGTTTGCCTTTCTTGCACATATGGCGGGTATCATCCTAACCATATATGCAACGGGATACAACAGCCTACTGCTCTCTACTCTTTTAATAGGTATAGGAAATGGATGTACCGAAGCCGCTTGTAATCCAATGATTGCAGACGCCTATGAGGGCAAAAAGATGAATACCCTACTCAATAGATTTCACATGTGGTTTCCTGGAGGTATCGTCTTAGGTAGCTTGATTTCTAAGTTCATGACCGATATGAGTCTGGGCTGGCAAGCTCAAATTTGGATTATTGTTATTCCAACCTTGATTTACGCTTACCTATTTGCCGGACAAAGTTTCCCAAAACCAAAAGAAGAAGCATCGAGTTCAATCAGTGAAAACTTTAAAGCCATGTTGTCTCCTCTATTTTTATTCATGATGTTCTGTATGGCCTTTACGGCAATCTCAGAATTTGGACCTCAGCAATGGACGAGTTTAATACTTTCAAACAGTGGTGCGCAACCTATGCTTATTTTAGCCTTGATCACTGGTCTAATGGCTATTGGACGTTATTTCGGTGGAGAAATGGTACACAAATTAGACCAAACAGGTGTCTTACTAGGTTCAGCTGTAATGACTACAATTGGGGTTTATCTATTGAGTACTTCAACAGGTTCTATGGTATATGTAGCCGCTATCACATTCGCTATAGGGGTATGTTACTTCTGGCCTAACATGATTGGATTTGTGGCTGAGAAGATACCAGCCTCTGGAGCATTAGGTATGTCAATGGTCGGGGCTGTAGGTATGTTCTCTACAGCAATTTTTCAACCTATCATTGGAGGATGGATTGACGCTTCAAGAGTCGCTCAGCAGGCCAATGGTTTAAGTGGGGATGCTCTTGAACTGGCCGCTGGTCAACAAACCATTACTTATATGGTGAGTTTTCCAGGATTGCTAGTAGTCCTCTTTACTGTACTTTATTTTTGGCAAAAAAAGAATAAGGCTAGTGTAGCCTAACAAAATATAAAAGCAGGCTAAAAGCCTGCTTTTTTTTACTTTGATGAAAACCGTATTTCTTTACATATCACTGCTTTTCTTCGTTTTAGCTCAAGGGCAATGGACAAAAAAAGAAGTCTCAGGTCAAACGACCTATAGCTATACTGTAGAAAACGGAAAACTGAAAAATGCCAGTACCGAAAGTGCCCCTCTAAAGGTAGAAGTTGAAATCACACTCGAAAAAAAACCTACTGATTTAGTTGATAAAGAAAGTTATATCGAAGATTTTGTATCCAAAATAAAAATAGGTGAAAGAGAAAAAGAAATCATCAAAAAAGACAGTCTCATCCAAGAGGAGATTTACAATCAATATTTATTGACTCGAATTCCTAAAATTGGAAGCATCAAATTTAAATTCTTTGAATACGGTGTAAACCAAGCTTTTTTGTGGGGATGGAATGATGTAGTAATGGTCTATAAAACAGCTGAAGGCGAATCCATTGAATACGTCGATTTTGGACATCCAGACCAACCAAGTTCTAAAACCTTTGAAATTATTTTTACCTATGAACAGGAAATTACCTTAGCCCTGTATTCAGAGATTATATCCAACAAACCAGCAATGATCGTCGTAAATCATTACAAGGATTACTTTCAATTTATAGTACCTCCTTTCAAGCCTTATTGATTTCGGCATAATCATTGTATTTAGATACTCAACTAAATTATCTTCTTCCTTATGAAAAATCAATTTACCTCAATCATTATCGGTTTATCAATTGTGATTTCAGTTGCAATTATTTCTCATGCCTATAAAAATCGAAATCAAAAACAAGAACGCATCAGCGTTACCGGTTTAGGCACAAAAGATTTCAAGTCAGATTTAATCGTATGGAGCGGTTCATTCTCAAAGAGAGCCTATGAATTGAACAACGCCTACAACCGATTAGATCAGGACAAACAAGCAATTCGTAATTATCTGATAACCAAAGGTGTTTCGGCTAGTGAAATCGTTTTTAAAGCGGTAGACATCAATAAGAATTTTGATTATGTCTATGAAAAAAACGGACAAAGCAGAAGAGTTTTTTCTGGTTATTCACTGAGTCAACGCGTAGAGATTGAATCTAAAGAAATCGAAAAAATAGAACAGATCTCAAGAGACATCACCGAGTTAATCACCAACGGAATTGAGTTTTATTCTAATGCTCCTCAATACTATTACACCCAACTTGCAGATTTGAAGGTAGAGATGATTGCCGCTGCTACAGACGACGCCACACGTCGTGCAGAGCAAATCGCAAAAAATGCCAATGCCGATTTAGGAGGACTCAAGTCTGCAAAAATGGGCATCTTTCAAATTATAGGTCAAAATTCCAATGAAGACTATTCATGGGGAGGAACGTTTAACACCAGTTCTAAAGAAAAAACGGCCACCATTACCATGAAATTAGAATTTGGTATCGACCGTTAGGTTTTAAAAAATTGGTCAATATCGCTTGCTGAAGTCAAATCAGGAACGTGCGCTTCACTTTTAAAACAGTAGACAGCAGCTGCATCTTCTTTGATGGCCAGCATAAGTACAGTCGGTAATTCTTTTTCTTTACGAACAGGATGAATAGGACAATCCTTTAAGTGTTTGTGAATTAACGATCCGTAAAAACTAAAAATATTCATGCTAACGCGGAGTTCACCTTGAGTGCTCATGCAATGTGCAACTTGATGCTCATCTGGTTTTTCGATAATTTGTTCCAAATGATTTTGTGAGTTAAACACCATAAGGGCAAACTTTGATATACGTTCTTCGGAAAAGCGCAAACCCTCTCGATTGTAGGCCACCAATGCGTGTGGTGCCTCTCGAAGCCTAAGCATATCTTTTAAGGCTTCTACTCCGTAAAGATTATCCGCGTTGCAAACCGTAAAATGGGTTTTAGTCAATTCTTCATATTGGCTTAAACACTGAAAAACAGCATCTGCGGTACCCAATGGTTTTTGACCTTCAGGAGTGTGTTGAATGCAAAAATTTATGTGTAAATCCTCATAAGAATAATGTCCTAAAAAAGACTTGAAGGCTTCATTTTCCTTAGAAGTAACGATGTAGATATGATTGTATCCAGCAGCTTTTGCATTTAGTAATAAATAATACATCAAGGGCTCATCATTTGGACCTACGGGAATTAGACTCTTGTGCTGCTGTAGTGCTATGTTCTTTACTTCATCATTTAAATCAATCGAATCTAAACTCTTCTTCATCCGTGAGGATTTCCCTCCTGCCAATACGATAAGATTTGCACTCATCCTTCAATTAAGTTTATTTGAAAAGCTTCTTTGGCTCCCAATTCTTTAAAGCGATAGACGGTCTTTTGTGCACTTTCATCATCATTGCATACGGCTAATAGACATCCTCCCCCACCAGAGCCAATGATTTTTGCACCCAATGCACCTTCTTGAATTACCTGATCCATCCAAGCTTGCATGATCTCAGGGGTATTTTTGATGTACCTATTCAAAATGTATTGATGTTGATTTAAGAGTGAACCTATAACCTTTGAAGAACGCTCTGCAACCATCGCTCTGCGTGCATTTAGAGTAATGCGATAATTTTCTAAGGTTGAAAACCAATACGGTCTTTCTTGGGGTGTCATAAGGTTCACATAATTATGATAATCGTCAAGGCTCAAATCAGTAACTTTTTCAACCTTACCTTCTTGAACGGCTTTCTCCATGCCATTCAGTGCCAACTTCTTCGCCTGCGCTAAAACCGACAAGGTGTCTTTTGAAATCCCACTATTGGCAATGACATAATGCCCTTTTGGCTTGGGTAATGGTTTTAATTCTTGGGTGAGTGTATCGATATAAATCACTCCTGAATTAGCGATGGTGAATTGATCCATACATCCTCCAGGTTGTTGAAAAAATAAAACCTCAGCTTCGTAGGCCCAACGTCCTATTTGGTAATCAGTGATTTCAATTTGTCTAGTATTTTTTAATACCTCAACCAAAAAACGAAGCCAACTGACCACCAAAGCTGAAGAACTTGAAAGTCCTGCGTTTATGGGGATATCACTGTGAATATTTAATTCGTAACCAGATTGAAATTCAAATCCATAGGTTTTAAGCACCGCAATAGAAGAACGAAAGTAATCGTTAGCTTCGACCTCTGAGGTATCGTCAAAATGTACCTCTAGCGTTCGTTCTAAATCGTTGAGATTGATCTTGAAAAAGCTTGAAGAGGTGGGAGTATATTCCAAGTACATATACCTGTCAATAGCAGCTGCAATAACTGGTAGATTCAAATAGTCTTGATGATCTCCAAACAAGCAAATCCTCGAAGGAACTCGAATTTTTTTCATTAAGAAATAATCGAGAGTGGATTGGTTTGAACACTATCTCCTCTGGTAAAATCAGGAAATGCTTGAGGCGCTCCTCCACTTCGAACCGACATTTCACTCAAAGGTGAAACTGCAGACCACAAACATCCTTCGTATACATTTTGATCTAGAGGAAGCCCATTTTGAAGGCATTCTACAATGCGATAAATCATAATACCGTCCATTCCTCCGTGACCACTGTTTTTAGTGCTCTCATTGAGTCTTTTGTAAAGTGGGTGGTCGTATTTTTCATAAATAGCACTAAGCGCTTCTCCTTGCACCCAACTGTGATGATTCTCAGTCAATCCTTCAACTCCTCCATCCAGAGCAATACGAGTGGGAAAACCAGCTAGGGTTCCCTTGGTTCCTTGAATTAAATTGTGTCTAGAATAAGGTCTTGGACTTGTTTCATCCCACTGAATCATAATGGTTCTTCCCAGCTTAGTTTTTACAATTGAGGTGTTTAAATCACCTCCCTTGTAGTCTAACTGATTCCATTTGTGATCGGCAGGGTAATTTTCTTTGGCATATAAGGCACGTCCCATCGCAGGTGTAGAAAAAGAAACCAAACTTGCAAAATTGTCCTCACCTCGGGCCAAACTCATGTACTGTGCTACCGGTCCTAAACCATGTGTAGGATACAGATTACCGTTTCGGTTGGCATAATGATAGGTTCTCCAAGAACCTGTGCCTCTCTCCTGCTCTTGCATTTGCCATCTCAACTCATGAATATAAGCCGCTTCGGCATGCAATAAATCACCCACAAGACCTTGGCGTACCATGTTGAGATACATCAGTTCTACCCTACCATAGTTGACGTTTTCCATCATCATACAGTGCTTTTGGGTCTGTTCTGAAGTATCGACAATATCCCATAAATCTTTTAATGTAGTCGCCATAGGAACCTCGACAAAGGCATGAGCTCCTGCTTTCATAGCAGCTATAGCCATAGGAGCGTGATTTTCCCAATTGGTTGCAATGAATACCACATCAGGTTTTACCTCATCTAACATCTTTAACCATTGGTGTTCATCTCCATAGTAAAGCGCTATATTTTGGTGTTGTTGAAACTCATCGACTTCTTCAACCCATTTTTTCTTTTCTTCAACTAAATCCTGATAAACATCACAAATAGCAACCACTTCTGTTCCTTCGAGACGCGCAAAAGACTTGGCGTGATATCCACCTCTTGCACCAACGCCAATAAAGGCCGCACGTATAGTACTCAAGGGCTCTGCGCTAAAGTCACCCATGTATTGTTGTGCAGCTGGCCGTGCTCCTTCTGTTGCACATGAAGCCAATGAAGAACCAGCAATAACTGCAGCAGTTCCCATTGAAGATTTAGAAATAAAGTCTCTTCTTTTCATGATCCCTGAATTTAATTGATTTTTGCACTCAAACCAGCGTCTAAAAGTGCCTGACAGCGTGGTTTAAGGTCTTCTATTTCCCCAGATTTTACTGTACACTTTCCTTTGTAATGTACGATAAGTGAACACTGCTCAGCCTGTTCAGCACTGTGCTCACAAACCTTTATCAAGGTAAAAATGACGTGATCAAAAGTGTTGAAGTCATCATTGTACAACACTAAATGATGTGCCTCTGATGACTCTGTATCGGTTAGAACGAGTTCTTCTACTTTTTCTCGGGTACTCATAATTAATACATTACCTTTTCTAAAGTACGTATTTTACGCCTATCCACCCATCCAATTCGTAAAATTCACTGAATTTAAACTGATACTCGACACACTTTTTTTCGATATGTCCTAGATCTTCCTTGTAAAAACCACTCATTAGAAGTACGCCACTATCGTTCAATACCTTACGATAATCTTTGAGCTGCTCAAGAAGTACATTTCTATTGATGTTCGCTATCACTACATCAAACAATCCTTGATCTTGCGGAACACAATCCGAATGTATTGCTGTTAATTTTACCTCATTGAGTTGGGCGTTTTCCAAACAGTTTTCAATACACCACGGCTCAATATCCACTGCAATCACTTCTCTAGCCTCCCTTATTAAGGCAAAAATTCCTAGAACCCCAGTACCTGAGCCCATATCAAGCACTCTTTTTTGTTTTAAATCTAATGCTAAGATATGCCTCAACATAAGTTGAGTAGTCTGATGGTGACCTGTCCCAAAGCTCATTTTTGGGGTTATGATTAATTGGTGAGGGAAATTTTTTGTCTCGTGAAACGGGGCTCTTATTTCAATTTGATCTTCAACGTAAATCGGATCAAAATTCTCTTCCCATTTGGCATTCCAATTGGTCTGTTCTATGGTAGAAACTTCATAGCTAATATTATCGCAAAGACTCGACGAAATAGGTAAGTCTCGCGCTACATCAAATTCAAAGGAAGCAGATGATTCAACTCGAATATAGGCTTTGATTCCCTTTTCAGTTTCTACGAAACTCTCAAAGTCAAAGTACTGAAGTTCAGCAAGGAGAACCTCATTGTAATTTTGGGTTGAATCAATTTTAAAGTAAACCTCGAGATAGTGCACTGCGCTCATTATTCAGCAGCATCCACAATCGCTAAAAAGTCCTCCGCCTTTAAAGAAGCTCCACCGATAAGACCTCCATCAATATCTTCTTTTGAAAAAAGACCTGCTGCATTAGCTGGTTTTACACTTCCTCCGTAAAGAATAGACGTTTTAGATGCAATAGCTTCAGAACTCATTGCACTAATTTCAGTACGAATATGCTTGTGCATTTCTTGAGCTTGCTCTGGACTTGCAGTTTCTCCTGTACCTATGGCCCAAACAGGCTCATAAGCTAAAACCATATTAGCCCAATCTTCTTCAGACAAATCAGCTAAAACCGATTTAAGCTGAGACGACACCACTTCAAAATGTGCATTAGTCTTTCGCTCTTCTAATTGTTCACCAAAGCAGAAAATGACTCGCATCTTTTGATCTAAAGCCTTTCTCACTTTTTTGGCAATCATCTCATCAGTTTCGAAAAAGACATCTCTTCGCTCAGAATGCCCTAATATGACAGTATTTACACCTATCGATTTGAGCATCTCTGCTGAGATTTCTCCTGTAAAAGCACCTGTACTTTCAAAATGCATATTCTGAGCAGCGACAACAATAGAAGAAGACTCCAACAATTGCTGAGAGCGATATAGATTCACATAGGTTGGTGCCACGATTACCTCTGCATTGGAAGTAGTATAATTAGATTGAAGCGATTCGATCAGTTCTTCAGTTTCTTGAAGCGTCTTGTTCATTTTCCAGTTTCCAGCTACAATTTTTTGTCTCATGTTTTTATTTAAATAAGTGGTTAAAATCATTGAAGTGTAACTTATCTGTAATTACACCATTTTCTACTCGTACAACTGCAGGATTAGAGCGCACGATTGTCTTAAGTGTTGTTTGGTCTGTAAAATACCAATCAATAGATGTGTTGTATTTTGAATTGATCATCTCGGTCTCTTCTTCGCTCGAAGCAGACATTCCTATGACTCTAAAACCTTCTGATCTCGCCTGGTCTACAAGCGTTGTCAATTGAGAAAGCCCCTTTTCTTTGGCCAAGTAGAGATCGTAAGAAATGACAAGTATTACTTTTTCTTCATCAAGGATCTCAGGGGTGATGTCTATCCCATTTTTTTCAATGGAGAAGTCGTGAATAGGAGGTTCATATCCCTTTTGCACTAATTCAGTTTCAACATTACCTGTAAAGGTGCCGTCCACTTCTGGATAACTCCCGTTTGTGCTAATTACCGTATTCTCTCCATCCACTTCAAACTCCCAATTGTAGCTGTAAATCGCCTTAGGCGCATCCTCAGGTACAATCATGTTTTCATTGATATCAGCCCCAATTTTATAGGGTCTAAAATCAACCATTGGAAGGTGATTTAATACGTTATAGGCCATCAAAGCGCATAGCAATAAGGTTACTCCAGAAATAATTTGCTGGACCTTCAATTCAACTAAGGGTTGAATAAACTCTTGCTTGAGATAGAGGAAAACAATAAAGACTAAGAGTACGATGTCTTTAATGAAAGATTCCCAAGGGGTCAGTTTTATGGCGTCTCCAAAACATCCACAATCGGTAACCTTATTGAAATAGGCGGAGTAGAATGTGAGAAAGGTAAAAAAGACAATCATCCCCAACAGGCTGTAGAGTACCCATTTTGTCTGGTATCCTATGAGTAATAAAACACCTAGCACGACCTCTGTAATAACGATAACCACAGATAAGGCTAATGCAAGGGGAACTAAAAATGGTAAATTCAAAACAGCCTCTGAGAAGTATTCCTCGAGTTTAAATGAAAATCCTAGAGGATCGTTCAGTTTGATCAAGCCACTGATAATAAAAAGCAGGCCTACAAATCCTCTAGAGATGTGTACGATAATATTCATTCTGATTCTTTTAAGTGTATGAGTGCAAAGACCGCGTAGTTCAGCATATCTTGATAATTAGCATCAATGCCTTCGCTGACTAACGTTTGTCCTTGGTTATCTTCAATTTGTTTTACCCTCAACAATTTCTGAATGATTAAATCAGTTAGTGAACTCACCCGCATATCTCTCCAAGCTTCACCGTAATCGTGATTTTTATCCATCATGAGCTGCTTGCATTCCTGTACTTTTTCAGCGTATAAATCGCAAGCCTCTTTTTCATCTAAATCAGGTTGCTCAGCAATACCTTTGTCGATTTGAATTAAAGCCATCACCGCGTAATTGATGATTCCTATAAATTCAGATTCTTGATTTTCTTGGATTTTTTGAACCTCGTTGGTTTGCAAACCTCTGATTCGTTGAGCCTTGATGTAGATTTGATCGGTTAAAGACGGTAGTCGAAGAATGCGCCAAGCTGTTCCATAATCCTTGGTTTTCTTTTCAAAAAGGGATTGGCACTTTTTAATGACAAGGTCAAATTGACTCGAAGTATCGTTCATCTAAAGGTATTTATTCTAATTTTGTGCTACACTCAAAAAAGGGTGCTCAAAGATACACAAAGCTATTTATTATGACCCTAAATTGTAAAGGTCAACTCATAGATCTCGATAGACCCAAAACAATGGGAATTATCAACTTAACTCCGGATTCATTTTACGACGGAGGCCGACTAAAAAACGACCTTGATGTACTTCAAAAAGTGGAGGAACATCTTGAGCATGGCGCCCAATTCATCGATCTCGGAGGATACAGTTCTAAACCAGGTGCAGCTCACGTAAGCCTAAAAGAAGAACACCAGCGCGTAATTAATTCATTGCAATCAATACAAAAGGCTTTTCCTGAGTGTTTGATTTCTGTAGACACCTTTAGAGCTGAAATTGCAGAGGCCGCTATAGAAAATGGAGCAGCCATAATCAACGATATTTCTGCCGGACAGCTCGATGCTAAAATGCTCCCCTTAGTGGCAAAACATCAAGTTTGTTATATCGGAATGCATATGAAGGGAACACCACAAAACATGCAAGAGCACACCACTTATGAGCATCTGATTACAGACCTCAAGTTCTATTTTTCAGCCCTTGAGGAGCAGGCCGCTCAATTGCAAATTCACGATTTAATTTTGGATGTTGGTTTTGGGTTTTCTAAAACACTTGAACAAAATTTTCAACTCTTAAACTCCCTGGAGGCCTTTCATATATTCAAAAGACCTATATTAGTGGGACTGAGCAGAAAATCAATGATTTACAAAACGCTTCAGTTAGATGCCGAGCAAGCCCTTAATGGAACCTCAGCTCTTCATATGACAGCTCTGAGCAAAGGCGCACACATTCTTCGTGTTCATGATGTGAAAGAAGCAGAACAATGTATCGCTTTGCATATGAGCTTAAAAGAAAATAAATAAAACACCTTGGAGCAGTTCAATTTTTTAGAATTTCAAATCACTGATTTCTTAGACATTGTCTTAGTGGCACTCCTTTTGTTTTACGTCTATAGATTGGTGAAAGGATCTGTAGCAATCAATATTTTTATCGGACTGGTGATTGTTTGGCTTTTTTGGAATATCACCGAAATGATCGGGATGAAAATGATCAGCAGTATCGTCGGAGGATTTATGCAGGTTGGATTCATTGTTCTGGTCGTTGTTTTTCAACAAGAAATCCGAAAGTTTTTACTCGTATTGGGGTCGACAAATTTCGCTTCCAAAAGAAATTTGGTCAAATATTTCAAGTTTTTCAAGCAAACCGAACAAGAAAGTCGAACAGACATTTCAGCTCTGGTCTTAGCTTGCACTCGACTTGCACAGAAAAGAAACGGAGCACTAATCGTCATTGAAAACAACAACTCCCTCGACTTTATAAAGAATTCAGGAGATTTAATGAACATTGAGGTCACGGCTGAAATAATTGAGAGTATTTTTTACAAAAACAGTCCCTTGCACGATGGAGCTATTATCGTTCAAGACAACGTAATTACAGCAACTAGAGTAATCCTCCCTGTGAGTAATGAACGTAAAATTCCGCTGCGTTTTGGCTTGAGACACAGAGCAGCTATTGGAATTTCTGAATCGACCGATGCTTTGTGTTTAGTAGTAAGTGAAGAATCAGGTGAAATCAGCTATATCAAAAACAAAGAATTTGTGCCCTACAGCACTAAAGAAGAGCTGACTGAAAAAATCGAGGCCGATCTTACACTTTAAGCGCCGCTTCTTTTTGCTCTTTTAAAAATTGAGCTTGATGCAGTTCGTAATAATATCCTTTTTGCGCCAATAGGTCTTTGTGCGTGCCATGTTCAACAATCTCTCCTGAGCTCATTACGTAAATCACATCTGCCGATTGAATCGTCGCCAATCGATGTGCAATGATAATTGAAGTCCTTCCCTCGGTTATTTTCACTGAAGCTTTCTGAATCAATTGTTCAGATTCAGAATCGATGGATGAAGTAGCCTCGTCTAAAATTAAAATACTGGGGTCACTCACATACGCCCTTAAAAACGAAATCAATTGCCTTTGTCCACTCGACAACATGCTACCCCGCTCTTTGACATTATAGGCATAGGTGTCTGGCAGGCGCTCAATAAATTCATCCACACCAATCTGCTTGGCTGCTTCTTTGATCTTTTCTAAACTTATAGACTCCTTTTTAAGGCTGATATTATTGGCAATGGTATCTGCAAACAAGAATACATCTTGTAAGACCACCGCTATATTAGAGCGCAAAGAATCAAGGGTAAAATCTTTGATATTGACCCCATCAATACTAATTTCTCCTGAATCAATATCATAGAAACGATTGAGCAAATTTATTATGGTAGACTTTCCAGCACCTGTAGAACCAACTATGGCTACTTTGCTACCCGGTTTTATTTTGAGGGATATACCTTTTAAAACTTCCTCACCCTCGACATAGCTAAAACGAACATCCTTAAATTCAATAGCACCTTGAAGACGAGGATCGGTTTCGCTGCCTGCATCATCAATCTTACTCTCTGTATCGAGAATGGCGAAAACTCTTGAGGCTGCAACCATTCCCATTTGAAGTACATTAAACTTATCTGCTATATGTCTAAGGGGTCTGAAGAGCATTGAAGATAACAGTATAAAGGTGAAAATATCACCGTATTCTTCAGCCCGAATTCCACCCACATTTTGCAGACCTCCATACCACACGATTAAACCTGTAGTTATCGATGCAATGAGTTCTGCTAAAGCGAAAAATATAGAATTGTACCATACTGTTCTAAGCCATGCATTTTGATGCTTTTCGTTGATGTTGATAAACTTCTGCTGCTCTTGGTTAAAACGGTTAAAAAGTTGCACTATACGTATGCCGTTTAAACGCTCTTGCACAAAGGCATTGAGCTGGGCTACTTGGGCTCGAACCTCCACAAAAGCCAGTTTCATGGCTTGTTGAAACCATCTGGTAGCTATAAGAAGTATTGGCAACACTCCAAAAACAACCAAAGACAATCTAAAATTGAGGTAGAGCATCACGCAGGCCACCACAAACATCTTCAACAAATCAGCAATAATGGTAAAAAACCCTTGTGAAAAGATCTCACCGATTTTCTGCATATCAGACACCGCACGAGTCACTAATATTCCAATTGCCGAACGATCAAAATAGGTCATTTTAAATCGCAAGATTTTTTTGAAAAGTTGAATGCGCAAGTCTCGAATAACCGATTCTCCCAACAAATTTGCGGTATACGTAAAAATCAACTGAAAACTAACCTCACCTATGAGCACGAGCAACATAGCCATAATAAGTTGAAATAAAAGCTCGGCATTTTTATTGGTGATTGCATTGTCAATCAAAGCACCTACTAAGGAAGGAGTCAATACAGAAAAGGCTGAAATTAAAATTGCCGAGATTCCAGATAATGCGAAAACCAATCGATATTCTCGGGCATTTCTAAAAACTCGAGCAAATAGTTTTCTATCAAAGGCCTTACCTAATTTTTTTTCTTCCTTCATACGAACAAATGCTCAGGGTATTCAATGGACACCAAAGATAATGCTTTTGCAGGGGCGGATGGCCCTGCCTCAGATCTGTTTTTAGAGGCCAACACTTCATTCATACGGGTGTAGGGATGTTTACCCTGGCCTATTTCTAATAGGGTGCCGACAATAGCTCTCACCATATTTCTAAGGAATCGATCTGCCTTTATTTCAAAAATCAGTCCCTGTTCTATGGCAATGAATTTGGCTACCGTTACAGTACAAATAAATGTTTTTACATCTGTATTGGATTTCGAAAAGCATTGAAAGTCTTTAGTGCCTAAAAGTAAATCACAGGCTTTTTGCATGGCCTCTATATCTAAAGGCTGAATAACACTATGACTCATAGAGAATTCAAAAACATCTTTTCGATTGACAATCTTGTAATGATAGGTTCTTGAAAGAGCATCAAATCGTGCGTGTGCATCAGGCTTTACGCTCTTTAAAGACAAAATAGAAATGTCGCTGGGAAGCAAACGATTCAGTCTAAAAATCAAGTGTGCCTCATCTTCAATGGGTTCTGCATCGAAATGCGCAAACATTTGATGCGCATGCACACCCGTATCTGTTCTACCGGCACCTACAAGTTCGATTGGACTTGACAATAGCGTTGTAAATGATTCTTCTAAAACTTGTTGAACACTCAAGGCGTTTGGTTGTCTTTGCCAACCGTGATAAGCCGAACCGAGATAAGATATTTCAACAAAATAGCGCAATATTCTTTTTTTTAACTTCGAAACAAATATAAACATTTGAACATGCGCATTACCTTGATTTCAGATACACACGGCTATCTCGATTCGGGTATTATCAAACACCTCGAATCAGCTGATGAAATTTGGCATGCAGGCGATGTGGGCAGCGCAGAACTCATTGAAAAAATAGAGCGCATCAAGCCATTAAGAGGAGTGTACGGAAACATTGATGGATCAGAAATCAGAGCACATCTACCCCTCAATCAAATTTTTGAAATTCAAGGAGTAAAGGTTTTTATGACGCATATTGGCGGTTATCCCAATCGATACACCGCAAGAGTAAAAGAAGAACTCAAGACGAATTCTTACGATCTATTCATTTCGGGGCATTCACATATTTTAAAGGTAATGTTTGACAAGCGGTATGAATTACTTCACATGAATCCAGGCGCAGCAGGAAGACATGGCTTTCATCAAATTAGAACCCTACTTAAATTTGAAATTAATGCAGCTAAAATCGAAAATTTACAGGTCGTAGAACTCGGAAAAAGATCAAAAGAATGAAAAAAACACTACTAATTATCTGTTGTTGTATTTACGGTATGGTTTCTGGTCAAAATAACACAGAACTACTCGTATTAGGTATTGCTCAAGATGGCGGAAGCCCTCACATCAACTGTTACAAAGAGTGTTGCACTCTACTAAGAGCTGAGGGGCGAAAAAATCAAGTCGTCTCTCTTGGCCTTCAACTGCACAATGAAAAAAAGACCTATTTATTTGAAGCTACTCCAGATCTACCCAACCAAATGGCCACACTGACCAAAAATAATGGGTATTCTTTAGAAGGTATTTTTCTCACCCATGCACATATCGGTCACTACACTGGCCTGCAATTTTTAGGAAGAGAAGCCATGGGAGCCAAAGAACAAACAGTGTATGCACTGCCCAAAATGAATGATTATTTAACACATAACGGCCCTTGGAGTCAATTGGTTGCGCTAAAAAACATACTACTGCAACCAATCTCATTTGAACGTAAAGTAGCATTGGAAAATGAAATTACAGTCACTGCGATACAAGTAGTTCATCGTGATGAATTTTCTGAAACAGCTGCCTACAGGATTGAGACCAAAAACAAAAAAGCATTATTTATTCCAGATATTGACAAATGGCACTTATGGGAAAAATCCATTGTAGATGAAATCGACAAAGTTGATTACGCCTTTATAGATGCTTCTTTCTTTGATCAAAATGAAATCAGCTATAGAGCTATTTCAGAAATTCCACATCCCTTTGTTATCGAATCATTAGCGTTATTTAAATCACAACCTAAGGCCTTTAAAGACAAGGTCTATTTCATACATTTCAATCATACCAATCCGCTATTGGATGTAAATTCATCCGCCTATAAAGCTGTGATTGAGCAAGGATATCATATCGCTAGAGAAGGCATGCGTTTAAAAATGTAAAAATCCCGAATAAATCGGGATTTTACGCACTAATACTACTAAGATGTAAGGTTTATCGTATTCGATCCACAGATTTTACGAGATCCTCATCCTTTTTAATTGCTCGATTAGCCAAAGCCAAAAGAACGATAGAAACAATAGGAACAAAGGCCCCAATGCCTTTCTCAGAAGTAAGTCCTTCTCCAGGCATGCTTAGTGCACGATATACAAAAAATCCTAGTAAAAAAAATTGAATCAAAATTGCTACTCTGTTGAGCACAAATTGATTTTGTCTATTCTTGAATTGAAATATGGCCACAATAACAATCAGCATTGTTAGTACTGATTCGAAAAAGACCAACACAATATCTTTACCTAATAAGGCGACACCATTAGCGTCGACACCAACTTCAAATACGAACAAGAGGCATACTGCTAATAGCACTACTACACTCATATATAAGGTTTGAATTCTCTGCCACATATCCGCTTCAAATTATTGGAACGACAAATGTAGATACTTTTAGTCATTTTTTGAAAACGAATTAAATTATTTGTATACTTGCAACGACTTATTAAGCCACGACACGCTTCAAAAAATAGGTCTAAACTTCTTCCTAGAAAAAACAATTCAATTATAATGTTCGAAATCTCTGAACTCAAAGCTAAAAAGCTTGTAGAATTGCATGAAATTGCAACGAAATTAAATGTCCCAAAATTTAAAAGTCTAAAGAAACTCGATTTGATTTATCAAATCCTAGACTTGCAAGCTGCGCAACCGAGTGCAGCAAAACCCGCTCAAGAAAAGAACGAAGACGCTCCAAAAGCTAACCGCTCTAAAGAGCATAATCCTCGTCACAAAAGACCTAGAAAAGCCAATGGTTCAGAGGCTTCTGGAAATCAAGAAAACGAAGCTGATAAAAACAAGCCTGCAAAAGAGCATGCTGAGCAAAAAAATCAACAAAAAAACCAGCAAAAAGACAATCAGCGAAACAACAACAACAACAACAACAACAACAACAACAACAACAACAAC
>WTJC01000043.1:0-13779 GCA_011525015.1 Flavobacteriales bacterium
CAACCAACACTATGTATAAATTACTATTCTTTATTGCTTTATCTTTTTTCATAAGTTGCGCCAGTCCTTCAAAACAAATAGAAGTTATAGATGACGCTAACTCTAAGGAGTTAACCTTTATTCTAGAACTCAACACAAAAGGCAATTCAAAAGAAAAGGTAGAAGAGTTTACCCAATACCTTGCAGCCTTTATCAAAGAAAGAGAACCCTCTAGCATTTATGGATACTTCATTTCTGAGGACGGAAGTAAAGTCACCCTAATTGAACGATATAACAACAGTGAAGATGGCATTCAGCACGGTATAGATTTCATTAATGGTCCAAACTTTGACAGATTTTTCGAGCTTTTTGAAATAGAATCTTTTATTACGATTGGAAACGCAACAGATGAGTTTAAAACCTTTACGGCTGATAACGGTTTTGTCATCGAATACAGAGAATCTATTGGAGGATACTCCAGAAAGTAACACTGCCGAAGAGGTGCAGATTTGAAATAGAAGTAAAGTTTCAGCACCACTAATAACTACCTATCAACTTCAAACCAAAACACAATGAAAAATTTCATAGTACTTATTTCTATTCTTCTTCTACAGGCTTGTGATTCAAAAACAGTTGATGTAGAAGCTATTGTCATCGCCAATAACGAAAAATGGGTAAATGACTACAACAGCGGAAATGCCAAAGGAATCGCAGATCTTCATACCATCGATGCAGTTGTAATTCCACCTCATACAGATTTTGTCGTTGGGCGAGAGGCCATTGAAAAAATGTATGAAGATGAAATTGAAATGGGTAAGGGTACTCTAGATTTAAAAACCCTAGAAGTACTGCATCAAGGCGATTACGCCTATGAAACAGGTCTTTATGACATACAGATGACCGTTGACCAGGAATTAATTCAAGACAATGGTAAATACATTGTGGTATGGGAAAGGCAAAGTAACGGTCAATGGCTCTGTAAAAAAGATATATGGAATACTAATCTAGAACAACCTTAAAACAATACTAATGAAAAAACTAATCTTAATAACGTGTGCTACTTTAATGATCTGGTCATGTGAAATGGCACCAAAAGAGAATGAATTCGAATTGAAGGCAATGAAAACAAAAGAAGTTGTGCTTCAAAATTTTGAATTTATTTCTTCTGGTGATATGGATTCTTTTCAAAATACCATCAGTGATGATTTTAAGTTTATTTTATCAGGCACCTTAAAGTGGAATGATGGTCGACCACTTTCACGAACCTATGAAAGTTATGATTCTTTTATCAATGAATTTTTAACCCCTGCCTTAGCAACCATGCCTAATGGACTAATTTTCAATTTCGATAAAATCATAGCTGATGAGAATGGAGCTGCGGTTATTTGGCATGGTGAGAGTGAAGCTCTTTACGATACCTACAACAACAAATACGTTTACATCTATGAAGTCAATGAAGAAGGTTTAGTCTCGTCAATAACAGAGTATACTGATTTATTATTGTCAGCTTCTTCTCTTTTAGGACAAAAAGAGAATACCAATTACAAAGAGCCGCAAGACTAAAATTAAATTTTAGGTAAAAAATAACCGTTGTGGTAAGTACTATTCAAGTACTGCTCATTTATTGCGCTGTCTGTAAATCCATTCTTTGATTTGTCCCAGTACAGTTTGTCACCAGATCTAAAAGCAATATTACCCATTTGAGCCACCTTAGCAACATGACCACCTTGTTCGATTGAACAATTCAATAGGGTAGCATCGTTTGACCTTATGGCGTCAATAAAATTCTCTGCGTGTTTAAAAAGCCCATTATCCTCTGGGGTCACCAGAGGTTTAGTGATTTTTTGTTCGCTGTTCTTTTCTTCTATAACTTCCCATCCACCTCTATTTAAAATAAGTGTGGCGTGGTTTCCAATAAAGGCAATTCCGTGATCTCTACCGTAAGAGCCATTGTCAATACCCATTGCAGAATCCCATACTAAATTAAAATCATCAAACTCATAAAGAGTTGTCAAGGTATCTGGTGTCTCTTCAGCCAAATTAGGATAGGCAAATTTACCGCCCATCGCTACAATAGACTTAGGTAAGGAGGCTTTCATTCCTAATAAGGCGTAGTCTAATAAATGAACTCCCCAATCGGTCATTAAACCGCCCGCATAATCCCAAAACCATCTGAAATGAAAATGAAACCTACTTGAATTAAAAGGTTTTAAGGGTGCAGGGCCAAGCCACTTTTCATAATTTACACCAGAAGGCGGCGCACTGTCTTGTACAATAGGAGCGGGTCGCATCCACCCTTGATAACACCAAACCTTAACGGTTCTTATCGGTCCTAAAACTCCAGAATGCACAAAAGAAATGGCATCTTGAAAATGTTTTTGACTGCGTTGCCATTGACCTACTTGAGCGATGGTATTGTATTTTCTTTGTGCATTTTCCATTGCGATACATTCTCCGATGGAATTTCCAATTGGTTTTTCACAGTAAATATGCTTACCTGCTTGTGCTGCATGAATCATCATTAATGGGTGCCAATGATCTGGCGTTCCAATGATGACTGCATCAATATTTTTATTGTCCAACAAATCGGTGTAATCCTTGTACAATTGAACCTTAATATTTTCCTTCTTTAATTCAGCCAAACGCTTATCAATTACATTTTGATCAACATCACAAATGGCCCCTAATTCAACGCCCTCTATGCGAACTAAGGCAAGCATATCTGCCCAACCCATGCCGTTTATTCCAATTACTCCCAAACGAATTCGATCATTTGCACCTAGAATTCCTGTGGAATGGGCAAGACTTAAATCATAGGGATACATCAGTGCTGTTCCCAATAGGAGTGAGCTTTGTGTGATGAATTTTTTTCTGTTCATATCGGTTAATTTGAACTAAAAAGTAGTTAAAAATCAACAGATTACCGAATAATTCCATCATAAATAGGATGCCCAATTTTCAAATGCTTAAGAAAACGCTCCATCACAGGATATTAGTATTTTTGCAGTGCTAAACAAAAGATATGCAGAAAACCGATAAGGATTTTAGGTTGTCAGAAGATGAAATGAGAACCTATGGTTACAAGGTTATTGACGCCATAGTCAATCATTTCAGCACACAAGAACAGAAATCACCTATTAATTTGGCAACTCGAAAGGAGATGGATGACCTCTTTTTGGAACAAGCTCCGGAATCTGCCACACCATCTCAGGAAGTTCTAGATTTCGTTTTGAACAATGTCTTAAATAAAGCGAATATTTTAACCCATCCTAAGTTTTATTCTTTTGTTCCAGGTCCTAGCAATTTTATTTCGAGTATGTCCGATACTTTGGCCACCGGATTTAATGTGTTTTCTGGAGGATGGAATGCTTCAGCAGCAGCTGCAGAACTTGAGATTGTCTGCCTCAATTGGATGCTCAACTGGTTTAAGTTTCCCTTAAAAAGGGGAGGTGGTATTTTTACAAGTGGAGGCTCTATGGCAAATCTAACTGCCCTTGTGACGGCTAGAACACAAAAATGTGGAGAGGATTTTTCTAGGGCCATAATTTACATGTCTGATCAGACCCATTCCTCAAATATCAAAGCCATTCGCACTATAGGATTTCGAAAAGATCAGATTCGAATCATTCCGACAGACCAGGAATTTAAAATATCCATCAACAAGCTTAAAAATGAAATTGCAAAAGACCGTTTAAAGAAACTCACCCCTTTCTGCATTATTGCAAACGCAGGAACTACAAATACCGGAACTATTGACAATCTTAGCGAAATTGCAACGATATGTAAAACCGAGGATATTTGGATGCACGTAGATGCAGCCTATGGTGGTGCGACAATACTCTCTAAACAGTATGCACACTTGTTGAAAGGAATTGACAAAGCCGATTCGATTACAGTAGATCCGCATAAGTGGTTTTTTCAGCCTTACGAAATGGGATGTTTGATCGTGAGAAACGCTAAATGGCTGCGAAATACCTTCACCGAAAAACCTGAATATTTAAAAGATGTTGAAGGCAATGAATCGGAAATCAATTTTTTTGATCACGGAATTCAACTCACCAGAAGGTTTAGAGCCCTAAAGTTTTATATGTCGATTAAAACCTATGGCTTAGCACATTTTAGAGAGGCTATTACCTATAATATTGATTTAGCCATTGCTCTAGAAGATAAATTACGTAAAAGTGATCAGTGGGAAATTGTTGCTCCTGCTTCGATTGGAATCATCAATTTCAGGTATAATCCCATCGCAAAAAAACTAGATGAGAAAACCTTAGATGAGGCCAATCTCAAGATATCAAAAGGTGTAATGGCTCAGCAAAAAGCTCATATGGTTACCACAACGCTTATGGGTCAAGTTGTTCTTAGAATGTGTTTAATCAATCCAAGAACAACCATGACTCATTTAGAGGAAACTATAAGTAGTTGCGAACAAATCGCCACAGAACTCGGCTACTGATCTAAAGCTATAGATTCAGCTCTATTGGCAGCCACCCACGCCGTATGGAAAATCAGACGAGTGCGGTTCTCGAGTAAATCGTAATTGATTTTATCTGGAGTATCTCCAATTCTGTGATAGTCATCATGCGTTCCATTGAAATAGAAAATAATTGGAACGTTGTTTTTTGCAAAATTGTAATGATCAGAGCGGTAATAGAATCGATTGGGATCGTTCTCATCATTATAGGTATAGTCAAGTTCAATATTCATAAACTTAGCATTGACTTCTTCAGAGACCTGGTGCAAGTCTTGACTGAGCTTGTCTGAACCAATGAGGTAGATATAATTGCGCTCGCCTTCACGTTTAGGATCAATACGACCGATCATATCGATATTTAAATTTGTGATGGTTTGGTTTAATGGGAATACAGGTTGATAATCGGTGTAATACTTTGACCCCAACAATCCTTTTTCTTCTCCTGTTACATGAAGAAAAACTACAGAGCGCTTAGGTGCTGATCCGTTTTCTGCAGCCAATTTAAAGGCTTGTGCAATTTCAAGCAGGGCGACAGAACCTGATCCGTCATCATCGGCTCCATTGTTAATTTCTCCATCTCTAGTCATACCGATGTGATCAAGGTGAGAAGAAATAACTATGTATTCGTCTGGTTTTTCACTTCCTTCGATATAAGCTACAACATTTTCAGTGTCGATAGCAATTTTTCCAGCCTCCATTGCGACTGAAGCCGAGGTTTTAAGTACTTCTGATTTCTTCTGATCAGAAACTTTGGCCAGCAAGTTTTGAGCAACACTTTCAGAGATATGAGCACTGAAATAAGGTGCTCCATCAGCGTCTAACTGCATTCTGCCTGAATTGTTTCGCTGCATAAAACCGAGATAGCTTTTATAGCGATCAAAATTTACAGGATCAAAAAACAAAAGTCCTTTTGCACCGTGCATTTTTGCCGCCTCGACTCGCTTAGTCAAGCCCTCAGAGCGATTGCTCCACTTAGAAATTTCAGTTGAACCACTTAAAAGATAATTGCCATCGGCATCCGCGGGCTCTCCACTTATTGCAAAAACAAGTTTTCCACTTACATCTACAGTCTTGTAATTTGAATATTGAGGTTCGTCAATTCCATAGCTCACAAAAACGACATCCTCAAAAGAGGCATTAAGAGGAGTAAAACTCACAAAATCTGTTCCTAAGGACAATATATTTCCGTCAATTTCTATGCTTCCTTGAGGTGTTTTATTCATTGAAACGGGTACTTTTTGAAAATAAGATCCGTCGGATTGAGCTGCACCGATATTTTGACTCACATAAAAGTCTTTGAGGTAAGCTACAGCCAATTTTTGTCCTTTCGAACCAGTATCTCGGCCTTCAAATTCATCTGAGGCATAAGTGTAAAGGTGTTCCTTAAGTTCATTTTCTGTTATGGTCTCTGCAAATCTCACGGCATCAGCATCAGTGTACTGTGCTTGAAGTAAAACAAATCCAAGTCCTGTAAAGAGGAAGGTAAATACTTTTGTTTTCATAATATCGTAATGTGTATTTTTCAAAAATACTATAAAATAGTACCTTTTGATAAAATTTTACACATGATGCAATGGAAAGGGGTAATGCCCGCTGTAACGACCAAATTCAATGAAGATTTAAGTCTTGATTTTAAGCTCATTGAAAAAAACACAGAGGCTCAAATTAGCGCTGGAGTTCACGGAATTATTTTGGCCGGAAGTTTGGGCGAAGTAAGCACCTTAGAACAAGACGAAAAAAATGAGCTACTCGTATTTGTAAAAGAGGTCAGTAATGGGAGATGTCCAGTAGTGATGAACATTGCCGAATCTTCAACTCAGAATGCCATTAAAGCTGCACAACTCGCTGAGAAGCACGGGGCAGATGGTTTAATGATTCTCCCACCAATGCGTTATAAATCTACAGATCATGAAACCTTGGTGTATTTCGAAACCATTGCCAATAGCACTAATTTGCCTATTATGATCTACAACAATCCGGTAGATTACAAAATCGAGGTGAGCATTGAGATGTTTGAGCGCTTACTTAAACTTCAAAATATAAAGGCCGTTAAAGAATCAACCCGTGATGTATCTAATGTGACAAGACTCAGAAATGCATTTGGAGATGATCTCTCCATTTTATGTGGGGTGGATACCTTAGCTTTAGAAAGTTTACTCTTAGGGGCTGACGGATGGGTTGCAGGTTTAGTTTGTGCATTTCCCAAAGAAACGGTCGCAATCTACAATGCTGCACTCAAGGGGGATTTAGAAAGATCTAGAGCACTCTATCGTTGGTTTATGCCACTGTTAGAATTAGATATTGACCCTCAATTGGTTCAAAATATAAAATTGGCAGAAGTGGCCACAGGTTTAGGAAGCGAGATTGTTCGACCACCGAGATTAAATTTAATAGGGTCCCGAAGACAAGAAGTACTTCAAATCATCGAACAACAACTTCAAATTCGACCTAAATTATAACTCATGATTGATCAAATAGGCCCTAATTATATAGGATTTCAAACGAGTCAACTCGGAAATTCATTTTCTACACTTAATCCAAAAGAACTTAAAGACAATCCGTATATCCTCCATACCGCAACTGAAGATGAGATACAGCATGCGGCTGAACTGTCAGAAAAAGCCTTTTACGAGTACGCGGAATTAAGCGGTTCTAGACGTGCAGCCTTTTTAGAGGCTATAGCCAGTGAAATGGAGACCATCAAAGAAGACATTGTAAAAGTCTATTGCAGTGAGAGTGGACTGCCCGAAGGAAGAGCCAATGGTGAATTCGGTAGAACTTGTTTTCAGTTAAGATCTTATGCCAATCATATCAGAAAAGAAGAACATCTGAACTTGAAGATTGATACGGCAGATGGAGAGCGTCAACCTATGCCAAAACCAGATTTGCGCAAGCTCAGTATTCCTATTGGACCCATAGCTGTTTTTGGTTCGAGTAATTTTCCTTTAGCTTATTCTACCGCAGGAGGTGATACCGCTTCGGCTTTGGCTGCAGGATGTACTGTAGTACTCAAGGCACACCCCATGCACGCGGCAACTTCAAGTCTTGTGGCATTGGCTATTTTAAAGGCGGCAAAATTGACTGAAATGCCTGAGGGTGTTTTTTCACATCTGAATTCAAACACCCATCAAGAAGGTCAACTTTTAGTCTCGCATCCTGCAATTAAAGGAGTTGGTTTTACGGGAAGTTTAAAAGGAGGTAGAGCTTTATTTGATCTAGCTTCAAAACGCAAAACCCCTATACCTGTTTTTGCTGAGATGGGTTCAGTGAACCCTGTAATTATTTTGCCAAAGGCGGTTGAAAACAAAGCGAATTGGACTTCTTCAATAGCCGCTTCTATGGCACTCGCTGCAGGACAATTTTGCACCAATCCAGGACTGCTTATCCTATTTAAAGATGAAAATAGCGAAACCTTTATTTCTGATTTGACACAATCACTAGCTGAGACAGGAGACAGTTGCATGCTACACCCCTCAATTTTTGAAAACTTTCAAAAGAACAAAGCCAAATTACTGAAGCAAAAAGGGGTGCAGTTATTGTCAGGAACCTTAACACCTAATACTGCAGAAGATCATATTAACGGAGAAAAAGTTTTGGCAAAAGTCAGTGCAAAGACCTTTATCGATAACCCAGAACTGCACGAGGAAGTGTTTGGGGTATTTTCACTAGTTATTGAGTTAGAAAACACTGAAGACCTATTTCATTTGATTTGTACTCTTGAGGGACAATTAACTGGTTCTATACTGGGAGAGGAAGCCGAGTTCAAGACCTTTGAACGTGAAATAAATATGCTCAAGCACAAGGTGGGCCGTTTAATTTTCAATGGTGTACCAACGGGAGTAGAGGTGTGTGAATCAATGTTACACGGCGGTCCTTACCCCTCAACCACTGACCCGAGATACACTGCTGTTGGGGTGGATAGTATTCAGCGCTGGCTGCGTCCATTGAGTTATCAGAACTGCCCAGAAACACTACTACCTGAAGCACTGCACAACAAGAATAATGCAATGAAAATGAGAAGGGTGAATTCTAAATTTAATAATGAGTCTATCGTATGAAATTCAAATGTTTTGACGGACACGCTTGCGGAAACCCCGTTCGTTTAGTTACAAATAATCATCCAGAATTAAAAGGAGAGCGCATGTCTGAAAAGCGCATTGATTTTGTACAAAACCACGATCACATTCGCAGAGGTTTGATGTTTGAACCACGCGGTCACGACATGATGAGCGGAAGTTTTATTTATCCAAGTAATGATGAAGAGGTTGATTTTGGCATATTATTCATCGAAACCAGTGGCTGTTTACCCATGTGTGGACACGGTACTATAGGCACAGTAACTTTAGGTTTAGAGCACGGTATAATTAAGCCTAAAAATGAGGGTAGCCTGCGAATTGAAGTTCCCGCAGGAATGATTAAAGTCAACTACGAAATGAATGCTGGTAAAGTAGATTGGGTGAAAATTGAAAACGTAGCTAGTTTTTTGCATTCTGAGGCATTAACCATAACAGACGACTACTTAGGAGAACTGCAATTTGATGTTTCTTACGGTGGAAATTTCTATGCCATTTTTGATCCTCAGCCTAACTTTAAGGGTTTAGAGCATTTTTCAGCATCTGATTTGATTATGCACGCCAAAAGAATTAGAGCACAAATCAATGCGGACTATCCCAATCGATTTGTACATCCAGAAGATGCGTCTATACACGGAGTTTCACATGTATTGTGGACAGGAGCTCCATCTGAGGGAGCAACGGCTCGAAATGCGGTATTTTATGGAGATAAAGCTATAGACCGATCCCCCTGTGGTACAGGTACTTCAGCACGAATGGCTCAATGGTACAGTAAGGGATGGTTAAAACAAGGAGGTCAATTTATTCATGAGAGTATCATCAACTCCACCTTTGAGGGCGAAATCGTTGCTGAAACAAAAGTGGGCGACTACCTTGCGATTATTCCCTCAATAAAAGGATGGGCCAAATGCTACGGTGAAAATACCATAACGATTAATCCTGATGACGATCCATACGCTTTTGGATTTCAAGTGATATAGTTTAGTATGATGAAGGTTGCAGTCATTGGAGGTGGAATAAGTGGATTGTGCACCTCGTATTATTTGATAAAGGCAGGAGTACAGGTTGAATTGTACGAACCTCATAAACCAACAAGAGAAAATGACAAAGAAGTTCCATTCGGTGCTTCTTATGTGAATGCAGGGTATCTGACACCAAGTCACATTATTCCATTGTCTTCTCCAAGTTTGTTTGCCTCTGGACTTAAAATGATGTTTCAGCGAAAAAGCCCTTTTTACATCAAGCCTCGTTTGAGCGCAAATCTGATGAAATGGGGGTTGAATTTCGCTAAGTATTCCAACAATAAACATGTGGATTATGCCATTCCAGAAATTGCGCAAATTAATCTCTACAGTAAAGCGCTTTTTCAAGAAATATTGAGTTCCAATGAAATTGGAGATTTTCAATACAGAGACCGTGGTTTACTTATGATGTACAAAACCAAAGAAGTAGGAGAAGAGGAGCTCGAAGTTTCACATCGTGCGACTGAATTTGGCATTAAATCAGAACAACTCAATCATGAAGCCTTAAAGAAAATAGAACCGAATATTCATGCCTCTGTAATGGGAGCAGTGCGTTATTACAGTGATGTAAGTACGAATCCCATAGAATTCATGTCAAAAATGTGGACTTATCTGATGGCACATCAAAATTTCAGTTTAGTTGAACATAAGGTGACAGCTATTGATTTAAATGGCACAGAGGTTAAGCTTCATACAGATTCTGGCGAGGGACATTCCTATGATAAAGTGGCCATTACAACAGGAGCTCAAGCGAATCATCTGTTAAAATCAGCTGGAGATTCTATTTTATTAGAAGCGGGTAAGGGATATGCCATTCAAACCTCTAAATCAGACCACATCAAATTCCCAGCGCTTCTTTTAGAATCTAAGGTAGCCGTAAGCCCTTTTGAAGATAGAATTCGCTTTTCAGGAACTATGGAACTCTCAGGAATAAATCACAACATCAATAATCTCAGAGTTAGCGCTATCGCGGAGTCGGCAGAACAGTATTACCAAGGCCTTTCTATAGCTGATTTTAAGTTACAAGAAGCTCGATGCGGTCTTAGACCCTTGTCTCCTGACGGTCTTCCTTATATTGGAGCTTCTAAGGATCCTAGAGTTGTTGTCAATACAGGTGGTGCCATGATGGGATGGAGTATAGGACCTGCTGCAGGTAAGATGACCACAGCTGTTTTAGTAGAACAGAAATCAGAAATATCCTTGTCTCCCTTTGCCCTCAACCGATTTTAGGCTAATTTTACACTATGAGACAGTGGTGGATTCTTGGGCTTGCATTAGTTACGGTTACTGTTGGGTACGGCCAAAAAAACTTCTTTACCCTCACTACTGCAGATTACGATTTAGTTGGACCTGTGAAGAGTTGTGAGCTTTTTACCAAATTCGGATCCATACTTTTAGAATTTAATCCAGAGGGTACATTGACCAATGCCAAGACGTCTTATGGAGAAAAGGAATACGAAAACATCAGTTTTCATTTTGTGAACGATACACTGAGTCAAAAGAATATTGAATACTTTGTAGGGGACTCTCTAGACAATGCAAAAACTTATTATCACACCTATAATTACAAACCTCTCGACTCGGTTCAAGAACTTGTAGAATACGTTTATTATTTCGACGGTGATTTAATGAGTTATTACACAACGATTTTGGACAGCCTTCAAAGAGAAGTTGGCGTTCGAATAGGAGGGCCTCAGTCTAATGCGAGTTTTACCGAAATTTTTTACGAACAAAAGTCGGATTCCTTGATGGTTTATAAAGTGATTTCTAATGATACAACAGAGCAAAAACTTAAAGTTTATAAAGAAGACGATCTAAGTTTAACGCGATACCTTGCAGAAGAAATCACAACCAATGAATTTGGCGAAAAAAAACAAATCCTGTTTGAGCCAGATGGAAGTATAAAGTCAGAACTACTTTTTTATCGTTTAGAAGAGGATGATTATTTGCTCGAAGAACGCAGTGATTATTTTTACATCGATGGAGTAGTAGATTATATTGAAAAAACAGATAGCGAGGGTAATAAAAGTAAAATCAGTTATTCATTTCAGTTTGATGGAAATGACCCCCCCAATTGGGTAAAAAAAATAGAATTACCACTGTTAGATTACATCACAAGAGTAATCACCTATTATTCTGATAATCCAGAGAAAACAAATGAATAAATCAGAGGTTTTAAAACGACTCAATGCGTCAAGTCAGAATACCTTGATGCAAACACTTGAAATCGAATACATCGATATTGGTGAAGACTTTTTGACAGCTTCTATGCCGGTAAGCCCAAGGGTGCACCAACCTGACGGAGTCTTACACGGCGGAGCCACTGTCGCCTTAGCTGAGACTGTTGGAAGTGCAGCTTCTCATGTACTGCTTGGCTCTAAAGAAACCGTCATTAGAGGTATTGAAATTTCTGCGAACCATCTCAAAAGTGTTACCGCAGGAATTGTGCAGGCAAAAGCCGTGTTAACCCATAAAGGAAAAACCTTACAGCTCTGGGACATAGAAGTCAGAGATGAAGAAAATCGTTTGATTTCAAAGTGTAAACTCTCTACTATTTGTCTCAAAAGAAGGTGATTCTCTAAATGAACTACTCGACACAGGTTTTAAGAAAATGTTTCGAAAAGGCTATTGAAGACAAGCAAGCTTTTTTAGCCTGCAAGCACCCTAAGAGTAGAACTGTTCATCTCTATCAATCTGATTTAGCTCAAGAAGGAAAAAGTAAAATACGACTTCAAACCTTTAATGCTGAAAAGCCTTTTGTAGAATTCGGTATTTCGAATCATATCATTCTAGCGGCTGAACAATTCACTACGAGAACAAATTTCAAGAGTTCAAATCGTTTTGAGGATGATTTTCCGCAGTATAGAGAATTGTTTGATAAGGCTCAAAAGTTCTTAAATGAGGGCAACTCAAAGGTGGTGATTTCAAGAAAAATTGATAAGCAAATAGCAGTAGATGTTGGGGAGGTTTTTGAGCGATTGATCAGCACTTTTGACAATGCATTTGTTTATGTACTCTATCATCCTCTTTTCGAGCTTTGGATTGGTGCAACTCCAGAGTCGCTAGCTGAAGTTCAAGGCTCAAAGCTAAAAACTACTGCCTTAGCAGGGACAACCACAGCAATTGAAGGTGACGCTCCCAAATGGAGAGCTAAGGAACTATTGGAACAAGAAATTGTTCAAACCGAATTGATTGAGAGATTCAAAGAGAATGAGATCTACTATCAAAAAGAACAAACCACTAATTTTAAATACGGTCATCTCTATCATTTAAAAACTGATTTTACTGCCCTTTTTGATAGTCATCAAAAAGCCGTAGAAGCCGTGTCAATATTGCATCCGACCTCAGCAGTGTGTGGTTTTCCAAGAGAAGAGGCAAAAGCCTTTATTTTAGAACATGAAAAACATGCACGAGAATTGTACACGGGCTACATTGGAATCGTACATGAGGAGTCAGCTTTCTTTTATGTCAATCTTCGCTGCATGAAAATTAGTGAAGCCCAGCTGTCACTTTATGTAGGTGGTGGACTCAATAAAAGTTCAATTCTAGAAGAAGAGTTTGAAGAAACCAATCAAAAAGCCAAAGCACTCTTGGATATTTTAAATGGGGGTTAGGTGAAGATAGGAGTTGTTCCTAACTTTGCAGCATGAAATTTAGCAACATTCCAACTGCATATGTATTTATGCAACTTGCTAAGCAGAACGAAATCACAGACGTTGTAATATCGCCGGGATCTAGAAATGCTCCACTAGCTTTGAGTTTTACACTTAATGACGATTTCAACGCATACAGCATTATAGATGAAAGAGCCGCAGGATTCTTTGCCTTAGGAATTGCTAAGAAAAAGAAAAAGCCAGTAATTCTGATATGCACCTCTGGTAGTGCACTGCTGAATTATTATCCGGCTGTGGCAGAAGCCTATTACAGTCAAATTCCACTCATTATAGCCTCTGCTGACCGTCCAACCTATAAAATAGACATAGGAGACGGGCAAACGATACAACAAAATGGTGTTTTTAATCAGCTGGTCGCTTATTCTACTGCCTTAGAACAGGATGTCTGCCACGCAACACAAGAGATAGAACGCTTTGCACCAGATTTGTTAGCTAAATCACAAGAAGAAATTGAAAAGCTCAACGCTAGAGCCATACAAGATGCAATATCTACTGCTTTTACCGAACAACTTCCGGTGCATCTCAACTTTCCCTTTGAAGAATCTCTTTACGGAATA
>WTJC01000043.1:13879-16407 GCA_011525015.1 Flavobacteriales bacterium
CGAACAACTTCCGGTGCATCTCAACTTTCCCTTTGAAGAATCTCTTTACGGAATAAGTGAGCAGTCTCCCTGTGTACTTCCTAAAACTGAAATTTTTGAAGATAATGTTAAGCCCTTTGAAATTTCTTCAGAAATCAAGGCTTCTTGGAAGAACTACAAAAAAAAGATGATCATCATAGGTGGATGGCAGCCCACAGCTGTTGAAAAACAACTTCTTTTTGACTTTACTGATGATGATTCAGTATTGGTTTTTTCTGAAACAACATCAAATTGTTTTCACGATAATTTTATCAATTCAATCGACAGCATTATCGCTCCAATTGAAAAAAGCGTTGACATTGACCAACAATTTAAAAGATTACAGCCTGAATTAATTTTAACTATTGGTGGACAAATTGTCTCTAAGAAAATTAAAACCTTCTTGAGAAGGTATAAAGCGGCAGAACATTGGCATTTAGGCAAAAACAAGGCCTTGAATACGTTTTATTGTCTCACTGAGCATTTGAATTGTGAGCCATCTGATTTTTTTCAAGCCATGCTCGGCCAAGAACTTCAACAATACGACTATAGAGGGCATTGGCTTAATAAGAAAAAGACCTTTTTAACCAAGCGAGAAGACTATATCGATGAAATTGCCTTCTCTGATTTTTGGGCTTTTTATACCATTCAAAAAAATCTACCCACTGATCTAGATGTGCATTTGGCCAATTCTTCAAGTGTACGCTATTCACAACTTATGCCTTTAGTCAAAAGCTGTGTGGTTTATGCAAACAGAGGTACCAGCGGAATTGAAGGAAGTACTTCTACGGCGATAGGAGGACATCAAGTTAATCCTGAAAAAGGCACAGTATTGATAACGGGAGATTTGAGTTTTTTTTATGACATCAATGCATTGTGGAGCAATTACATCAAACCAAATTTTAGAATTATCGTGATGAATAACCAAGGGGGAGGAATTTTTCGAATCCTACCTGGTACTAAATCCTTGCCTCATTTTGAGACTTTTTTTGAAACACAACACAATCGAAATGCTAAACTGGTCAGTGAGGAGTTTGGTTTTGACTATATCAGTGCTGATTCTAAAGAAAGTTTAGTTGAGGCTTTGAAAAACTTTTACAGCCCATCAACAAAGCCTAAATTGTTAGAAGTCAATACGCCACGAGAATTGAACGACGAACTATTGTTAAATTTCTTTGATTATTTGATATGATTGGATTAGGTTATTACAACACATTGACCTTAAAAAGAAAAACCGATTTTGGATGGTTTCTTGAAGATGAGGAGGAAACTGAAATATTATTACCAAATAAATACTGTGCTAAAGATTTTAGGGCTGGTAATTCGATTGAGGTTTTTTGTTATTTAGACAGTAACGAAAGACCGGTAGCCACAACTCTAAAACCAAAAATTGAGCGTGGAAAATTTAGTTTTCTTAAGGTTAAATCTCTGACCAAATCAGGCGCATTCTTAGATATGGGTCTCGAAAAAGATTTGTTTCTTCCTTACAGAGAGCAGACGCGAAAGTTCGATGAAGGAGATGCTGTTTTGGTGTTTTGTGACCTCGATCAAAAAAGCATGCGTCTTTGTGCCAGTATGAGATGGAAAAGACATTTAAATTCTGATACGACAGAACTTAAATTAAACCAAGCGTATGAAGCGGTAGTTGCCTCCAAGACTAATTTAGGTTTTGAGCTTATTGTAGAAGATCAATTTCAAGGACTTCTCTTCTTTTCAGATGTCATTTATAACGTCGAAATAGGTCAATCACTTCAAGTTTATATCAAAAATATTAGACCCGATGGTAAGCTTGATTTAAACCTGGCTTCAATAGGTGTTGACCGCTTAACCCAAGCCGCAAGGGAAATTTACGAGCGTCTTATGCAAGAAGATGGTTTCTTACCTTACCACGATAAGTCATCTCCTGATGAAATTGCTAGAGAATTTAAAATGAGCAAAAAAACATTTAAAAGTGCTTTAGGGATGCTCTTTAAGGAGACCAAAATTAAAATTGAAAAGAACGGTATCCGACTTGTGTAAGTTTTTTTATAAATTAGCGCTAACCCTGTATTGATATAACCGAAACGATATGCCATTCATTGAAGAAAAAGATCTTTTTACACTCCATAAAGATTTAGAAAAATCTCAGAACACCAATATTGGTTTGTTGGATCAAATTCGCAACAAAAACAAAGAAATTAAAAGGCTTAATGTTCAGCGATATACACTGATTTCGGTTCTTTCTGTTCTAGTGGTATGTGTTATGGGAGTGTTTGCCTATGTTTCTGGAGTTAACCAAACCCAGCAATTGCTACTCAATAACGCTTCGAGATATGCCATTAGTACAGATAGTCTTGACGCTACAAGAAAACAAATTGAGGCCTTGAGAAGAGAAAATCAAGAATTGAGCATGGTTCAAGATTACTACTTGGCCAATAGATTGATTAAGCAACAAGTTGTCTACAGTGTACAAGTTAAATCCTTGAGGGATTCAAATTTAGACTTAACCCACAATGGATTGACCAATACCT
>WTJC01000043.1:16507-19144 GCA_011525015.1 Flavobacteriales bacterium
TAGTGAAACTAGGCTTTGACGATGCTTTTGTGGCTTCTTATCAAAATGGTAAGCGTATAAAAATCGAGAGTCCTTACTAAATGAGTTTGCTCAAAACCTGGTTAAGAGCAGCCCGTTTAAGAACGTTACCCCTTTCATTCTCAGGAATACTTATTGGAAGTTCATTTGCATTCTCATCAAATTTTGATTTTGACATCTTTTCTTCATGTCTTCTAATCACTGTGCTTTTTCAAATTATATCCAATTTCGCCAATGACCTGGGCGATGCGGTCAAAGGCGTTGATGATGAAACAAGAATAGGACCTGAGCGTGCCATTCAATCAGGTATGATTACAAAAGCACAAATGAAAAATGCCATTATTATCCTCAGCGTATTGGCTTTAATAGTAGTGCTACAATTACTATTTCGAATTGATTTGAGCCGTAATGAATTGCTGATTTTTAGTGCGCTAGGGATGATGTCCATATGGGCAGCAATCGCTTACACCATTGGAAAAAACCCTTATGGATATCGCGCTTTAGGCGATTTAATGGTTTTTTTATTTTTTGGCTTACTCGCTGTTGTAGGAACGTATTATTTATACGCTAGATCTGTGGTGCTTGAAGTTGTTTTAATAGCCTCTGCAATCGGAGCTTTAGCGGTGGCTGTTTTAAATCTCAATAATATGAGAGATCGAGAAGACGATACGCTTAAAAACAAGAAAACCATGGCTGTGATTCTCGGGGCAGAGAAGGCAAAAAGGTACCATACAGCAGTATTGCTTATTTCGGTTTTATTATTTGCAGCTGGAATCTCCTTAAGTGGTTATTATTGGTACTTTCTGGGATTAGTACCTTTATTGAGATTGGTTGGACATTTAAAAAGAGTTTGGCAAACAGAAAATGCGCGTGAATTTGACCCTGAACTAAAGGTTATAGCGCTTTCTTCGTTTATGACTTCTTTGCTTTGTTTTATCATCGGATTAATTGTTTATTTTTAAAAGAAATATTACGTCTTGGATCAAACTGTTCGAATTTTAATTGTTGAGGATAATGTCATTATTGCCGATGATATGCAGTCAATGCTAGAAGAAATCGGTTATGAAATCGTATCGAGTGTTATGGCCTTTGAACAGGCTGTTAAAGTTTTAGCCGAAAACGAGGTAGACCTGGTTTTAATTGATATCGTTTTAGCATCGGATAAAACTGGAATCGATTTAGGAAAACACATTAGAGAGAAATACAACATCCCTTTTGTATTTATCACCTCTAATTCAGATCGAGCAACAGTTGAAAGTGCGAAATTGGTAAAACCTAATGGCTATTTAGTAAAGCCCTTCGAGCAGCAAGATTTGTATACTGCAATTGAAATTGCCTTATCGAATTTTAGTGAATCAGGTAGCCACGATTCTTCGACAAATTTCGACAGTCAATCTGAAGAAAACACCTCTTCATCTGGAATCTTAAAGGATTCTATTTTCGTTAAAAAACAGCATTTATACTATCGAATTCCCTTCAAGGATATCATGTATATCAAAGCCGATAACGTTTATCTCGAGGTATACACTAAAGAACAAATGTTTCTGGTCAGATCACCACTAAAAGATTATCTAGAAAAACTTCCGAGCAATAGTTTCTTTCGCTCACATAAATCGTATATCATCAATGTTGAACACGTCATGGCTGTTAATGCAAAAGACGTGCTTATAGGAGATGAACTAATTCCAATATCCAAAGATTTTAAGGACTTTATCTTAAAAGCAATGAATCTTTAATCAAGGCTTTTGGCATTTGATTGCTATATTAGAAATTAAGGTTATAATTTTCTCTGCGAATTAACGTTTATATCTAAGGAAAAGGAGTGATTAAATGCATTTGAGAAGAGTTCAAATACTCAAGCAATTTGTGATTTACAGTTTTTTGCTCATAGCTATTGTACCGTATAGCTATGGACAAGACGCTTTATTTCAGGCATTTAACCAACAAAAATCCGGTAATGAACGGCTAAAGTTGGTGCTCCAAAAGTTTGATCAAATCGAGCTAAATGACCTTTCAAAATGGACTTTGATCTTCGAGGATTATCAAAGCATAGAAGATCAAATGGACAATGCAGATGAAGAATTGTATTACAAATCTTTGATTGCATTAGTTGAAATTAAAAAAAATAGACCCCTAGAATTTCTTTCAAAATTTAAAAGGCTGGCTTTTGAAAACAAGGCCAATTTAAAATCTGAAGCTCTTATTCTTTCGTTTGACTTTTTCTTACAATTCTATAATTTAAACGTCGAACAAATCTTATTTCGCTCTAAGGTGAATCAATTGAATGAGTTTAGTGATTTCGAGCTCTCTGATTTGTATTCTGAGGTTGGTTTATTTGAACAAGCAACGAAAGCCTCTTTCTTTGAAAATCAGGTTAATAGTGCAGCTTTGCAACTCAAAGACTCTCTACAATCACTTTTAGCTCAGGTAAAGTACATCAATAAATTTGATCCAGATGTAGCTCAAATAAAACTACAAATCATTGATTCAATCCTAGATAACTCTTCTTTCTCGAAAGTGGACAAGGATTTTATTGAAGCACAATGGTATTATTACAAGGCTAAAAACGAGGCGCTAAAAAATAATATTGAACCGGCTTTAACGGCGGTTGATTTAGGC
>WTJC01000043.1:19244-35926 GCA_011525015.1 Flavobacteriales bacterium
ATAAAATCAAAGCAGAACGCTGAAAACATTATTCAAAATAAGATACGTCTATCCACAAATTTTCAAGAGCTTAATACTTTATTCGATATTCCCGATAGTAATGCCATAACCTCAACTGAAGCTTTGGATAATTTCCAAACATCAAAGCAGTATATCAAGATGATTACCTTATCACTGATGTTCACATTGATCGGGTTTTTAGGATTGATTTACGCTTATTATCGAAGTGTCAAAATTCAAAAAATTGTAGAGCTACAAAATATTGAGTTGAAGGATAGTTCTCAAGAAAAAGATGATCTATTGCGAGAACTCCATCACAGGGTAAAAAACAACCTTCAAATGGTTTCGAGTCTCATTAGTATTCAGATGCGAAAGAGTTCTCAAAACAAAATCACCAGGGTGTTAAAGACCTCTAATGGAAGAGTGAAATCAATATCACTAGCAAATCAACTCTATTACCAACGCGAAAAATTAGAAGATCTTCCGATTCAACCGTATTTTGAAAAACTCGTTCGAAGCGTTGAATTGATTTTTAATCCAAAAAACGAGATTAAAATCAACGTCGATTTAAAAATTGATGATTTATCGTTTGATATTGATAAGACCGTATCATTAGGATTGGTGTTAAATGAATTATTATCGAATTCAATATTACATGCCTTCAGCAAAAAAGGTTTGAATAATCAAATTACTGTAACCCTTCTCAAAAAAGATACAGAGACCTTCTATTTCGAGTACGTAGACAACGGAAAAGGTTGGCCAGAAGATTTAAATGAAAGAATAAGCAGTCGAATAGGACTTGTTTTGGTAAAAAGACAAGTAAACCAGTTAGGATCTGAATTAAACTTTGATTTAGAACACGAAGGAGCCAAGGTTTCGTTTAGTTTTTAGTACATATTTTTGTACTGTGAAAGCAAAGGTTACGGCATTCCATTACGATTTACAATTTAAAATTCCCGGAGGAACTTCGCGAGGTGTACTGACTCAGAAAAAAACCTATTTCTTATATGCACAGCATGATAAAAACTGGGGAATAGGTGAGTGTAATTTGTTCGAAGGCCTTTCTTATGACGACCGGCCAGATTTTGAGCAAAAGATTCGGCAGGTTGCAGCTTGGATTGAATCACATTTTGAGCTGTTTTTTGATGCCTCGACTTCTTTAAAATCCTTTTATGATTTAGGCGATTTAAAAGAATTCCCATCCATTCAATTCGGTTTAGAGCAATTGAAAAGTTCATTTCTAAATAAAGATCCTTTTTGTTTGTTTGACACTGATTTTTATCAGAATCAAAAAGGGATAACAATCAATGGTTTGATCTGGATGGGGTCGCGTGAATTTATGACCGAACAGATTGACCAAAAATTAAAAAGTGGTTTTCAATGTCTAAAAATGAAAATTGGGGCCATTGACTTTGATACAGAGTTATCCATTTTAAAAGCTATTCGATTGAGGTTTCCTAAGGATCAACTCGAGTTAAGGGTTGATGCAAATGGGGCATTTAATGCAAAAAACGCTCTAGAAAAACTCAATAGACTCTCTGAATATCACATTCATTCCATAGAACAACCCATTGCTACTGGACAATGGCAAGAAATGGCAGAACTAGTTGTAAAATCACCTATTCCTATTGCACTTGACGAAGAACTTATATCACTTCGAAATGCTGCGCAGAGAACATCTTGCTTAGAGACGATTAAACCTAATTACATTATTCTTAAACCTGGTTTACTTGGAGGATTTCAAATTGGCGATGAATTCATTGCTCAGGCTCAAAATTCAAATATAGGTTGGTGGATTACCAGTGCTTTAGAGAGTAATATTGGCCTTAATGCAATTAGTCAATGGACTTCTTCTAAGAATACCTCAATGCCTCAGGGATTGGGAACGGGATCTCTATACACTAATAATATCGAGTCTCCTTTGCGCATTGAGAACTCAGAATTGTTTTACAAAAAAGGATTAAATTGGAATCTTAAACCAATTATAGAACAACATGTTTATTGAACAGGCATACAAAGGAAACACTTCACTTTTTAGATACCTCATTATTCCATTAGGTTTTATGGGTTTTATGGCTTTGAATTACATCGCACTTTTAAATTCAGAGGCAGACACTAAGGAATTAATGACTCAAATGATTGATCAATTAGGTGCTAACACTGTGCTTATCATCAATTTACTACCTCTTGTGTTGGGCTTTTTCTTTATGCTTTTTTGGTTCAAATTCATTTTAAATTTACCCTTGAAATCGGCAATTAGCTCTCGTTCAAAAGTAGATTTTAAGCGAATAGTGTTTTCATTTATGTTGTGGGGTACTGTAGTCGGAGGTTTGACCTTTGTTGAAATCTTTAGCAGTCCTGAAAATTTTGTTTGGAACTTTGATCAGCAGAAATTTATCACATTCGCAATTATAGCAGTTTTACTCATTCCGCTTCAAACTTCATTTGAAGAACTGCTATTTAGAGGACATATGATTCAAGGAATAGGGGTGCATACCAAGAGCAGGGCAGCGGCACTCATTATCACTTCGGTTCTATTTGGATTGATGCATATTGCTAACCCTGAGGTAGGGGAGTTGGGCTATGGTATTTTAGCCTATTACATCGGCACAGGATTTCTGTTTGGAATTATCACCTTGATGGATGAGGGGCTAGAGTTAGTCCTTGGGTTTCATGCGGCCAATAATCTCATTGGAGCCTTGTTGGTTTCAGCAGAATGGACCGCTTTTCGCGTAGATTCTTTGTATATCGATATCTCTAAACCAGAATTGGATTATACCATGTGGATACCTTTACTCATCATATATCCTCTCATTTTAATCATTTTGGCCAAGAAATACAATTGGTCTAATTGGAATTCGCGACTCTTTGGAAAAGTGAATGCACCTTCAGAATAAATAGGTCAGTATGAAGTTGTTTTTTAAACAACATGTTTTTGAGGTAGAAAAAGTCAATGACCTCATTGAAGTCTTAGCTCAAACTGAAGACTCTTATTTAGAGGGACTCAGAATGCTTTTAATCAAATGGTTTAGCGATGAGTCAGATTTTGTTGTGCAAAGTTCAGGTTCTACGGGGGTTCCTAAATCTATTCTAGTATCCAAAGAAGAAATGCGGGCTAGTGCAGCCTTAACCATAACTACATTTGGACTTAATTCGTTTGACAAATTATTATTGTGCTTACCGCTATCCTCAATAGCTGGTATTATGATGCTTATCAGAAGTATAGAACTAGAGTCAGACCTTGTGGTGAGTAGACCAAGCGCGAATCCTTTTTTAGCTATAGAAGAAAATGTAAAGGTTGATTTTGCGGCAATCACGCCTTATCAAGCAAAAAATTCCATGCTACATCTCAAGGGAGTTTCAAAGATTATAATAGGTGGAGCTCCTATATCTTCTCATCTAGAACAAAGCTTGTTGGCTCAAACAAATGATACAAAAAATCAGGTGTATGAAACCTATGGAATGACAGAAACTATTACTCATATTGCCATTAGAGCCTTGAGTACCCCAAAGACTGATTTATTTAGAGCGCTTAAGGGCGTTTCTTTGAGTACCGATGAGAGATCGTGTTTATGTATAAGGGCAGAACACTTAAATAATCGTTTGATTCAAACAAATGATATAGTGCAATTAAAAAGCACTAACACCTTTGAATTCATAGGTAGATATGATGAGATGATCAATTCTGGAGGCATAAAAATTAATCCTCAAACAATAGAGGATACGCTCTCTAATCTAATAGCAGAAAGATATTTTATCAGTGCCGAAGAAAATGAAGACTTTGGTCACATTCCTATCCTTGTTGTAGAATCAAAAAAAGAGAAATCTTATTATGAGGGTATTTTAAATAGCGTTCATTTTGATTTGTATCACAAACCTAAACGCATATACATCATTGACGAATTTGTGTCTTCTCACTCGAATAAGGTCGATAAAATTCAAAGCTTGAAAAAAATAAGCAGCTAAGAGAGCGCAAATTCGTGCTTAAGGCTGCGTTAAAATTTACAAAGTCAAGATTTTATCCATTAATTTTATAAAAAAATAGAATTATGAAATACCCGATCATTCTAGTCGTTTTTTTGTCCATTTTTTCTTTTAATACCAATGCACAGCAAGTATTGCCAATGCGTGAAAGGGCTCGCGTAATTGATGAGATCTTAGAAGAGCGTTTCGAGCTTTTATTACCCCAATTGATGGATGCCAATGGCATTGACATGTGGCTGTTGATTGCCAGAGAATACAATGAAGATCCTGTAGTAAGAACCATGCTACCCGCCAATTGGCTTAATGCACGTAGAAGAACTATTCTTCTGTTCTACAGAGATCGAAAAAGCAATACTATAGAAAAATTAGCTATTGCGCGATACAATGTAGGTACTGCGATTAAATCCGCTTGGGATAAGGAAAAAGAACCCGATCAAATGAAAAGATTGGTAGAGGTTATCGAAGAATTCAATCCAGAAAAAATAGGTTTAAACTATTCCAAGGACTTCAATATAGGTGATGGTATCGTTAAGACTGATTATGAGTTACTGATGTCTTATTTGCCCTCAAAATATCAAAAGCGTATTGTGTCAGCAGAAAAGTTATCTACTGCGTGGATAGAGACAAGAACAGCGCGTGAAATGGAAATTTACCAGCAGCTCGTTGCGATAACGCATCAAATCATAGAAGAAGCTTTTTCAGAGAAAGTCATTACCCCAGGAGTAACAACTACCACTGATGTAGAATGGTTCTTACGTCAAAAAGTAAATGATTTGGGACTAAAAACTTGGTTTCATCCAACAGTGGACATTCAAAGGTCTTCTTCAAAATTAGTTTCTCATATAGAATCTTTTTCCAATCGCCCTGACGACTTACTCATTAGGGAAGGAGATTTATTGCATTGCGATTTTGGAATCACTTACCTAAGATTAAATACAGATTGTCAAGAAATGGCTTATGTACGTCGTTCTGATGAGACACAAATTCCAGCTTATTTAACAGAAGCCTTTGCGTCAGGAAACAAGGTGCAAGACGCACTTATCGCCAACATGAAAAAAGGCAAAACAGGAAATGAAATATTAAAAGCCTCTTTAGAACAGGCCAAGTCAACAGGTCTTCGTCCTTCAATTTATACACACCCTTTGGGATCATATGGACATTCATCAGGTACCACCATCGGAATGTGGGATTCTCAAGGAGGAGTAGAGAAGGCAGATGGATATTATCCCTTAAATTATAATACAGTTTACGCCATTGAATTAAACAATACCATTTATGTAGAAGAATGGAAAACAGATGTTCGTATCATGTTAGAAGAGGCTGGATTTTTTGGAGAAGATGGTTTTCGATATGTCGGAGGGCGTCAAACTGAAATGTATATCATTCCAAGATTAAGTTCACATTTAGGAAATTAAATGAAAAAATTACTAGTAATGCTATGCTGCTGTTTGGCTTCAGCGGCTTTTGCACAGAAGGATAGTATTAATATCGCTTGGGATCGATCGATTTCGATGGAAAGCAGACAGCTTGAAAAAGACGTTCAAGTATTAGATTCACTTTTTAATTTATGGGGCGATACTCATGTGCAATTTCTTGATTTTAGCACTGATCAAAAGCTCAAGTCTTTCGACATAGAAGGCGCGGATTGGTCTGAATTAAAGGCTTATATCATCTCTCTAAAGTATGGTGGAACTGCTCTTTACAATCAAATCAATGATGTTTTTAACGGACAGCCTGTCTATATTTTTTCAGATTTGACAAGTCGGTATAAACAAAATAGGATTAGAATTAGCCCTAAAAGTGTTATCGTCAATTCTAGTTTGTTTACTGATCAAAGAGCCTTACAGCGAATAGCCCTTATTTCAAGGGCAAAATTGATTGATTTTTCAACCAATAACGTATCTGAAAATTCATTGGTTCAGGGAGTAGTATTTATTGACAATATTCCTACACCGAATGTTCAATTTTTAATAAACGGAATTGATTCTATTTACAGCTCAAACAATAGAGGTGCATTCGGCCTACCAGCCAAAATAGGTGACAGTGTTCTAGTATCCTCCAGAGCTTACTTAACGTCTAAATGGTTGGTTGTGGGTCAAGATTTTACCGATCAATTATTTTTAAAAAGTGGCGTGTTTCAGTTAGACGAGGTGATATTGACTGAGGAAAAAGCGTTCGGATTTTTAAAAGGTCAGGTTGACTTTGATATTGCCAATAAGATAGGAGTAGCTACCCAAAAAATTAGTGGAGACGATTTTGGTGCGATCAATACAGACGTTGGTACAGCCGTACAAGGTCGTTTTTCAGGGGTTCAGCTCAACAATGCTTCTGGAACTCCTGATCTTTCAAAAATTACAATGAGAACCCAAAATTCCATGTTGCTCAATAATTACGGTTTGGTGGTCATCGATGGAGTACCTCAACAGCAATCGAGTTCTGTAGGAGGAAGTCCAGACGCTAAATTTGATTTTATAGATCCCAATCAAATCGCTGAGATAGAAGTGCTCAAGGGATTGGCGGCGACTAATCGTTTCGGTTCACTGGGGTCAAATGGTGTCATTTTAATCACTACAAAGAATGCAAAAGCAGGATTAGGGCAAACTCAAAAGTCTAATTTGAATAAAAATACATTTGATGATACTGCGCAGGATTGGTCAACCGAAAGTCTGTTGTATTACAACCTACTCTCAGCACAAGAAAACCTTGAATCTGCAGAGAAGGAATATTTTAAATTGAGACAAACCAATACTTTTGATGCAAATCTCTACTTGCAGGCCGCACAATTTTTTGCAGATCGTCAACAAGACCGGCTTTCCATAAATTGTTTGAGTTCTATTTTTGAGCAGTTCGGAGACCCTATCATCCTGAAATCAGCACTCTTACAAGTAGTTAGTCTAAAGAGTTCTTCTCAATATTATAAAAATTTGCTTTTGATATCAGAGGCCGTATTAGCTTCTTTGAACGCTTCAATTGATAGAGACTATTTGATGTTTCAACTCAAAGAAAAGCAAGAAAACTTTAAAGAGGCTTATAATGCATTAAGTGATGCAGGAACAAAAATAGAAGGATCAATACGAAATTCAGATCTCAAGAAAATTATCACTCGAGATAAGAAAGATATAGTTTCAACATCTTCAGTACTGAAAAGCGATAATGAAATTCCAGCATTTCTCAAATCTCCTACAAATCTTAAAATGCGTGTGTTGTTTCAATGGAATAATCCATTAGCTGACTTTGATATTTCTATTGTAAATCCAAACAAGCAACTCTTTACATTTGAGCACACTACCGCTCAAGAAAGCAATGAATTCAGTGATGAAATTAGAGTTGGAGGCTCGTTTAAAGAATTTGAATTTTACGATAACAACATAAGGGGTGAATGGCAATTTCTAACCGCGTATAAAGGAAATTTAGATCCAAGTAATCCAACTCCACTAGTGCTGCTATGCACATTTATCAGGGATTTTGGATCTACAAATCAAACCAAAGAGCAGTACACTATTACCTTAAACGAATTAAATAAAGTAGTTAAAATAACTTCTGTACGTCTATGAAAAAATTAGTTTTATTAGCATTAATACTTTTGTGTAACACAGTACTGGCCCAAATTAAGGTCAAGGGTGTTATAGAATCCGATTATGGAAAATTAAACGGAGTTCACATCAAGAATCAAAAAAATGATGAGATTTTAACGGTCTCTAAGAATGATGGAGCCTTTGAATTCGAACTTGATGAACCTAGTTTGGTTGGATTTTCTTTTGTGGGAATGCAAACCCAATTGATTCGCATTGAAGAGTCTGAGAATAACTTAGAGATCAACTTATTCGCAGAGGTGGAGGAGTTAGAGAACGTGGAGGTTGTCAAAAAGCGCAAAAAAACATACATCGATAAGTATAGAGAATACAATCTCAACAAAAATCTAATCAAGACATTTTGGGGATTTCTGGACAAAGAACGAGCGAGTTTTCAAATGCGAATGCTCAATGAAGACGAAATGCCACAAACCGGAGGTGATTTAGCCTTTATGCTCAGAGGTAAATTCCCTGGAATATACATCAATAATGATGCTTACGGAACCAGAGAAATTTACTTAAGACCAACCTTCAGTTTAGATGCGATAGCCGCAGGGTATGACATAGACGGCCAATTGTTCGACACCTATCCCGATTGGTTAGATACCAACGATATTATGCGAATAGCGATTATTCCTTCTAGATCGGCAAATGTTCGTTACGGTACTTTCGGAAAAGGAGGAATAATTCTCATCAACACCTATAGAGCTAATACACATCCTATAGGAGAAAATGGCAAACCTATCGATTTAGCTCTTTTGAGGTACAACAAATTCAATCAAGAGACTATTTCGTATGATGATAACCATAGAAGTTTTAAATCATCCTTACTAAATGCAGACAGCGAGAACAATGCAAATGGTGAAAACCACTACACCTACAATTTTGCGCAATTACTTCAGGGTGATAATAAAGCTACTAAAGAAACGGCCCTAAGAGCATTACAATCAAAAGGAACCTACTCTGCTAAAAGAGCCTTAGGTCAGTATTTTATAGAACAAAATCAGTTCAATGAAGCTCTAACTGTATTTAAAGAGCTCTTTAAAGCACATACAGACGCGCTACAATCGTATTTAGATTTGTCTTGGGCCTATCGACTTAATAAAGAAAAAGAAAAGGCCACAGCTTTGTTATTCAGAGCCGCTGAATTGGGAGGCTTATCTTATTTCAACTTTGAGCAAACCCCTTTGCGAGTAGAGCGTGAAATAGAGGCCATTATTGACCAGCCACAAGATAGCGAAGAGCTAAGATCAAAGCGAATTGTGATAGAATGGTCTGATCCAGAAAGTGAATTTGAATTGGTCTTTGTCAATCCAGAAAACAAATACTTTTCAAAATCGTACTCTTCAATCCAAAGCTTAGGAGAAGTTTCTGAAAATAAAAGATTAGGATTGTATTCTACTGAATTTGAAATCGATGAAAACTTACCAGGAAAATGGAAAGTACTAGTGCGTTATTTAGGGAATAAAAAACAAACGCCTACTGTATTTAATATGAAAGTAGTCGGTTCAAATTCCTCAGATCTTCAACAAAAATTAGGGGTGCTTCACCAAACTTCAAGTTTAGTGCATTGGATTGATGTTGAAATTTAAACCTGCAGCACACCTGGATTATAGGTGTCTAATTCTGAGTTAAAGTCAGCAATCTCTATGCCTTTTGATATGATTTCTCTGGTTTTACGAGGATCGATTATTCCATCTGTCCAAAGGCGAGAGGCAGCATATACAGGGGATATTTGATTGTCATAAGCAGCCTTGATTTTGTTAAACAGAGCCTTGCTTTTTTCTTCGCTCAACTCTTGACCTCCTTTGGTTAAACGCGACGATTCAATTTGTAAAAGTACTTTGGCAGCTGAATTACCACTCATTACAGCAAGCTGTGCACTTGGCCATGAAAATATAAATCTAGGGTCATAGGCTTTTCCGCACATGGCATAATTACCAGCTCCATAAGAGTTACCTAGTATAAAAGTGAACTTTGGCACCACTGAATTTGACACGGCATTAACCATTTTAGCACCGTCTTTTATAATTCCTTCGTGCTCACTTTTGCTACCCACCATAAAGCCTGTGACGTCTTGAAAGAACACCAGGGGTATTTTTTTCTGATTACAATTTGCTATAAATCGAGCAGCTTTATCTGCGGAATCAGAATAAATGACACCTCCAATTTGCATTTCTCCCTTGGCGTTTTTAACGATTTCTCTTTGGTTTGCAACAATACCAACAGACCATCCGTCAATTTTGGCATAAAGTGTTAAAAGTGTTTTTCCGTATTCCTTTTTGTATTCTGTTATACTTCCCTGGTCTACGATGGTTTTAATGATATTTCGCATATCGTAGGGTTTAGACCGATCAGATGGAAAATAGTCTAAAACAGAATCAGGCTTTAACTCGGGCTTCTTAGCTTGAGAACGATTGAAAACTCCAGTGCTTTTAACATTACTCTTATCCAAAATAGACTTTATCGTGTCTAATGCTTCGAAATCATCTTTTACTTTGTAATCGGTCACACCGGAAATTGCAGAATGTGTATGTGCACCTCCGAGTGTTTCATTGTCAATGTTCTCACCAATAGCCGCTTTGACCAAATAAGATCCCGCTAGAAATATACTTCCCGTATTTTCAACAATCAGCGCTTCATCGCTCATAATAGGTAAGTAGGCACCTCCAGCGACACAGCTTCCCATTATGGCAGAAATTTGTAATATACCTTGACTACTCATTTTGGCATTGTTTCTGAAAATACGTCCAAAGTGTTCTTTGTCTGGAAATATTTCATCCTGCATCGGCAAATAAACGCCTGCGCTATCTACTAAATAAATGATAGGAATTTTATTCTCCATGGCAATTTCTTGTGCCCGAAGATTTTTTTTAGCGGTCATCGGAAACCAGGCTCCGGCTTTTACAGTGGCGTCGTTTGCAACAACGATGACCATTTTAGACGAAACCCTGCCAATTTTAACGACAACACCTGCAGAAGGACAACCTCCGTGCTCTTCATACATTTGGTGAGCGGCAAATTCTCCTATCTCAATAGCCTCATTTGGATTATCTAAGAGGTAGTCGATACGTTCTCGAGCCGTTAATTTTCCTTTCTCTTTGTGTTTTTGTATTCTTTTTTGACCTCCACCTAAATGTATCTGTGAAGATAGATCGGCGATTTCTTTGAGCGCCTTGAGATGTGCGTCCTGATTAGTAGTTTGTTTTGAAGTTTTTGACATTTCTTTGTTCCTAGCAAGCACATAAAATTAAGTATATTGCGTCTTATTTTCGATATTTACTAGCTTATTTGCACTTTTCTTATGAATAAAAACAAAATTTTAGCATTTGCCACCATTTTGATGATTGTTATTGGATTGATTCTTTTGGCCTTAGCCGCCTTTAGATATGATGATGTCGCTGGTTGGGGATTCGCTTCAGTAGCTCTTGGTTTTTTTGCAAATGCATGGGTCTTCAATGCCCTGAAGGGAAGAGTTTAATTTATACCATTTCATATGTCTGATCAAAAGGTAATTTTTTCAATGGCAGGGGTTACCAAAACCTTTAAAAATGCCAATACTCCAGTACTTAAAGATATTTACCTGAGTTTTTTTTACGGCGCTAAAATCGGAATCTTAGGGCTAAATGGTTCAGGAAAAAGTACGCTTTTAAAAATCATTGCCGGCTTGGATAAAAACTACCAAGGTGATGTCGTTTTTTCACTAGGTTACACCGTTGGTCTTTTAGAGCAAGAGCCTGAATTGGACGAAAATAAAACGGTTATAGAGGTAGTTCGTGAAGGGGTTTCAGAGATCATGAGCATACTCGACGAATACAATGCCATAAATGATCAATTTGGATTACCTGAGGTATATGAAAATCCTGATAAGATGGAGGAGTTGATGAATAGACAGGCAGGACTTCAAGATCAGATAGACGCAACAAACGCCTGGGATATTGACACCAAGCTTGAAATAGCTATGGATGCCTTACGAACACCAGACTCTGATAAAAAAATTAGTGTCTTGTCAGGTGGTGAAAGACGCCGAGTCGCTTTATGTCGATTACTGCTAAAGCAACCAGATGTGCTTTTACTCGACGAGCCGACCAACCACCTTGACGCTGAATCAGTACTTTGGCTGGAGCAACACCTCGCACAGTATAAGGGAACGGTAATCGCCGTAACGCACGATAGGTATTTCTTAGATAATGTTGCGGGATGGATACTTGAGCTCGATAGAGGTGAGGGTATACCGTGGAAAGGAAATTATTCGAGTTGGTTAGATCAAAAGTCAAAAAGACTTGCACAGGAGAGTAAACAGGCTTCAAAACGACAGAAAACCTTAGAACGGGAATTAGAATGGGTTAGACAAGGAGCAAAAGGAAGACAAAGCAAGCAAAAAGCACGTCTTAAAAATTATGACCGTCTATTAAACCAAGATCAAAAACAATTAGAAGAGAAACTAGAAATCTACATTCCAAACGGTCCTAGGTTAGGAACTAATGTGATTGAAGCGACTCAAATAAGTAAGGGTTTTGATGATAAATTGCTCTATGAGAATCTAACTTTTAATCTTCCCCAAGCAGGTATCGTTGGTGTTATTGGACCAAATGGTGCGGGTAAAACCACTCTCTTTAAGATGATCATGAATGAATTAGAACCTGACAAGGGAAGCTTTAGTGTTGGAGAAACAGCAAAAATTGCCTACGTAGATCAGGATCATTCTTCTATAGACCATAAAAAGTCAATTTGGGAAAATTTTTCAGATGGACAGGAGCTCATCATGATGGGAGGAAAACAGGTAAATTCTAGGGCTTATTTAAGTCGTTTTAATTTTTCTGGAAGTGAACAAAACAAAAAAGTTGAAATGCTTTCAGGAGGAGAGCGAAACAGACTTCATTTGGCAATGACTTTAAAAGAAGAGGGCAACGTCTTGCTTTTAGATGAGCCGACTAATGATTTAGATGTCAATACGTTACGAGCACTTGAAGAAGGGTTAGAAAATTTCGCAGGATGTGCTGTGGTGATCTCTCACGACAGGTGGTTCTTAGATCGTATTTGTACACATATATTGGCTTTTGAAGGAAATTCACAGGTCTATTTCTTTGAGGGATCTTTTTCTGAGTATGAAGAAAATCGCAAAAAACGATTAGGAGAAGACAGCACTCCAAAAAGAATTAAATACAAAAAATTAATTCGATAAAATCCAAAACCTTATTTATTCCGTATAACTAGTATAAACAAGTTAATTATGGAAAATAATTCAAATTCAATGAAGGTAATTACTGGAATCCTAGCGGTTCTATTTATTGCCACAGCTGTCTACACATTCAGCTTATACTCAAGTAAAAAAGAAACAGAAAGAGCTTTAACAGCTGAAAAGGAGCTGGTAATTGAAGAATTAGAAAGTTTAAAGAGTGATTATGAAAAAGCAATGCTTGCTAGTGAAGAAATGAGTAAAGAACTCATGGATGCTAGATCTGAAATCGCTTCTTATATTGATTCTGTGCGTTCAATGAAAGCAACCATCGCTACGATTTCAAGGTATAAGAGACAAATCTATCAGTTGAAACAGGAAAGAGAGGTTCTTATGGCTAGAGTAGATTCGTTGACTCAAGTAAATGCGAGTTTAGCCTCATTAAACAGTGAGCAATCTGCTGCACTTCAAAAAATGGCACAACTAAACGACTCTATTGTTCAAATCAACCTTGTATTAGAGCAAGAAAATAGAATAGCCTCTCAACTGAAGTTGTCAAGCATAGCTTTAAGTGGGGTTAAAGAAAAAAGAAATGGAACTTTAAAAAATGTAAAAAGAGCCAGAGCAACAGATCAGCTTGAAGTTTGTTTTACTGTAACAGAAAATGAAATTGCCAAAGCTAGTGATCGTAATTTCTACATCGAAGTGCTTGACCCACAGGGCGACGTTGTTGGAAGTGGTGACAAGTATATGAACGAAATTACCAACAGATCTGTAGCAATCAGCAAGGTCACTAATTTTTACTACGAGAACAGTCAACTTGACGTATGTGATTTTGTAGAATCTAAAACTGGTGAGTTTGAAAAAGGCACCTACATGGTAAATGTTTACGACAGCGAACTTGAACTTATCGGTTCGTCTAAGTACCTGTTAAAATAATATCAATTACACTTTCATAAAAAAAGGCTTTTCAATCGAAAAGCCTTTTTTGTTAGTGTCCAATCATATCTTCGGGTTTAACCCACTGATCGTATTCTTCATCAGTTACATAACCCAGTCTTATAGCTTCTTCTTTGAGTGTAGTTCCATTTTGGTGAGCTGCATTTGCAATTTCAGCCGCTTTGTAGTAACCGATTTTGGTATTGAGCGCAGTAACTAACATCAATGAGTTGTCGAGTAATATTTTAATGCGCTCGTAATTTGGCTCAATTCCTTGGGCACAATTAAGATCAAAACTCAAACAAGCATCACCAAGTAATTGAGCGGATTGAATAACATTGGCAGCCATCATTGGCTTAAATACATTGAGTTCGTAATGTCCTTGTGTTCCTCCAACAGTAACAGCCACGTCATTTCCCATTACCTGTGCACATACCATAGTAATTGCTTCGGCTTGAGTTGGATTGACTTTTCCTGGCATAATAGAGCTGCCTGGCTCATTGGCAGGAATAATTAACTCACCTATACCAGATCTGGGACCAGAAGCCATCAAACGTATATCATTTGCTATTTTATTTAAAGATACAGCCAGTTGTTTCAAAGCTCCGTGGGTTTCAACCAAGGCATCGTGTGCTGCTAAAGCCTCAAACTTATTTTCAGCTGTTTTAAACGGTTTTTGAGTGAAGTCAGCAATGTATTTTGCAACTAGAACATCATAGCCTTTAGGGGTATTTAAACCTGTACCCACAGCTGTCCCTCCAAGTGCAAGTTGTGAGAGGTGTTCAAGAGAGTTGTTCAGCGCCTTAAGTCCGAAATCAAGTTGGGCCACATATCCTGAAAATTCTTGGCCTATAGTCAGAGGAGTAGCATCCATAAGATGGGTACGACCAATTTTAACGACCTTTTTAAAGGCCTCAGATTTAGCTTTAAGTGTATTTCTTAAGCCTTGAATTTTGGGAATAGTCTCATCAATAATTTTGGTGTAGGCAGCGATATGCATCCCCGTTGGAAAGGTGTCATTTGAAGATTGTGATTTATTAACATCGTCATTAGGGCTCAAAAAACGATCACCTTCGCCTAATTTATTTCCTTGTAAAACATGAGCTCTATTGGCAATAACTTCATTTACATTCATATTTGACTGTGTTCCAGAACCGGTCTGCCAAATTACAAGTGGAAATTGATCGTCAAGTTTTCCTTCAATAATCTCATCACAAACTGCGGCGATTAAATCTCTTTTTTCTTGCGCTAAAACGCCCAGTTCACAGTTAGTATAGGCCGCTGCCTTTTTTAAATAAGCAAAACCGACAATTACTTCACGAGGCATAGAAGCCTCAGGACCTATTTTAAAATTATTTCTAGAGCGTTCTGTTTGTGCGCCCCAGTAAACAGTAGAAGGAACTTTTACTTCACCTATTGTATCCTTTTCAATACGATATTCCATATTTTGTTCTTATTGGTACCTTTTGCAAAAATACTTCGGCTTTAGATACAGACAAAAATCTACACAGATTATATTTATTTAATCAAAAGCGATTATCTTCGTACCATCAATAAAAGACACCATGATAGAATTTGACCAATATCTAGGATTCATTGCATTTCTTACCATCTTGACCATTGGGTTTTGGTTAATGATTTTTCTGCTCACCTTTGTAATTCCTTATTGGTTGACAGGAAATATCAAAGAGTTTATCTCTGAGAAATTAAAAGCAAGAAAAGAAAAGAATTAAAAAAAGCCCCGTTTAGGGGCTTTTTCATTTATTGCTGGAATTCGTATTCTCCTTCGTCCATTTCGTAATTGTTTCTTCCTCTTCTGTTTCGTTGATTCTGAGGATCATTGAAACGATACAAGAAGTTCAGGGTGAACTGCCTTTGTCTCCATTGAAATTCACTCTCACTAAAGACGCGCTCAGTTCTGGTTTCACTGATTCTTTTTCTAGAGTTAAATAAATCACTGACATTAAAAGAGAGCGTAGCCTTGTCTTTAATGACTTCTTTACTCATGGCCAGGTTCATAGATATATTGCCTTTATTTATACCCTGAGGGTTGATCGAACGACCTCTATAGAAGGCGTTGGTTTGAAAATCGATTTTACCAGGTAAGATGAACTTACCACTTAAACGGGTGAACCAAGTGAAATTATCCGCATCAAATTTTTGTCGTACCAATTCGTTTTGGCTGTTAGTATAGGTGTATTCACCGTCTAAAGTCTGTTGATAAAGATTTAGATTCCAAGATATACGTGTTCCTCGTTTAGGGGTTAGGGTAGAGGTGAGTTCAAATCCCATTCTTGTCTCTTCACCTAAATTTAAGGGACTTCTTAATTGAACGGGAACGGTCACTGGATTGTTAGGATCGTTTGGATTTTCTATTTCTACAAAATCTCCAGTTTCTCTCGTAATAAATTGAAATACACCTGTCGATCGATTCATGTAAATAGAACTGTTCAGCATAAACTTATCCCATCTTCTGAGATAACCTAAATCAAAGGAATTGGTATAGGTCGGATCTAAATCAGGATTTCCTGTGAAGAGATTGGTGTTGCTATTTCTTCGTACAAAAGGATTAATAAACCAAGACCTGGGTCTTCTCAAACGCTTTGAATAACTGAGAGATAACTGTGACATTTCGGTGAATTCGTAACCCAAAAACAATGAAGGAAACCAATTCGTGTAATTTTTTTCATTTAATTCTCCGGTATTGAGCAAGTTCACATCAATATTTGAATTCTCAACTCTTAAGCCACTCAGTACACTGAATTTATTGAATTTGCTCCCTAATTGAGTGTAGGCCGCATGCACGTATTCTTTGTACAATAAATTATTACTAAAATTAGGGTCAACTTGAAGTTGGTCATTTTCATCGAGCACACCGAATACAAAGTCTGTATTGAGGTCATTAAATGTTCCTCTATAACCCAATTCAAATTGGCCTTGGTTTTTGTCACCAAAGGGAAGAACATAATCGAATTGAAATAAGCGATCTATTTGACGCTCCTTACTAA
>WTJC01000007.1:0-12899 GCA_011525015.1 Flavobacteriales bacterium
CCTCTTTTGCGCATCTCCTCTGCAAGTTCTTTGTAAGTGTCTAATGTTCCGAAGCGCGGATCAACCTTATAAAAATCAGTGATGGCATATCCGTGATAGGATTGCTCTTTCATGTCGTTCTCTAAAAGTGGAGACGACCATATCGCCGTGAAACCCATCTTTTCGATATAGTCCAGATGATCGAGTATCCCTTGAATATCTCCCCCATGTCTTTTGTAATCATCCGCCCTGTCAATATCCGATTCTCTCATGCCCAAGACCACATCGTTTTTAGGGTTGCCATTGGCAAATCGATCAGGGGTAATCAAGTAAATCGCATCTGAACTGTCAAAACCAAGAAAATCTTGAGCCTCGTATTTTCTTTTTTGCAATTCGTATTCAAATTGCAGATGCCCTGCTTTACCTTGAAGTACAAAAAGATGTTTTCCGCTATTGACATTAGGGTCAATTCTGAGGTCAACAAATAAATAATCCGAGTGGTCAGCCTGATGCGTTTTAAGCACTTCTATCCCCTTAGAATAAGCCCGAACCTTATCAAACTGTTTTAAATTTTCTCCTTTTAACATCAGTTGAAGTGATTGGTCTTTCATACCGACCCACCAATTTGGAGGTTCAATACGCTCTAACTGAGCGGTTGCTGAAAAACTCAATAACAGAAAAAAAACAGATACTACTAATCTCATACTTTAATGGTCTTGTCTGGAGCAAGTTCAATTTTCTTGCCAAAAACTCTTAGACTCATTGGAATGTCAGATTTTAAGTGTAATTCCACACCATTGCGATCGACATGTGCCGAAATAATTCGGCCTCTAAAATTAATTTTAAAACGATAAGAATCCCACTGTTCAGGAATTTGAGGTCTCAAACTGAGTTTGTCATTCTCTATCCTCAATCCACCAAAGCCTTCAATAATACTCAGCCAAGTTCCAGCCATTGAAGTGATGTGCAATCCTTCTTCTACTTCTTTATTGTAATCGTCCAAATCCAATCTAGAAGTGCGTAAATAAAAGGCATAGGCCTGATCCATCTTTCCGAGTTTAGCTGCCTGAATACTGTGAATGCAGGGTGAGAGGGAAGATTCGTGTACTGTAAAGGGTTCGTAGAAATTATAATGTCGTTCAAGTTCTTCAAGACTAAAGTGATCTTCAAAGAAATAAAATCCCTGAAGTACATCGGCTTGTTTGATATAAGGAGACCTGAGAATTCGATCCCAAGACCATTTTTGATTGATAGGTCGTTGATCGCTTTGCAATTCAGAAACCGGTTTTAGTTGCTTGTCTAAAAAGCCGTCTTGTTGCAAATAAATCTGGTGTTCATTGCTATACGGAAAGTACATTTGAGCAGCAACCTCACGCCATTGTTCCAATTCGATTTCAGTCAAGGCACAAATTCCTTTGATTCTATCGTATTCTTCAACTGCGCCATCTCGAAGTTTTTCGAGTTGAGACAAGGTATATTCTAAACACCACTTTGCGATATAATTGGTATACCAGTTATTATTGACATTGTTTTCGTATTCGTTCGGACCAGTAACCCCCAGCATGACATAAGCGTTCTTATTTTCTGAGTAATGCACGCGTTGTCTCCAAAAACGGGCGATTCCGATTAAAACCTCCATCCCCATTTCTTTGAGGTAGTCATAGTCCCCTGTAAACCTCACATAATTATAAATAGCAAATGCTATAGCTCCATTTCTGTGTATTTCTTCAAAGGTAATTTCCCATTCGTTGTGACACTCTTCACCATTCATGGTAACCATAGGATACAAGGCAGCTCCTGAATTAAATCCGAGTTTTTTAGCATTTTCTATAGCGCGCTCAAGATGGTTATAGCGGTAGACCAAAAGATTACGCGCCACCTCTTGGTTCTTAGTCAGCATATAAAATGGAAGGCAATAGGCTTCAGTATCCCAATAAGTGCTTCCTCCATATTTTTCACCTGTAAATCCCTTAGGTCCTATGTTCAATCGAGCATCTTTACCAGAATAGGTTTGATTTAATTGAAAGATATTAAAGCGTATTCCCTGTTGCGCTTTGACATCTCCTTCTATAATGATATCACTTGTCGCCCAAATAGTATCCCAAGCTTTTTCTTGTTCATTAAATAAGGTATCAAATCCTTTAGCTGTTGCAATGTCCATGCAACGGTCTGCAGCCTTAACCAATGCATCTTCGCTGTGATTGAGAGAAGTAGTATAACCACCGTATTTTATAAGTTCGGCAGTTTGACCCTTTTCGAGTTTGACACTGGATTGCACCTTTAAACAATTTTCTTCTTCGGCAGCTAAATCAAATTGAGATTTGTTTTGGTCGACCTTAAGCTCACAATACATATAGGTACAGGTTTTAAAATCTGTTTTGTGGGTTTGTGCAAGGATATAGGATCGCCCTTTATTGTGGTTGACAGCAGTAGTTTTCCAAAAGTCATCGTCCCAATTGCTGTCTTGATTTTTTATTCCTGAATCTAAGAAAGGTTCAAATTTGAGTTCCACGGACTGATCAAGAGCTGTGACCCTGTAAGAAATCACTCCAAGTTCAGTTTCATCCATACTCAAAAAACGAAGGGCCTCGACCTTAAGGGCTATACCTTGCCAAGTGATACATTTAAAAGAACGTGATAGGTAACCCGATTTCATATTGAGCTCTCGTCTGAACTTATCTACCTTCAAACAGGTATTAAGGTCAAATAATTCACCATTGACATAAAAGTTAATACCTATCCAACTCGGAGCATTAAGAACCTTAGCAAAATACTCGGGGTAGCCGTTTTTCCACCATCCCACCTTGGTTTTGTCTGGATAATACACCCCTCCTATATAGCTTCCCTGAAAGCTAGGTCCCGAATAAAACTCTTCAAAGTTCGCTCGTTGACCCATGGCTCCATTTCCTATACTGAATAAACTTTCAGATGATTTGAATCGTTCAGGAACAAAGCCCTCTTCTACGATACTCCAAGGATCGGCTACAATGTAATTCTGATGCATGAATCGGCTTGTAAAAAATTAAGAATGTTTTTTTTGAACCACAAACATATACTAAAACTTAAGAAAAGAGTAAAAAATGTACAATTTATGTTTGCCCTTTTAAATTTTTTAATACTTTTAGCCAGATTTACATTAACTAAACTTAAAAATTAACATTTATGAAGATTACGTTACGCAAAGGCCTTTTGCTTTTCGCTGCCGTTTTAGGTATGGCGACAGCACAGGCTCAAACAGTATCGGGTACCATATCTGATGCCAATGGTCCTCTACCAGGAGCAAGCGTTTTAGTGAAAGGTACTACTAACGGAACACAATCTGATTTTGATGGTAATTACAGCCTAAGCAACGTCTCTGGGGACGCTACTCTTGTTGTAAGCTACATTGGTTTCAAAACAGCAGAGATTTCCGTTAACGGAAGATCGACAATCAATGTCGTTCTTGAAGAAGACTTACAAGCACTTGATGAAGTTGTAATCATTGGTTATGGTGCAACAACGGTTAAAGATGCAACTGGTGCAGTTGCTGCCGTTACCTCTGATGATTTCAACGTAGGCGCGATCGCATCACCAGAACAATTGATCCAAGGTAAAGTTGCCGGGGTTCAGATTTCTTCAAACAGTGGTGAACCTGGAGCTGGAATTGCATTAAATATTCGTGGTTCTAACTCAATTAGATCGAACAACAATCCACTTTACGTAGTTGATGGAGTTCCATTATCAGGTGAAAGTAATGTGCCAACAATTGGTGGTGCAACAGGAGGTAACTCTGCAAGAAACCCTCTTAACTTTATCAATCCTAACGACATTGAAAGTATCTCTATTCTAAAAGATGCTTCTGCTACTGCAATCTACGGATCAAGAGGAGCAAATGGTGTTGTTATCATTACGACAAAAAGCGGTAAAACAGCTAGCGAACCAACAATTGAATACTCTTCTTCTTTGAGTGTTTCAAGTTTGGCAAATGGTCTTGACCTTTTGGATAGAGATCAATTCCTTGCTTTAGTTGGTAATGTTGGTGGTGATGTTCAAGCAGCTGATGCTGGATCTAATACAGACTGGGTTGACTACATCTCGAGAACTGCAGCTTCACAAAACCAAAATATTTCATATTCAAGCAAATTAGGTAACGGTCACATCCGTGCTACTTTAGGATACGGAAAGCAATTTGGTATTATCAAAAACTCAAGTTTTGAGCGTATTACTGGTAGAATTAACGCTACACAACGTTATTTAGATGATAAATTGACCTTAAACGTTCAAGCTTCTGTATCTAGAGTAAATGACGAGGCAGCGCCTTTATCATCTACTGCAGGTTTCCGTGGTGACCTTATTGGTGCAGCTTACTCAGCGAATCCAACTTGGCCAGCAGATCCTAACTACCTTCCTGGTGGTTCATTGATTAACCCTGCTGTTCTTTTAACAAGAACGCAAACCTTAACTAATACAGAAAGAGCACTTTTAAATGCATCTTTAGAATATGAAATCGCTGACGGACTTAAAGCCAAAGTAAATACTGGTTATGATGAGTCAAGATCTCTTGCGGCTTCTATCACTAATGCTTCTGATATTGCTGTGGCTGGTGTAAACCAGGGACAAACAAGAGGTAATATGCAAGCTATCGAGTTTACAAACAGACTTCTTGAAGCTACTTTAAGTTATAACAAGACTTTCGGTGCTGTTAATGTAGACGCACTTGCGGGTTACTCTTTCCAAAGTTTTGCAAGATCAGGGACATTTGCAACAGGTGCTGGTTTTGCATCTAATGACTTATCTGAAATGAGAGATCAATTGATCAACTCTACTCAAACAACTAGAAACTCACTTCAGGGTGAAAACTTCCAACAGTTTGGATATGATCCATCATCTGCGGGAAGCAACGTTGTTGTAAATTCAATCTTACCTACTGGAGACAATAGATTTATCTCTGAGACCGTAAGAGGAGAGAAAACAGGATTAATAGCTGCTTTAGCTGCAGATCGTTTCAATGTTGTTGATGATATTCAATCATACTTTGCAAGAGTTAACTTAACAATTGCTGACAAATACTTAGTAACAGGTACAATGAGAGCTGACGGTTCTTCTAGATTCGGTCCGGCTAATCAGTACGGTTACTTCCCTTCTGGAGCAGTAGCATGGAAACTTTCTGAAGAAGACTTCATGGGAGATGCATTCTCTACCTTAAAGCTTAGAGCTGGTGCCGGTGTAACTGGTAACCAAGAAGGTTTAGGACACGCTTTATATTTAAGACGTGAGCGTTTCGGCGGTGTTGGAATTAGCGACAACTATGACGTTAACTTCATCATCAACGGACCTGGAGTAAATGTGGTTTCTAACCCTAATCCAGATCTTAAGTGGGAATCTACAATTTCATACAATGCCGGTATCGACTTTGGATTTAACGATGACAAATTCTCTGGTAGTATTGATGTTTATCAATCAACTACAGACGACCAAATTATCGGACTTCCAGCTGCAGCACCTGCATTCGGTGGTAGTATCATCTTGAACTTACCAGCTGAAATTGAAAACAAAGGGGTTGAATTAGCCTTAAATAACATTTGGGCAAGCACTGAGGATATGACATTCTCTACTGCTTTCAATATCTCATATAACGAGAACTTAGTAACAGGATTGAACGAAAACATTTATTTCGAAACTGGTGCTGTTAACGGGCCTGGTTTATCAGGTGCATACGCACAGCGTTTATCGAATAATGTTCCTTTATTCTCTTTCTACATGGCTGAGTTCACAGGATTTGATTCAAGCGGTTTCCCAACATACGCTGATGTTGACGGTAACGGAGTTGGAGATCCTGATGCAGATAAGAAATACGTGGATGCAGACGCTTTACCTGACGTAAACGCTGGTCTTTCTTTAAACATGACTTATAAAAACTGGGATTTCAGTTCTTATTTCACAGGTCAATTCGGATTCTATGTATACAACGGTACAGCAAACGCTTACTTTACAAAAGCGAATATTGTAACGTCTAGAAACGTAACAACTAATGTATTCAACGAGCCTGAGGCTGTTGGTTCTTCATTAGCAGTTTCTACAAGATTCCTTGAGAAAGGTGACTTTATCAGATGGCAAAATGCATCTATAGGATATAATGTACCATTAAGCGGTGACGGTGTCTTAGACAACCTAAGATTATCACTTACTGGACAGAATTTATTGTTATTCACTGATTACAGTGGTGTTGATCCTGAAGTATCGGCGGCAACTGGAGATTTGGGTAGTGGAGTTCCAACAAGTGGAATCGACTACAACTCATTCCCAAGACCTCGTACAATTACATTCGGTATTAATGCACGTTTCTAAACAAACAAAAAAATTAATATGAGAACTAATCGTTTAAATTTATTTTTATCATTGTCAGCAGCGGCCTTAGTGGCAGTTTCATGTACTGATTTAGAAGTTACAGAAACAGACTCTGTAATTACTCCAGCTGACGCGAACGGATCAACATTTGTCGGAGTGGCAGACGTTGACGGTGCCCTAAACGCTGGGTACGGAACAATTAACGGCCTCTACACAGACCAGGCCGGTTACTATGCTTTACAAGAAGTAACAGCAGATTCTTACTTGATTCCAACAAGAGGATCTGACTGGGGAGATAACGGTCTTTGGAGACAGTTACACCAACACGAATGGAATGCTACACAAGCATTCGTAGGCGGTGTTTGGGGTGGTGTTAACGGACTTCAGCTTATCATGTCTGAAGTTATCGACCCTCAATCTAATGCTTCTGCAACACAAAAAGCGCAAGCACACTTTATTCGTGCTTGGTCTATGCTTACAATTCTTGACTTATTCGGTCAAGTACCTGTAAGAGATGTGACTTTAGCTTTAGCTTCTTTCCCAGAAGTTTTAACAGGAGCTGATGCTGTAGCGTTTATCGCTGGAGACCTCGACGCTGCAATCTCAGGATTACCAGCTGCTTCTGATTTCGCTTCAAGAGAAAAAGCAACTAAAGAAGCTGCACAATTCTTGAAAGCAAGATTAATGTTAAACAAGCATATCTATACCAATGCAGGTGCAGCCGATGCTTCTGATATGGCCGCTGTTGTTAGCTTAGTTGACGCTATCGGTGGAAGCCATAGCTTACAAGCTGGATACTTTGACTTATTCAGAGATACAGCCGATTCAGAAACTATCTGGTGGGTTGGAGCCTCTGTAGGTAACAACATCTGGAACGGTATGCACTATAACCAAGCTCCTGAAATGGCAGGTGGAGGATGGAACGGATTCTCTACTTTAGCTGAATACTACGATCTTTTCGAAGGTGATGCTTTTAGCAACAACTTAGATGGAATGGGAATGGCCGCTGATGGACAGGAAGAAAGAAGAGGAGGAGTTCCACAAGCAGGAAGCCTTATCGGAGATGTTCCTGGTGGATCTGACGGAAACGGTGACGGTTACGCTGATGGATCTAACATCGGTAACGGATTCTTAATTGGACAGCAGTACAATTATGATGGAACACCACTTCAGCAGAGACAAGGTAGACCACTAAGCTTCACAAGAGGTTTTGGACAGTTTTCTAACCTTGACGCTAACGGTAACAACACTTCTCCTGAGTTGATCAACAACCCAGAAGAAACTGGAATTCGTGTGATCAAGTATAGCCCAGTTTACGGTGCCTTTACTCCACATAAAATCGCTTTCCGTTATGCTGACGCACACTTAATGAAAGCTGAGGCTTTACACAGAAGTGGTAATTCAGGACAAGCGCTTACTTTAGTTAATGAGTTAAGAGCAATCAGAGGTGCACAGGCCTTAGGTTCTATCTCTGACCAAGACTTATTAGACGAAAGAGCGAGAGAATTATACGGAGAGTTTGTTCGTAGAACAGATATGATTCGTTTTGGACAATACACAAGAGGATGGGAATTAAAAGCTTCAGCATCAGTTGGAGATACAAAATGGAACAAGTTTCCAATTCCTTTAGCTCAGCTTGCGTTAAATCCAAATTTAACTCAGAATCCTGGCTACTAATAACTTATTATAAGTCAACAAAAGCCTCTCTTTTGAGAGGCTTTTTTGTTTTATTACAACTGATAGTTGTTGCGCTCATTTGCTATTGTTTGTAATTTGCACGACCAATTTTGAAATGAATAAACTAGGGTATTTCTTATTGAACTTTGGACTGATTGTATCGAGTTGCCAAACTTCTGAGCCAAAGTTGTTTCAAGACTTGAAATCTACCAAATCTGGGGTTGATTTCAACAATACTATTACGTCTACCCCTGAATTAAACATTTTGAGTTATCTCTACTTCTACAACGGTGCAGGAGTAGCTGCTGACGATTTTAACAACGATGGTAAAACAGATCTGTATTTTACTGGGAACATGCAACAAGACGCGCTTTATCTTCAAACAGACTCCCTCGTTTTCACAGACGTACTGCCACATTCTCAAATTGACAATGCAACGGGATGGACAACAGGGGTAAGTGTAATCGACATCAATCAAGACGGCCTCAAAGATATTTATATCAGCAAGGCTTCAGGTTTTAAAGCCTTAAAAGGACATAACTTACTCTATGTCAATCAAGGCAATTCAGAGAGCGGAATTCCTCAATTCAAAGAAATGTCTAAAGAATATAAGCTCGATTTTGAGGGTCTTTCGACTCAAGCTTATTTTTTTGATTTCGATCAAGACAACGATTTAGATTTGTTTTTACTCAATCACTCCGTTTATCCTAATAGAAATTACAGCAATGGAGAGCAGCGACAATCCTTTGATCGCCTTGCCGGAGATCGATTTTATGAAAATCAAGGCGGAACCTACGTCGATATTTCATCAAAAGTTGAGCTTTTTCAAGGTGTTTCTGGTTATGGACTATCCGCCTCAATCTCAGACCTCAATGCAGATGGCTATCCAGATATTTACGTGGGAAATGACTTTTTCGAAAACGATTACCTCTACATAAATCAGGGAGGTATACATTTTAAAGAAATTAACCATCAACAAGCAGAAAAGCTTGGTCATACCACTCATTTCTCAATGGGAAGCGTGATTTCTGACCTCAATAACGACTCAAAACCAGACATCTTGAGTTTAGATATGTTGCCCAACGATCTTTTGGATTACAAGACTTCCGGTCAAGAATACCCCTATCCTATTTACACTCAAAATTTAAAGCGAGGTTACAGTCCGCAATTCATGCAAAATACCTTCCACCTCAATCTAGGGTCTTTAGAATTTTCAGAGATTGCACAATTATCAGGAATAGCAGCTACAGACTGGTCTTGGTCTGTTCTCGATGCCGATTTTGATTTGGACGGATACAAAGACCTTTTTGTAACTAATGGAATTATTGGGGCTACTAATGATTTAGACTACATCAACTTCATCTCAAACGATCAAATTCAGCACCAACTCGATGAGGGTATGGATCAACAAGACCTAGAACTCATCAAAAAAATACCTGCTAAGAAAAAAGCTAACTATCTGTTTAGAAATTTAGACGGCCTAAGCTTTGAAAACACTCAAAACACTTGGTTTGATTTTAAGCCTTCATTTGCTCACGGAGCTATAGTGGCAGATTTAAACGCAGATGGAGCGCCAGATTTAATCGTAAACAACAACAGTGAAACAGCACAAATTCTCATCAACCAAAGTAAAGATCACAACAGTTTAGAAGTCACATTTGATGGCCCTAAAGGAAACCTCAATGGCATAGGCGCTAAAGTTTGGGTATTTCATGAGGGTCACAGTCAATTTAGAGAAAACTTTCCTCACAAATCCTATTTGTCTTCACAGCCCACTTCTCTGCTCTTTGGATTAGGAGAGACACAAACGATAGACTCTATTAAAGTTGTATGGCCTGATCAAAAAACACAAACTCTAACCCATCAAGATAAAGGAAAACTAAGACTGAGTTATAAAGAGGCGAAATCCAATCACAAGCCAAGCTTAAACCAAAAGCTCGGCGATTTTTCAATCGTCGACTATACGCATCGAGAAAATGTTGTTCTCGATTTTAACCGAGAACCGCTTTTACCTTTTGCCCTATCTGTAGAAGGCCCTGAGATCATCGTCGAAGACTACAATAATGACGGACTTCAAGACTTCTTTATCACCGGAGCGAAGTCTCAAGCCTCTGCTTTATTCACTCAACTAAAAGGAGGTTCTTTTGCAAAAGACCAACAGCGTTTTGAAGCACACGCCCTAAACGAAGACACTGCGGCTGCTTTTGCTGATCTCAATGGAGACGGACGATTAGACCTTGTCGTAGGTTCAGCAGGCTATGAATTCAATTCAGGTGAAGCTGTACAATTAAGGGCGTATTTACAAAATAAACAGCAACAATTCATTTATACTCCTGAATTGCTTTCTTCCTTTGAAGTCGAAGCTTCAAAAATAGTTGCTGCAGATATTAATAACGACGGATTAGTAGACCTGAGCATTACTTCTTCAGCAACAGCCATGAATTTTGGTAGTGCTACCAAGCACCTTTTATTGAAAAACACAGGAACTTCTTTTGAACCGTTCCCAGCCAATTTTACTTCTGAAATCGCTAAGATATCTTCCATAACAGATCATGCTTGGATTGACATCGATGCAAACAATACCTTAGATTTTATAAGCGTGGGCTTATTCGAAGCACCGCAAGTACTCCTAAATGAAGGTGGTACACTCAAAAACTGTGAGCAGTGTATTCCTTCAAAGCTAAACGGCTTGTGGAACACCCTCTATGTCTCAGATCTTGACGACGATGGAAAACTCGATATTTTGTTAGGAAATTGGGGAGCAAATTCCATTCTTAAAGCCTCGGCTGAAGAACCCTTAACCTTATATCTAAACGATTTTGATAACAATGGCAAAACAGACGCCTTGTTGACCTATTACTTTGAACATAAAGAAACCCTCTTTTCACAAAAGGATGAAATCATAAAACAAATTCCACTACTCAATAAGAATCGATTGTCCTATGATGCATTTGCAAAAACAGCATTAAAAGACCTTTTAGGAACAGAACTTCAAAACGCTCTACAAAGACAAGTACACACCTTATACTCTGGAGTGTTAAAACAGGGTGAAGAATCTAAATTTCAATGGGTTCCCTTTGATAAAATGGGACAAATTGGACCTATCTTTGCAATTGAAAAGTGGAATGAGGATGAACTTTTTTTAGGAGGAAATCACACCGAAATCAACACCCTAATGGCGAGGCAAGATGCAATAAGAGGATTGTTTTACAACACTAAAACCCAAAGCATATCACAGCGACCGCTCTACCAAGGTGCACTGAGGTCCGCCAAAAGAACAATTATAAACGAGAAGCCTTATTTGTTATTAGGCATCAATAATAAAGCATTAAAAACAATATCCGTTTTAGAATGAATTACGCGAAAACATTACTAACACTATTCATTGTTATACTGGTTTTTTCTTGCGCAGACAGCGAACAAAAACAAGAGCAAGATACACTCTTTGAACTGCTAAGCCCTGAAGAATCTGGTATGTCTTTTATCAATGAAGTGTACAATCAAAAGGACTTTAACATATTTAAATACCGAAACTTTTACAATGGTGGAGGCGTTGCTATAGGAGATATCAACAACGATAGCCTTCCAGATATTTACCTCACCGCTAACATGGGTGAAAACAAACTCTTTTTAAACAAAGGAAACCTGGTTTTTGAAGACATTACTGAATCTGCAGGAGTAGGAGGATTTAAACCTTGGTCAACTGGAGTGGTCATGGCCGATATAAATGCAGACGGCCTACTCGACATCTATGTGAGTAATGCCGGTAATTTAGAAGGCAACAACCACGACAACGATCTTTACATCAACAATGGTGATCTAACCTTTACAGAAAGTGCCAAAGCCTTCAACCTATCTGAAACTGGTTTTAGCACACACGCCTCATTTTTTGACTACGACTTAGACGGTGATTTAGACGCTTATATTTTAAACAACAGTAATATTCCTGTAAGTTCGTTAGGCTATGCCGCTCAACGTGAGGTGCGAGCGCAAGATTGGGAGGGAGTACCTCACATTTTCAAAGGCGTTGGAGATATGCTGTTGCGCAATGACGGCGGCACCTTTACCAATGTCAGTGAAGAAGCAGGTATCTATGGAAGTCTTATTGGCTTTGGTCTTGGCGTAATGGTTACTGATTTCAACAAAGACCTCTACCCTGATATTTACGTCTCTAACGATTTTTACGAAAGAGATTACCTCTATATCAATAATACAGACGGCACATTTACAGAATCTATTAAGGAGTTTACGAATCACCTCAGCTTATCTGCTATGGGTATCGATATTGCCGACATAAATAACGACGGAAACAACGATATTTTTGTCACAGATATGCTGCCAGAAGCTGAGCAACGCGTCAAATCAGTAATGGAATTCGAAGGCTACAACGTCTTTCAACTCAAACAAGAAAAAGACTTCTTTCAGCAGTACATTCAAAACACCCTTCAACTCAACAATGGAAATCAAACCTTTTCAGAAATCGCATACTACAGTGGAATTCACGCAACAGACTGGAGTTGGGCCGGTCTCATTTTCGATATGGATAACGATGGTTTTAAAGACATTTTTATCACCAATGGTATCAATCACGACTTAACAGATTTAGATTTTGTCGATTTCTTCGCCAATGAAATCATCCAAAAAATGGCACTGACAGGTCGTAAAGAATCCATCGACTCTATCATCAATAAGATGCCTGTCAAACCTCAACCCAATTACGCCTACAAAAACTTAAAATCCTTGAAGTTTGAAAATGCAAACAAGGAATGGGGGTTTGATCGAGATACAAGATCCAATGGAGCAGCTTATGCAGATTTAGACCTCGACGGCGATTTAGACTTAGTGATTAACAATGTTAATGAACAAGTCTCATTGTACAAAAACACTTCTGATGAGCTTGACAACAATTATATTCA
>WTJC01000007.1:12999-20368 GCA_011525015.1 Flavobacteriales bacterium
AATGATTTTGATCAAGAAGGCCTACTCTACAATAAATTGTCTGAAGAAGGGCCTGCTTTTGCCGTAGGGGATATTAATGCTGACGGCATAGAAGACCTTTTTGTCGGGGGCGGAAAAGGGCAGTCTGCTCAAATCTACCTTCAAAAGAAAAATGCGGAATTCACACCAAAGCGCAATGCCGTCTTTCAGAAAGATGCCGCTTTTGAAGATACCGCCGCAACATTAGTCGATATCGATGGAGACAGTGATTTAGACCTAATTGTCGGAAGTGGAGGTAATCAGCAAACCGAAATGCTGAATTATAAAACACGAATTTACCTCAATGATGGCAGAGGCAATTTCAATCTGTCCGAACAAGTTTTACCTTCGAATAGAACAAATATCTCGGTGATTAAAGCTGCAGATTACGACAATGATGGTGATCAAGATTTGTTTATTGGTTCGAGATCTGTTGCCGGGGTTTACGGGGTTGACCCCAATCATCTCTTGCTTGAAAACAACGGAAAAGGACAGTTCGAAGACGTGAGCAAACGAAATGCTTTCGACCTCAAAAACGCGGGAATGGTAACCGATGCATTATGGGTTGACATCAATACCGACGGCAATATAGATTTGATTACTGTTTCTGATTGGGGAAGTCCTAAAATATTCCAAAGCAACGGAAAGCAACTCATTCTTCAATCTTCAGAATTAGACGAGCTAACTGGTTGGTGGAATACCATTGAAAGTGTAGACATCGATAAAGATGGTGACCTCGATTTTATTCTGGGAAATCAAGGCGAAAACATTCACTACAAGCCTTCGCAGGCGCAGGCCATTCGAATGTTCATCAATGACTTCGACGCCAATGGAAGTATTGAGCAAATCGTCTGTATCGCTCAAGAAAATGGCGATTACCCCATTCACCAAAAAAGAGAAATAACGGCCCAATTGGTTTCTTTGAAAAAACAAAACCTAAAAGCCTCAGATTACGCAAGACGAAATATCCAAGACCTATTTGGACCAGACTTATTAAGGTCTGCTATAGTCAAAGAGGTACGTTATTCGAGTTCTATTCTTTTGATCAATGAAAATGGAAGCTTTACCTCCAAGGCATTGCCTCCACGAGCTCAATTTTCATGTATCTGTGATATCAGCTGTAGCGATGTCAACAATGACGGTCATTTAGACCTTATCACTGTAGGAAACGATCATGAATTTAAACCACAATTCTCTCGTCTTGACGCAAGTTATGGAGATGTATTTTTAGGTGATGGACAAAACAATTTCACCTGGATGACAGCCGAAAACAGTGGTTTATCAATTAAAGGAGAAGCCAAGCATTTAGCCAAGATTAAATCCGCTGACAACAAAGAGCTCCTTGTGGTCATTCGAAATAATATGAAGCCTTTACTCTATGAAGCGCAGTAAACTATTTGGTGGAGTTGTCGCAACACTCCTTATACTTATTTCTTCATGCAAATCGAGAGAAGGTTTTGAATTGGTTGACGCTCAAAGTGCAGGCATTGATTTTGAAAACCTACTCGATCAAAAAGAAAATCTAACTATTTTGGATTACCTCTATTACTACAATGGAGGCGGCGTTGCAGTGGGAGATGTGAATGGCGATGGCCTTGCAGACATCTTCTTATCCGCCAATCAAGGCGAAAATAAATTGTACCTCAATAAAGGAAATTGGAAGTTCGAAAATGTCACAGAAAAATCTGGAATAACTAAAAAAAGCAGTTGGAATACTGGAGCCGTCATGGCAGATGTCAATGGCGATGGTCATTTAGACATATACGTCTGTGCTGTGGTCGGAATCAATGGTTTTTACGGTTTCAACGAACTTTACATCAACGACGGAAGTGGTCACTTTTCAGAACAAGCAGCTCAGTACGGGCTTGACCTGGACACCTACAGTACAGCAGCAAGTTTTTTTGATTACGACTTAGATGGAGATTTGGACGTTTATATTTTAAATCATGCCATACACACAGATCGTTCTTTTGGAACTGCCGATTTGAGGAATTCCAGAAATTACGCCACAGGAGATCGCTTGTTAAAAAATGAAAATGGAACATTTGTCGATGTCAGTGAAGAGGCGGGAATTTTTGGTGGAATTAACGGATATGGCCTCGGTCTGAGTACAGCAGATTTTAACGATGATGGCTATCCTGACATCTATGTTGGAAACGACTTTCACGAAGACGATTACTTCTATATCAACAATGGAGACGGAACATTTAGCGAGCGTTTAAAAGACTTTTTTACCTACTCCACTCGATTCTCCATGGGAAATGACATCGCCGACCTCAACGGAGATGGTAAACTTGACCTCATTAGTCTCGATATGTTACCCGAAGATGAATTCAACTTGAAATCATCCGAAGGAGACGACAACATACAAACCCAAAAAATGAGAGTTGAAGATTTTGGGTACCACTATCAATTCACAAGAAATATGTTGTTTCTCTCTGAAGCAGACGATTCCTATAGAGAAACGGCAATTTTGAGCGGTATAGCTGCTACAGACTGGTCGTGGAGTGCACTTTTTACAGACATTGATTTAGACAGCAAGCAAGATCTTTTTGTTTCAAACGGAATTCCAAAAAGACCGAACAATCTTGATTTTATTCGATTTTTATCCAACGAACAAGTCCAACAAAAAATCAACAACACCTCTTTAGTCGATAGCGAGGCGCTTAAAATGATGCCCAGCGGAACGGTTGCTACCAAAATTTTTAAAGGTGAAAAAGGTCTATCATTTAGGGATGTATCGGCTGAATGGGTCAAAAATGATATCAGTAATACCTCTGCAACAGCCTATGCAGATTTTGATTTAGACGGAGATTTAGACTTTATCAGCAATGCCATAGACGGGTCTCCCAAACTCTATAAAAACATCCAAGAAACAGAAAACGCTTACCTCAGTATCAAGCTCTCCTACCCCGGTAAAAATAGGCTAGCGATTGGTGCAAAAGTTATGATTTACAACAAAGGAAGCGTTCAAACCAAATATTTGAACAACCTAAAAGGGTTTCAAGCCAGTTCAGAGCCCATTATACATTTTGGATTAGGTGCGCAAAGTCAAGTAGACTCTATCCTAGTGCGTTGGCCTAATAATACCTATACCAAAAAAGTAAACCTACAAGGCAATAGGCATTTGACTTTAGAGTACAAGGCAGAGGAGGTCTATACCCCAGAATTCAACAAAAAGAATTACGCCCTTAGCTTTGAAAAAATCGATCCTCAATCAATCGGTTTAGACTACAATCACAAAGAAGACAACTACTTGGATTTTAACAGAGAAAAGCTGATACCGTATCGATTGTCAGATCGAGGCCCTGCAGCACTTTACACCGATTTAAACAACGATGGTCAAAAGGATCTTTTTATCGGAAGCTCCAAATTCGAATCCAATTCTGTTTTTATTTTGGAGGATTCTCTGTTCACAAATCAAAGTACTGAAGCGAGCTTTCTTCCGCTCACTGAAAACAAACTCAAAGAGATTGTGGTAGCCTCGAGTTTCACTGATGAGAATGCGCAAAAAAAAATAATTCTAGGAGCGGCAGGAGCTGATTTTTTCGGACAAGCCTCGGCTTTGCAAGACGATCTTTTTACACTGTCGGATGCAGCTGTTTTGAAAGTAGAAAATTCGGGCTTAGAACAGTTCTTTCTCAATACAAAGGTGGTCGAGCCCATGGATTTTGACAAAGACGGTGACATGGATTTATTTGTGGGCAATCAACACAATACCGGGCAATTTGGAATCCCACCTCAATCGTATATCCTTGAGAATACATCCGGAAGTTTTAAACCCCTCCCTATCGATATTAAAGGTGCCGTTACAGATGCTCTTTGGTATGATGTCAATGCAGATGAAAAATTAGATTTGCTCGTGGTTGGAGAATTCATGAAACCTACCTGGTATCTGCAAGGTGAAGAGAAAGTTTTTAATGCCAAAGAAACTGAGGCTCCAAGTGGCCTTTATCAAATGGTTGATACCTATGACATCGATAAAGATGGAGATTTAGATTTTATACTGGGCAATTGGGGCTTAAATTCTAAGTTCAAAGCGAGTAATGAACATCCTTTACGAGTTTACACTTCAGATTTTGACGAAAATGGGCAGACAGAGCCAATAGTGGCCGTTTTTAAAGAAAATGCTTACTATCCGCTGAGTTCCACAGATGATTTAAGTACTCAAATGGTTTCACTGCGCAAATCATTTTCATCCTACAACGAATTTGCTGGAAAATCAATGGTAGAAATCTTTAGTCAAGAGCAATTAGATGCAGCTAGCTTGTATGAAGCAGAATTCCTAGGCTCTGGGTTTTTACGCAATGAGAATGGGATTTCAAATCAAGAATTTGTCCCCTTTGAAAGCGAACTACAAACTTCGCCCATAAGCAGTAGTCTCAAAATTAAAAACAGCTCAGGAGAGCACAGTTTACTCTTAGGAGGTAATTACCTAGGTGTAAAACCTTATCACGGTAAATACGACACCTTCTCAGGGGCTTTAATAAACAAAGAGAATGATGTAATTTTGGGGTCTGAATTGGGCTTAGACTTTAAAGGCAAAGCGGTAAGGGCATTGATGCAATTGCAAATCAAAAACAAAGATTACCTCTTGGCCATCTTTAATAATGAAGCCCTTCAACTTTATAAAATAAACACAAAATGAAAAACATCTTAGCCATAGCATTCGCATGTATGCTTCTCAGTTGTTCGAACGAGCCGCTAAGTGTAAGTGCTGAAGATTATCACCTGGCCTTGGATCAGACTACCGAAATTATGATCCATGACATCTTTTCACCTCCTGTGGCAAGTCGTATTTATGCCTATCCGACCATTGCTGCCTATGAAATTATGACACAGCAAGACTCCACCTACACTTCGCTGTCAGGCCAACTCAACGAATTTGAAGGAATTCCTCAAGCAACAGCTGGAGTTAATCACAAGGTAGCCGCTTGGATTGCCTATACCGAGCTCAGTAAGAAATTGGTTTTCTCAGAACACATGATGGAGAGTTTTCAAGAAACCTATTTTGAGCGTTGGAAAAAGGCCAATAAGCGTGAATTTGAGAATAGTTTGAATTATGCCAATGAGGTGGTGCAAGCTATGTTGGCGTGGATGAAAAATGACATGTACAATCAAACGCGTACCATGCCTAAATTCACTATTGACACCGACGACCCCTCAAGGTGGCAACCCACTCCTCCAGCCTATATGGACGGTATTGAACCCCACTGGAACAAAATAAGACCTTTTACCCTGACCAGTGCCGATCAATTTAAACCTGAGACCCATCCTGAGTTCTCACTAGACCCTGATTCAGCCTTTTACAAAGAATTATTAGAGGTTTACACCATTAGCAAAGAACTTGAAGAAGAAGGAGACGAATCAGAAGGAATCAAAATTGCACAGTTTTGGGATTGTAATCCCTATGTCTCCGTACAGCGAGGTCACTTGATGTTTGCTACAAAAAAAATCACACCGGGGGCGCATTGGATGGGTATCACCAAGATTGCCGCGAGAACCTCAGAGGCCGATTACATGAAAACAGCTGCTGCCTATGCCCTAACCGCAATCAGTTTAGCAGATGGGTTTATCAGTTGCTGGGATGAAAAGTACAGATCGAATTTAATTCGTCCTGAAACGCTAATCAATCAGCATATTGATGACTCTTGGCAGCCTATTCTTCAAACACCACCATTTCCGGAGTACACTAGTGGACATAGCGTAGTTTCTGGAGCGGCATCCACTGCCTTGACCATATTATTTGGAGATGATTTTGCCTTTACAGACGATACAGAAGTACCCTATGGGCTTCCGATTCGATCATATACCTCATTTAACCAGGCAGCCGCAGAAGCAGCTATCAGCAGGATGTATGGAGGAATTCACTACCGTTCTGCGGTAGATTTAGGACTTACGCAAGGAAGAAGCATAGGTCAATGGGTAACGCAAAATGTTAAAATGAAATAAATCATGTCAACGAAGAATAAAATCGTTCTCGGAATTTTGAGCTTGCTTGGAATTGTTTGTCTTGGATATTTTATTTTATGGCCAGCAGATTACATTATTAGATTTCAAGCTCCTGCACTTCCAGGTACCATCAACCAAACTTTAAAAACCTGGAGCAGTGCCAACCCAAACGCCAAAGCAATTGAGCAAGACGGCTCTATACTCAGTTTGAGGCAAGAATTTCAATTCTCAGACTCGACTCATGTTTACCAATGGAATTTAGACCAGGTTCACGACTCACTTACCGATGTGAAGGTCTACATCAACGACCCTAAGCACAGAATAAGCAACAGGCTGAGTAACCTGTTCTCCTCAGATACTGATTTAAAAAAGAGGGCTAAAAAGACCGTCCTTGACTTTTACGATAAACTTGTCGAGCACAAAAACTCTTTTAAAGTTGAAATTATTGGTGAAGTTGAAATGCCTACCACCTATACCGCCTATGTCGAATCAAAATCAAAGCAGTATTCTAAGGCAGCACAGATGATGCGTCAACTGCCTTTACTCGAAGGATTTGTGGTAGAAAATGAAATCGAACTCAAGGGATATCCCTTTATAGAAATCACCAAATGGGATAGAGCACAGGACAGTATTCATTTGAGGTTTGGCTATCCCGTAGTGCGCAATGAAAAATTAATCGTTCATCCAGAAATCAAATACAAGCGTTTTTTTGGTAAAAAAGCGTTGAAAGCGGTATTTAATGGCAATTACATCAATTCAGACCGCGCCTGGTACGCACTGCTCAATTATGCGCAAAAGAATGGCATAGAAGTTGAGGAAACTCCTATAGAAATATTTCATAACAACCCCAATTACGGGGGAAATTCGATGCGATGGAAGGCAGAGATTTTTATGCCTATTAAAGAAAAAGAATGAAGATGAGTTTAAGGATATATGGTCTTATGCTATTGCTATGTGCAGGTCACTTGACTTGGGCACAAGGCGATATACCACTCACCCGTCCTATAGAAATTGGCACAAACAACAATTTAGATTTTAGATCTTCGAACAACAGTGGAAGTTTACTCAAAATTCCTTCGGTCATAGACAAAAATCTCATTAGTAAAGAAGAGAAAAGACCTTCTATGATGCCCAATTCAAATCTCAAACAAGCGGGATTTGATTTAGAAATTGACACTAAAATTGCAGTCTCCGAGAGAAACAACAGTCAATTACCCGCCGGTGACATGTACTTAGGTGATTTCAAAACAAGAGATTCTATCGTTGGAGTGGCCTTTAGAGATCACGGAGAAATCGACGGTGACCGCATTATGATTTTGGTCAATGAAGAAATTGTATCCTATAACACCTTGCTAAGTGGCAGTTACAAAACACTTCAAATCAAATTAAAAGAAGGGTT
>WTJC01000007.1:20468-34878 GCA_011525015.1 Flavobacteriales bacterium
TTAAAATTCGCATTGCGATAGGATTCAATTTGATCGTCAAAGTGAGTGTTTTCAGGATCTCCACTCTGGCCACCGGCCAATAAACTCTTTGCCTTTAAGCGCTCCCCAAATTCGACAACGGCAACAAAGCTATTTCCGCGGGTTCCGTAGATTTTTTTGGTGTTATTGTGATAGCGGGCTCCATAGGCAGCTAAAGCACCCCATCGTCCACTAGCTAAACCAATAGGTGTGCTGGGTAAGCTGTCCGAAAAAGCCTGGCGAATCGCGCCGTCTATTCGCTGAAAACGATTGACTTCTCCCCATTCAAGAGCGGCATTGCCAAAAGAGTCGCGTAATTCATCTACCGCTTTATAGAATATTGATCTTCGCTCTTCCAGGGAAGAATCTTCTGCCCAATGACTAAACAATTCCATAAATGATAATCCCTTAGGGCGATCACCATATCTCATATAAGATGTAGCATAAAAATGGGCCAAGGTCATGGCAACAGACTTTTCGGTTGTTCTATAATCCCAATTTCTCAAATGATTTATTTCTTTCGCATAAGCCCTATTTGGATTGGCATCAAAAGCCTTAATCAATCCTGGAATAAGCACTTCAAAGGCAGGCAGTCGATTGTCATAGGCCAAATCAATAAGACCGTCTAAGGACAATTTTTCTGTGTTTTTTAGTAAATCAATCGCGTGAATTCCTCTAAAATTTTCAGGGGCCGTACTCATGTAATAAGGATAATCCTCAGCTTTAGGGCTATCGATATCTGCGGCTGTAAATGGCGTAGAATTGCAATTTTGCAACCAACCCACAGAAGGGTTTAATAACTTGATATGATCTTCAACATCGTGCAATCCGTTCCAATCTGTGGCAGGATCGCTTCCGTCCACTGGCTTTGCGTAGTCAAATTTCACGTCTCGTTTAGGGATGAAATTGCCGTGAAAGTAAGCAATGTTGCCATCCGAATCAGCATAAACAGTATTGTTGGATGAATTCGTCTTGATATCCATCATCTGACGAAACCCTTTGTAATCCGACTGAATAGTACGTTCAAAAGATTGTTTAAGTGCATTTACAGGATCCCACATCATCGCAGTAGCCACCCACTTATCTCCATCTTTATGGGTAATCGGTCCGTGATGTGTTCGATACACCGTGAAGGTCTTCTCTTGAACACCCTCATCGGTTTTATAGTTCAGTGGAACTTCTAGCGAAGTAACAGCTCTTAATTCTTCCCCGTATTTGTAATACAGTTCATCATTTTTAGTGATGATCTCCTCTTGAAATTCATCGATGACATCGGTATAGGTCGAAGTATGCATCCAGCCTGTGTGCTCATTAAACCCTTGATAGATAAAAAATTGCCCCCATGTAACAGCACCATAAGCATTTAAGTTTTCGTTACTCTTCATTTGAAGTTCACCTCGAAAATAAAATGAGGTGTGCGGATTGATCAAAAGCATGGCATTACCGCTTTCGGTCATTGAACCGTCCAGTGCAATACCGTTAGAACCCTGAGGTTCTTCAAATTGAACAAGCTGATCATCCAGAGAAGCAAAAGCTAAATCTTGATCAGTATCTTCTTCGTAAAATGCCTTGATTTTTCGAGTCGAAACCCGTTCGATATCTCCACCTATAGAACCTTCACTAAAATAAAGAGGCATCCAGGGTTCGAATTTGGTCAAGAGTCGAGGTTTCACTTCTGGATGTGTCATTATATAATAATTCACCCCGTCAGCAAAGGCCTGACACCATTGCTTTACCTCTTCTGGACTGTTCTCATACATTTGCTCAGCCTCGTCTTGAGTCATAAACATATTCGCCCGTAAATCGCTGTAAATCGCCGACTCGCCTTCAACCTCAGCGAGTCTGCCGGTGGCCCAAATGTAATTCTGTTCTACCCGATTAAAATCATCTTCACATTGCGCGTAGAGCATACCAAAAATGGCATCAGCATCACTCTCTCCATAGATATGAGGCACTCCGAAGCTGTCTCTAACAATGGTTACTCTGCTTGCGATTTCCTCAAGGCGTTGGGCTTCACTGAATTCACCTTGTTTGGTAGAACATGATGAAAAACTTAAGATTATCGCTGTCAGAACTAAGAAAATAGGTCTCATAGAATGGTATTAAAGTGATAAAGAAAGGTACTATTTTAAGGACTAAAGCACAAACTTGTCATAGGCTGCTTAAATCTTGCAAAAGAAGACCCTATTTTTGTAGCACATGAAAGAGAAATACTCCCTAAAAATTGCCTTTAAAGAAATCATTCGTCCGCGTTTAAAGGTTTTAGCCGTAGGACTTGTTCTTATATTCATCAGTAAAGGAGCCTCCTTTGTGGCGCCAACAGCGGTCAAACAAATGATGGATGAGGTCATTCCTAACGGTGATATTCAGTTGCTTACGAATCTTATTGTCTTTGTCTTAGCTGCCCTAATTATTCAAGCCATCACTTCCTTTTTATTGACCAAACTGGTCAGTATTCAGGCGCAGTATGTCATTTCGGAATTGAGAATTCAAGTACAGCAAAAACTTCTTGAATTACCCATACATTTTTTCAAAGAAAACCAATCAGGGGCCTTAGTTTCAAGAGTCATGAATGATGTCGAAGGCGTGCGCTATCTGATAGGTACGGGTCTAGTTCAACTCATCGGGGCTATTTTTACCGCTATTGTGGCCTTTTCGCTACTGGTCAGTATCAACATCAAATTGACATTAGGCTGCATTATTCCCATGCTTATTGTGGGCTTAATATCCAAAAAAGCCTTTTCTAAAGTACGCCCTATCTATAAGGAGCGCCGAAAAATCGAGGCCAATGTGTCCGGAAGACTAACTGAAAGCATTTCTGGAATTCGAGTCATTAAAGGTTTTAATGCAGAGTCTTATGAAAAATCCATCTTTGAAAAAGGCGTGCAATCTCTTTTTGGGAACATCAGAAAGTCGATGACCTTTATGGCTATTATTCAAAGTTCATCTTCGATCATTATCGGAATTGTTACTACGACCATCATGGGGGTTGGTGGGTTTTTAATTATGAATGAGGAACTCAGCATTGGTGAATTTTTACAATTCACTTTCTTACTAGGATTGATGCTGACTCCCATCATACAATTGACCGCAATAGGATCAGAAATCACAGAAGCCTTTGCCGGTCTAGAACGCACCAAAGAACTCATGGAAACTCCGAGCGAAGAAGACTTGCAAAAAGGAAAAAAGGTATTGACAGATATAGAAGGTCATCTGCGTTTTAAACAGGTGGATTTCTCGTATGAAAAGGATAGACCTACCTTAAAAAACATCAATTTCGAAGTGCCTCCCGGTAAGGTTACCGCCCTAGTAGGAAGTTCTGGTTCAGGAAAGTCTACCATATTTGCTCTTGCCGCAGGATTTATTACTGCCGATAAAGGAGAGGTGAGTATAGACGGTCTTGATTTGAACTACCTCGATCTCAATGCCTATCGAAAATACTTAGGTGTAGTGCTTCAAGATGAATTTCTATTTGACGGCAGCATAGAAGACAATATTAAATTCGCCAATCCCAATTGCAGTGATGCAGAATTTACAAACGCCATCAAAGTAGCCCATGTCGATGAATTCACAAACGAACTAAATGAAGGTGTACAAACTAAAATAGGTGAACGCGGAGTAAAGTTATCAGGAGGTCAACAGCAACGCATCGCTATAGCTCGAGCAATTCTGGCCAATCCAAAAATATTACTCTTAGATGAGGCCACTTCGAATTTAGATTCCTTGAGTGAACACTTTATACAAGAGGGGCTCAAAAAACTGACCTCAGGAAGAACGACATTGGTTATTGCACATCGCTTGAGTACCATTAAAGATGCACATCAAATTTTAGTTGTTGATCAAGGTGAAATCGTTGAGCGCGGAACACACGAAGAGCTCTTAGCGCAAGATGGAAAGTACACAGAATTGTACACCAAGCAGGCTAAAATTTAATCTTCTTGAGCAATTTCTATATGCAGATTTTCTAGTGCTTCGTTAATGGGAATTTGGCAAGACAATCTTGAATTTTCTCTTACGTTAAACGCTTCTGATAACATGGCTTCTTCTTCGTCTCCTCTGTGAAGCAAATCGTGATCAGAAAGGACATAGCATTGACAAGAAGCACACATGGCCATTCCGCCACAGATGCCAATTGTACCCTCTTCGGCCAATTCAAATGAACGAATCACCTCCATTAGATTCATATTTAAATCTGTAGGTGCCATGACTTCATGCGAAGTACCATTTCTATCTGTAATTTGAATTCGAACTTCCTTACTCACTATCAATCAATTGTCTTTACCACTGCTTTAGGAGCTTGTTTGACAGAACCGTCAAATCCATTAATGCCTCCAACGGTAGTGTATTTTAAAACGTTTCGCTTGTCTGGATGTATCCGAGCAAAAGCGCTCTGGCACATAAGGGTAGCCTCGTGAAATCCACAAAGAATTAATTTTAATTTACCTGGATAGGTATTGACGTCTCCAATGGCGTAGATACCTGGAATATTTGTCTGATAGTCGAGGGTGTTGTCTACTTTTATGGCGTTTTTTTCAATTTCTAATCCCCAATTAGCAATGGGTCCTAGCTTCGGAGTTAATCCAAATAAGGGTATAAAAAAATCAGTTTCTAAATCGAGTTCAGTCTCGGTTTGATTGCTCTTTAAACGAAGTGATTTGAGTTGGATATCCCCTTCTATTTTGGTCACCTCATAAGGGGTGTATAATTTTATTTTACCTGCTGATTTCAAATCCTGTACCTTCTCGACACTATCAAGTGCTCCTCTAAACTCGTTTCTTCTGTGTACCAAGACGACCTCAGCGGCTATATCACTCAGATAAATACTCCAATCTAAAGCCGAATCACCTCCTCCAGCAATAACCACTCGCTTGTCCTTAAATTGAGCGGGGTTTTTAACCATGTACAAAAGCCCTTTGTCTTCGAATTGCTCGATATTTGGCAACTGAGGTTTGCGAGGTTCGAAACTTCCTAAACCTCCTGCAATAGCAACAACAGCGGCCCTGTGAACAGTTCCCTTATCGGTTACTACTTCAAAAAGTTTATCATCAATTTTAGTGATTTTTTCAGCGCGTTCACCAAGTGTAAACCCAGGTTGAAAGGGCTTGATTTGTTCCATTAAATTATCGACTAATTCTTGAGCCCCCACTTCTGGATAACCCGGAATATCATAAATCGGCTTTTTTGGATAAAGCTCTGACAATTGCCCTCCTGCTTGAGGAAGCGCATCGATAATATGGCATTTCAATTTTAATAGGCCTGCCTCAAATACAGCAAATAAACCTGTTGGTCCAGCACCAATAATTAAAATATCAGTCTGAATCATTATAACTCTTTTGTCTTATTGAACATTATACACATTTTCAATTTCAGGAGCATACTTTTTAATCGTCATTTCAACTCCACTTTTTAGGGTCATTTGATTGACCGAACAACTCACACAATTTCCTAAAAGGCGCACCGTTACATTTTTGTTTTCTTCAACAGAAACCAATTCGATGTCACCTCCGTCATTTTGTAAGAAAGGACGAATCTCTTCAAGTGCCTTTTCAATTTTTTTAGTTAGTTCAATTGTTGTCATGATTTATTGGATTGAACAGGCGCGCAACCTGCCATGGTTGTTATTTTAACTGCTTCAGTTGGAGGCAAATCTTCGTTTCGCTTGACCAATTGTGTTACAGTATTTTGGGTAAGGGTTTTAAAAGACTTTGCAATGAGGGTGTCAGATTGAAAAGCCGCTGGCCTTCCGATATCACCAGCTTCTCTAACACTCTGAACTATTGGAACCTGCCCTAGAAGTTCAATATCCATATCCTCTGCTAAGTTTTTAGCTCCGTCTTTTCCGAAGATATAGTACTTGTTGTCTGGAAGCTCTTCTGGCGTAAAGTAAGCCATATTCTCAACAACCCCTAAAACAGGGACGTCTATAGATTCTTGTTGAAACATTGCAATTCCTTTTCGCGCATCTGCCAAGGCAATGGTTTGAGGAGTACTCACAACCACAGCTCCCGTAATGGGTAAGGATTGTAAAATGCTCAAGTGAATATCTCCTGTTCCAGGTGGTAAATCCACCAACAAAAAGTCTAATTCGCCCCAGTGGGCATCAAAAATCATCTGATTGAGCGCCTTAGAAGCCATTGGGCCTCTCCAAATTACAGCTTGATCTGGTTTGGTAAAAAACCCGATGGACAGAATTTTTAGACCGTAATTAGAAACGGGCTTCATTTTAGATTTTCCATCCACATTAACAGCCAATGGCTTTTCATTTTCGACGTCAAACATGATTGGAATAGATGGGCCGTATATATCAGCGTCTAAAATTCCTACCTCGAATCCCATTTGCGATAGGGAGACGGCTAAATTGGCAGTGATGGTAGACTTTCCTACTCCCCCTTTTCCAGAGGCAACAGCAATAATATTTTTAATTCCCGCAATAGGTTTTCCCTTAATTTGTGGCTTTTCTTGTTCTGGGGCAACTACCTTTAGATTGACCTTAATTTTTGCCTTTTCGTAAACCTTTTCATGAATCGTCTGTAAAATAGATACTTCGGTCTTCTTCTTGGCTTGAAGACTAGGGTTGTTTATGGTAATGTCAACCTCTACTTCGTCACCAAAAACTTGAACATTGGTGACTGCTCCGCTCTCGACCATATTTTGACCTTCTCCAGGAACAGAGATGGTTTTTAAGGCAGATATAATCTCATCTTTTTTCATAAAAGGCTGCAATCTTTATAAGGGCAAAGATAAAATATATTCAACTTCTTTAGAGCAAGCTATTGAGCTAAACATGCGGGGTCCCAAAACACCTCTTTAAAGCCGATGACTTGATCGTCTTTAATTTGAATACCCTCATTCTCCAAAAGCTGCTGCATCAAGGTCGAACCAGGAAAATGGTGCTTACCCGTTAGTAAGCCGTTTCGATTGACCACACGATGAGCAGGAATATCCAGATTATGAGAGTTATTCATGGCGTAGCCCACCATTCTTGAAGATCGGGGCATTCCGAGATATCGAGCGATTGCACCGTATGAGGTTACGCGACCTTCTGGAATTTGGGCGACTACCTCGTATACCTTTTTAAAGAAATCAAGTGAACTTTGTTTCATCCGTAAAGCAATCTGAACAAGCTTATCACCATCAGCACCAACATCATAAACCCGATGATCGCATTGGATTTATTCGAAAAAAATGAATTTTGATGACTCGCACGAATAAACAAAAAGACATAGGCGTACAAGACGGTTAATGTTCCAAGGCAAACGGCCAATACAAAAGTGACCATATCAGCAGCCTCAAAACGCACCCATCCCGAAGAAGTCCACATGGCGTGTACCCCACTGTAATAAGGAATAGTCAAGATATTTAAGGTGGCGAGTAATACGCCTTTAAAAAAATTGTTTTTGCGTTTGACCTTTATCTTTTTCGTCTTTTTCTTTTTGGTAAAGAAGTATATCGACAATAGAAAAAATATACTGATGGCTACTTTTAATATCAACTGAATAACCTCAGGATTGCGAAATAAAAACTTTGAAATCTGTATCGCTAATACCGCCTGAATCGCAATGGTTAGGATGACTCCTGCCACAAACCACAAGGCACTTTTCTTTCCTTTGTCTACACTTATTTTGGCCGCGTTTAAATTCAGAAGCCCCGGTGGAGCAGTGGCCATAAATGCAGCTGCATAAGTGGCGAAAAACAGCAGTACGAGTTGTACGATATAATCAGAGTCTAAATTGGAGATAGGTGATAGGTTTAAAAGATTCTAAATATTGTTTTTCATAAAAGGTTTGAACACTTGTCACAATTTGAGGACTACCCTCTAATCGATAAATGTCATGATTGGAATATACTATTTCTTTTTCTAATCCCTGCAGAAGCCCCAAGGTATAACCATGTAAAAACTCCGAATCGGTTTTCAAGTGAATAAGCCCATTCTCTTTGAGGAGTGCTTTGTACATGTTCAAGAATTTTAGATTCACTAATCTGTGTTTCTGGCGTTTGTATTTGATTTGAGGGTCTGGAAATGTGATCCATATTTCACTAATTTCAGAAGTGTCAAATACCTGTGGGAGCAATTCAATTTGGGCTCGTAAAAACCGAACATTCTCAAGCCCAGTTTCAAGTGCTGTTTTGGCACCCCTCCACAAACGCGCTCCTTTAATGTCTATGCCGATAACATTTATGTTCGGAAATTCTTTTGCCAGAGCTAAGGTGTATTCGCCTTTACCGCATCCTAATTCGAGCACAATAGGATTGTCGTTTTTGAACTCATACTTCCAGTTTCCTTTTAAGTTAAATTCACTTAACAATTCTTCACGAGTGGGTTGAATGAGATTCAAAAAGGTTTCATTTTCTTTAAATCGCCTTAACTTATTTTTACTTCCCAAATCCTTACTTTTAGCTCACAAAAATATTAAGAACCTCAGAGCGCATGAAGGCTTCTTCAAAAAAAATATTGGTCTCACCTTTAAACTGGGGCTTAGGACACGCCACTAGATGTGTTCCAATAATAAAGGCTTTACTCGACAACCACTTTGAAGTCGTTCTGGCATCAGATGGTGTCGCTCTAAAATTGCTTCAAAAGGAATTTCCAAAACTGACTTCTTATGAATTGAGCTCTTATCAAATCGAATACGCCACTAAAGCACATCTGTTTAAACTCAAAATACTTTTGAATTCACATAAGGTTTTCAATGCCATGAGAAAAGAGCGGAAAGAAGTAGAACAAATCATTGAAAAAGAACAGATTGATGGATTAATTTCAGATAATCGACTTGGTGTTTATTCCCGTAAAGTTCCCAATGTATTTATCACACATCAACTCAATGTGCTCTCTGGTGCAACCACAGCGCTGTCATCTTGGTGGCATAGACGCATCTTTAAAAAATACGATTTTATATGGGTGCCCGATTTTGAACACGAGCCAAACTTAACCGGTAAACTAGGCCACCTCAAAAAAAAATTAGACCAAATGAGGTATTTGGGTCCATTGTCTAGGTTTACGCCTTCAGCTCAAAAAGAAAGCTTCGACCTTATGGTATTATTGTCAGGCCCTGAACCACAAAGAACCTTACTCGAAGAAAAACTACTAGATGAGTTAAGTGGATTTAAAGGAAAAATTGTTTTTGTTCAGGGTAAAATTCAATCCGAACAAAAGAGCACCTCAATTGCAAATACAAGCAATACAATCCAGAAGGTAAATTTTATGCAATCCGAAGAATTGGAGCTGCATTTAAAGAGGTCTAAACTGATTTTATGTCGATCTGGATACACCACTGTGATGGATTTAGCTAAGCTGGGTAAAAAAGCCTTTTTTATTCCAACTCCAGGGCAATACGAACAAGAGTATCTGGCTGAAAGACTTGATGCGCTGCAAATAGTGCCTTTCTGTTCTCAAAATGATTTTAACTTGAAAGCTTTAGATCGGGTAGAAGATTACGAAGGGCTTTCTGTTTTTTCAGAGTCCATAGACTGGAGCTCACTGTTTAATGAGGCTTTTTGAAGGGTAAAAGAGAATTCAGAGCCCAACTCAGGTTCGCTTTCTACAAATATTTTTTCTTCATGAGCTTCAACAATGTGTTTCACAATAGATAATCCTAACCCAGACCCCCCTTCTTTGCGGCTTCCACTTTGATCGACACGGTAAAATCGTTCAAATAATCGAGAGAGATGAACTTCTGGAATACCCTCGCCATTATCGGTAACGCGAACGATGATTTTATTGGCGGTTAAGTTCTCAACGCTGACTTCTGTGGTACCCTCAGGGCTTCCGTATTTAATACTGTTTTGAATCAAATTGTACAAAACCTGTTCGATTTTCTCTTCATCTGCATAAACCATAACTTCCTCGCTGTAGTCCTTGTCTAAAATCAAATTAATAGCAGCTTTTTGGGCTTCCATTTCGAGCATTTCAAAGATGTCTTCAATAAGATGAATAATGTTGAAATCACTGAAGTTCATAGTCGTTGAGCCAGATTCTAATCGTGTGATGTCATCTAAGTCTCTTACGATATGCAAAAGGCGCTCAACACTTTTATTGGCGCGGTCTAAATACTTTTTTCTGACTTTTTTATCATCCATTGCCCCTTCTAAAAGGGTTAATAAATAGCCCTGTACAGTGAAAAGAGGTGTTTTGAGTTCGTGCGCTACATTTCCGATAAAATCTTTGCGATACTCTTCTTTGATTTTTAAGGTTTCGATTTCGATTTTCTTTCCCTCGGCAAAATTTTCAATTTCACTTCTCAAAGAATCCATATCGGTGGTGACGCTCAAATTTCTATAGTCTGAGTTTTCTAAAAGCGAAACGTTGTTGTACAATTGTTTAATGGTCCTTACAATGTACTTTTCTGCATTGTAATTGATTACGGCTGCAGCAATAAAGAATCCAAAAAAGGCACTCCATAGAATTAAAACGTACTCTTTGATTCCAGCGATTTGAAAAATAACAAACAACAAAAGAGCGAAAAGAATGCTTATCAAAAAAGATAAACGCAGCGCGATTTTAAATGAATCTTTGAGATGACCGAACATTTAGTTTTCGACAAATTTATACCCAACTCCTTTTACAGTTTTAAAGTGCTCTTCACCAATTTTTTCTCGGAGTTTTCGAATATGCACGTCTATGGTTCGGCCTCCTACAACAACCTCATTTCCCCAAACTTTTTCTAAAATCACCTCTCTTTTGAAAACTTTATTGGGTTTAGAAGTAAGTAAGGCAAGAAGTTCGAATTCCTTACGCGGTAAAACGATCTCCTTTCCTTTATTGATGATTTTATATTCCTCTCTATTGATGACAATATCGCCGACTTGGGTAATTTGATCCTCAGGCTTAGTATCTTCTTTTTTTCTGCGTAAAAGCGCTTTAACCTTTGACATCAAAACCTTGGGTTTTATTGGTTTTGTGATATAGTCATCTGCTCCAGCATCAAAACCTGCCAACTGCGAATAATCCTCACCTCTAGCAGTTAAAAATGTAATGATTGTATCCTCCAAACCCTTAGTTTGTCTTATCGCTTCACAAGCTTCAATCCCATCCATTTCAGGCATCATTACATCTAAAATAATCAGGTGAGGCATCTTCTTTTTTGCTTTTGAAATAGCTTCCACACCATTTTTAGCAGTAAAAACTTGGTATCCTTCTAAATTGAGATTGTACCCAACAATTTCTAAGATGTCTGGTTCATCATCTACTAATAATATTTTGATATCCTTGTTTTCAGTGCTCATATGAGTATGTTTTGACCTAACCAAAAATAGAATTTATAATACAGTCAGACTTTCTGTTAACAGTAATTTAATCTCTTAACGTTTGTATAAAGTTAAAAAAACCTTGAATTAAAATATTGCTAACTCCTTGTTTTCGCAGCAGCACGTTATTTGCATCATTAATTAATGATCATTATGACTAAAAGATTTTTGAGCTTAATCGTATTCCTATTCTGTGTCATCTTTGCCTTTGGGCAAGAAACAGGAGGAGTAGTAGGTAAGCTCTTGGATGCTGAGCTCAATAACGAACCTTTGGCATTCGCTAACATCCTTATCAAAGGAACAACAACAGGTACCACTTCAGATTTTGACGGATTGTATGAAATCGATGGCTTAGAACCTGGTATTTACACTGTAGTCTACTCTTATTTAGGATATGAAACCGTTGAGATTCCCAATGTAGAAATCTTAGCGGGTAAAGTAACAAATATAGATGTTCCGCTTTCTGCTTCTGCAGGATTGACCCTAGAAGAAGTTGTAGTTACTACTGTGGCTAGAAAAGATTCAGAGGTTGCCCTTTTATTAGACCAGCGAAAGGCCGTAGAAATTAAAGAAAGTATTGGCGCAAAGGAACTCGCAAAATTTGCAGTTTCAGATGCTTCAGCAGCAACCCAAAAAATATCTGGGGTTAGCTCATCAGAATCTTCAGGGGATATATTCGTTCGTGGACTTGGCGATCGTTATCTGGTAACCACACTAAATGGACTCCCTGTACCCTCAGACGATGTAGAAAAAAAGAATATTGATTTATCCTTATTTCCTACGAGATTTATCAAAGCAGTAAGCATACAAAAAACCTTTGATGCTTCGACATCAGCAGATCAAGCTTCGGGGGCTATCAATATTGATTCGAGAGAACTCAGTGAATCTGAATTACTCGCTGTAAGTTTTTCATCAGGAGTCAATTCTAATGTAGCTCAAGCAGGGATATTTGATAATTTTAAAGTCTCACCCAATTACAGTGATTCCAAGTTTGGTTACTTGACCTACAAGGGTAATCTAAGGGGGCAAATAACTAGACAAAGTTGGAATACCCAACAATTTGACAATCCCGTCAATTACTCAGCTTCAATTTCCGTAGGTAAAAAGTTTTTTGATAATAAACTGGCTATTATTTTAACCGGATCTAATTCAAGATCCCACGGTTACAAATCAGGTGTTTTTCGTCAGTTTAGATCAAATTTCATCGATGACACCATTACCGACGCCAATACGTATGAGACCAAATTCGTAAATACTGGATTAGCCGACGTTACATGGTTTATCAATGAAAAGCATCGAATTAAATCAAGCAATTTTATCATCAATAAATTGAGTGAAAATGTTTTTGAAGGTGGGCGAGATGGGCAATCGACAATTTTTGAAGAAACCGATCCAGATGATGGTCTCTTTCAATTCATTCGCGACCAGAACACCAAGCAAACCACTTTATTCGTTTCACAACTTTTCGGTCTTCATCGATTCAATGAAAAAAACACCTTGAATTGGGCTTTGGGTTATAACCTTTTGTACGCAGATGAGCCAAACAGAATTCGAAATGAAGTCAATTTTGACCCAAATGGTGTTGAACCCAATTTTGATGTTCAATTGGGATTCACCGGAGGATTTCAACAACGAAAATCAGCACAAATCATTACGGATGAAGAAGTCAATGGAAAAATTCAACACAGCATTAATTTCAGTTCTTCCGAAGACGAAGAAAGTGAAGATGCGACTGCCATAAATCTCAATTACGGTGTTTCTTTTAGAGATAAAACCAGAGATTTCTCCTCTGAATTTGTAGGTGTAGAAATCGCTAATAATAGCAATCCAATATATCCCTCCTCTATTGATGATTTAGATGCAATTTTTACCCCAGAAAACTTTAGTAATGGACTTTTACAGATTAACACCTTAGGTGCCAATGCTCTTGGCCAAAACAAGGACATCTATATAGGAACACTTCGGTCTACAGCGGCATTTCAAAACTTCAATTTATCCAATGAACTTTGGAATTTGAATTTAGGAGCGAGGTATCAAAGTGATGAAATTGTTGTGAATTACGACATTGGAAATTTATTTCCCAGAGAAGGCGTAAGTGAGCAGAAGTATAATAAACTATATCCAAGCATCAATGTTCGTAGAAGTCTAAGCGATAAATCAGCATTTAGGGCAGCATTTTCTAGAACGATAACCTTACCTGAATTCAAAGAAATCTCTCCCTTTGAATATGTGTCACCAACTGGTCAAATCACCCGTGGTAATCCGGATTTGATTGCCTCTACAGACATTAATTTTGATTTAAAATACGAGACCTTTCCTTCGAGTGATGAGTTAATTTCATTGGCCGCTTTTTATAAGAATATTTCGGATCCTATAAATAGGGTTAGAGACAGAGGTTCTGCAGGTGTATTCTCTTATTTTAATTCCGCTGAAACCGCAACAATTTTAGGATTAGAACTTGAATCTCGATTGAATCTCGCAGAGAAAAGCATCATGGATGAAGAAGACATCGATGTTATCGACGGTCATAAATTGACTATGGTCTTTAATGCCACACGAATGTGGACCAAACAAGATTTAAAAGAAGTTTTTAATGAAGATGGAAATCTCATAAGAAGTTTTAGGTATAGCAATTTTGAAAGTGTAGACCTGCAGGGAGCTTCTGATTATATTTTAAACGCGAGTTTTAATTACGCCACATTAAATGAACAACCACTATCAATAGGGGTTTCTGCGAATTATGCCTCGGACAAAGTTTTTGCGCTTGGGGTTCCTACTGATCAAAATACTCGAGATTTCAATTACGACTCCGCCATTATTGAAAAAGGCTTTGTCGTCTTAAACGGAGTGATTTCGAAAGAATTCAATTCTAATATGAGATTGCAACTAGTGGCGAATAATTTGCTTAATCCAGTCATCAGACAGACACAAAATATTTTACAGAATTACAGAGAGATTAACACCGCTAGACTTGAAGGTGTTCCTTTAGAGGAACGAATTAAAATTCCAAGAGATGAAAAGGAAATTACAGTACAATCCTATAAGCTTGGAAGAAATATAAGTCTTGGCCTATCTCTAAACTTTTAATTTATTACCCTTAATTATTAATTAGCTACTTATGAAAACCAAATTTTTAAAATTAACAATG
>WTJC01000048.1 GCA_011525015.1 Flavobacteriales bacterium
CCGGTTGATAATACCACCTTACTTCATTTTTATACTAAGGTTCGCCCAAAAGGCTGGTGGGGTCCAATTGCCAAACAGCTTCCTGAATTGGTAGATGAGAGTTCTTCGCGTGAGTCATGGCTTGGTTTTCTGTTTGGGGTCATCTTTTTAAACAGCATTCTCTTTAGTGTAGGGCACGCAGTTTTAGGGGGGTATAAGGTCGCTTTGATTCTTTTACTGCTTGGAATGGGTAGTGGATGGCTCACCATTAAATTGATGGATTCAGTAAAAACACAAGGAGCAAATGAGAATAGCTGAATTTGAAGAAATCGATCAAATGGGGCAGAAGGCCTTCTCTATTGTGATGGATGAAATAGAGCACAATCCTCAATTGCTTTTATGTGCAGCAACCGGAAGTTCACCTTTGCCATTGTATCGAAATCTCGCTGAAGAAGCTAAAAAAAGAGCAGCGGTCTTCGATGAGTTACGCGTTTTACCTTTAGATGAATGGGTAGGCCTACCGTCTTCTGATGGCTCTTGCCATGCGTTTTTGCAAAAACACATTCTAAGGCCTTTAAAGGTTGACCAAGAACGATACTTTCGTTTTAATGCTGCAGCTGAAGATCTTAAAGAAGAATGCCTGCGAATACAGGCTTTAGTTAAAGTACAAGGTCCTATTGACTTATGTATTTTAGGACTGGGTAAAAACGGCCATTTGGGTTTCAATGAGCCTGCAGACGAATTACAACCGCACTGCCATATTGCAGACTTGGCTGTGCAATCACAACAACATTCAATGATTTTGGATTCCAGCATAAAACCTACCCAAGGTATTACACTTGGAATACAAGATATACTCTCTTCAAAACGTATCTTACTACTAGTCTCAGGTAGTGGAAAAGAAGAGGCAAAGAAAAAGTTACTTTCTGGAGATATTACTTCCCAATTCCCAGCTTCATTATTATGGAAACACCATAATGTCGATTGTTTAGTGGTTACCAAAAAATCATAATATCCACATTCATTATCCTTTTACATGAAGTAGTATTCTAAAAAGCTTTCAAAAGAAAAAACCCTGCGAATTGCAGGGCTTTAGGGTTAGTGTGGTGTAGCGGTCTTGATGTGCTTGAGTTGTTATTAAAAACTAGAGCACAACTAAATCTTTTACAGACCTTTGAGATTAGATGAGTTTAACGTCTCAATATGAAAATTCAGCAGATTCAACAGGCTGAGCTCTCTTGTAGACATTAATTTTCTTAATCTTTCCGTCGACAAAAAGAATGTCATGAATATTGTATTCAAAAATTGGACTTCCATCAGGATCGACATCTGTGTAATCGTTACCTGTTGTAAGCCACTGTTCTATAACACCATCCTTGTTTTTGGCGGCATTTGCAATCATCCATTTTACTTGCCATTTTGGAGAGGCTGTCTTAAACCAATTATCTAAGGTTTCAATATGTGCAGCTGTGCCTTTAAGAACACTTCCGTCAGCTGTATAGCCTTCCCAGTCGTCAGCATTAATTTCAGCTATTTTATCCAAATCTCTATCGTTGTGCGCTTGTATATATTCTAACCAAACAGCTTGATTTGAGGTTTCGCCAACCAAGATGGGTGTCATTTCTGAAGTGCCCTCCATCATTGCAGAACCAATTTCTGTTGGTGCTTTTGCGGTGCTTGTTTCTTCTGAGTTATTTAGACAACTTGTGAGTAATAAGCAAGTAAAACTCAAAAACACAAGCATTGATTTGTACGGTAAATTTTTCATTATAAGTGTATAGATTAGTTGTTTTCAGTTAAGTATTGAGCTATTTGATCATCAATTGAACTTGGATCAAACCATTCATTGAGAACAACAACTTTTCCGTCTTCATTAAATTGTTGAATGACATAAAACTTCAAGTGAAATGGAGCTCCTGTCTCGATATGATTTCCTGACCATACGCCATAAATACGCACAGCATCCGGTGAAGTGCTGGTGTTTCCTGTGTCAGAAAAGGTAGAACCTGCCCAATAAGCACCTTCTTCTCCAATGATAGCCCCACCTGGGGTAAATTTGAGGTTTTCGAAGTTGTCAATGTAGTTCTTGGCAGCATCCTTTAATTCTTCTTTACCAAGAATAACATTGTTATTCCAGTTTGGTGGACTCCATTTTACAGAGTCAGCGTACAACTCTAAGAACAGATCTAAATCTTTGTTTTCTATCCCTCCTACGTGGTGCTTTTCAAAAGCTTTCCAGTTATTTTCAAATTTGATTTGATCTTCATTCGTTGTTTCAGAAACAGAATTATTGCACGCTATAAGAACGAGCAAAGCGAAGCATAGTGTTGACAATTTTTTCATATTGGTAGATTTTATGCATTTAAAGTATTGATTTTATATTTAAAATTAAAACTTATATATACGTTAATTCAAAATAAAAACCCTGCGAACTGCAGGGCTTTGGTGTTAGTTTGGTGTAGCGGTGGTCTTCCAATTATTTAAAGCCAGAAGACTTACATCTAATTCATTTGGTGTTTACTCAGCTCTGAGCGATG
>WTJC01000029.1:0-2960 GCA_011525015.1 Flavobacteriales bacterium
AAATTATGAAGAAAATTATCCTTGTATTGAGTTTGGCTTTTATCAGTTTCAACAGCTATGCGCAGCATCACAAAAAGCAAATGGCTGAAAAGATGAATCCAGAGCAACGAACAGAACTGCATGTAAAGCAATTGACGCTCGCTTTAGATTTAAGCGAACCGCAGGCGAAGAAAGTGCGTAAGGCTTTGGAGGAGTTTAGACCAGAGGTAAAAGACCAGCAAGACAGAAGTTACGAGCGAAAAGTCGAAAATTTAGACCGTCAAATCGCTTTTCAACGAACAATGAAAAACATCCTAAGCGATGACCAATTTGAATTGTTTAGAAAACTTAAGGCACAACAAGGAAAAAGAAAAAGAATTGCTCATTCTAGATTTAAAAGAGGGAGAAAAGTTGCGATGTAAAGAAAATGCTCACTGTAAATAGTTTTTTAATTATTTGATCCTAGAAAAATCGGTCTTCGGACCGATTTTTTGTTTCTATCTCCTTAGATCAAAAAACTTTTCTAACCGCCTCGATGGTAAAGTCAATATCGGCATGTGACAAAGCATCGTTTAAAAAATAACTCTCAAAAGCTGAAGGTGGCAAATAAACGCCTTCCTTTAGCATTCCATGAAAATACCTCTTAAAGGTGTCGTTATTGGCTCGGCTCGCAGAATCAAAATCAACAACAGGCTCTTCTGAAAAATGCACCGACATCATACTACCCAATCGATTGATGGTGTGCACCACCCCTTTCTCAGTGAGCACTTCGGCAATTCCCTTTGCGAGGAGGGCCGTTTTTTCTTCGAGTGAGTTAAACACATTTGGATTTTCATTCAAGGCAGTCAGCATAGCCAAACCAGCATTCATGGCCAATGGGTTTCCACTTAGCGTACCGGCTTGATAAACCGGACCTTCTGGAGCCAAATAACTCATAATTTCTGATCTAGCCGCAAAGGCACCAACAGGTAATCCACCTCCAATCACCTTTCCAAAGGTGACTATATCTGCATTGATTCCTAAGCATTCTTGAGCTCCACCTGCTGCCAAACGAAAGCCGGTCATAACCTCATCGAAAACGAGCAAAATACCATGGGTATCACAAATTGATCTGAGCTCTTCTAAAAATCCATCTTGGGGAATGATACATCCCATATTACCGGCCACGGGCTCCAAGATAATACAGGCGATTTCGTCTTGATTTGCCTCAACTAAAGCTTTTACGCTGTCAATATCGTTGTAACGCGCAAGCAGGGTATCTTTGGCTGTACCTTTGGTAACACCTGGGCTACTAGGGCTTCCAAATGTAACAGCTCCAGAACCTGCCTGTATCAAAAAGGCATCTGAATGACCGTGATAACATCCGGCAAACTTGATTATTTTTTCTTTACCTGTAAACCCCCTCGCCAAGCGAACGGCACTCATACAGGCCTCTGTACCACTGTTTACAAATCGTATTTTGTCAATATTCGGCACCATAGAAACAGCTAATGAAGCAATTGCTGTCTCCACTGCGGTGGGAATCCCAAAAGATGTACCCTGATCAGCCGTAGTTTTAATCGCATCTATTACAGGTTCATAGGCATGTCCTAAAATTAGAGGTCCCCAAGAAGAGATGTAATCAATTAAACGCTGATCATCTTCAGTGTGCAAGTATGCGCCCTTGGCAGATTTCACAAAAACAGGTGTTCCTCCAACTGCATTAAACGCTCGTACTGGTGAATTTACTCCTCCAGGAATAACTTTTTTTGCCGCTTCAAACAGGGCACTACTTCTTTGATAAATCATATCAAGTTTTTATTGCGGAATTATTAATTCTTGCCCTACACTTATGATATTATTTTCTAGGGCATTCGCTCTTTTTAGTTCGTCTACGCTAACACCAAATCGTCTTGAAATACTGTATAGTGTATCTCCAGAGCGCACTTGAATTTTGTCAAAAGACCTTTGTTCGGTTCTTTTAGCTTTTGGCATATCGGCCATTACCAACCAGCGCTTATCTCTTTTTTTCGATTTTACCACCTCATCGTCATAACGATCGAGCCGATAGTTTTCGATGATACTGATGAGTTTTTGAGGGTATTTTGGGTCCGTAGCGTAACCAGCTTTTTTTAATCCTCTAGCCCAAGACTTATAATCGTCAATAGCCAAAGTAAAAAGGGAAGCGTATCGATCTCTTGTTCTTAAAAAAACAGAGTGATCTCGGTAAGAATAAACAGGCAGATTATACTTTCTAAAACACTCTGAAGGTGCATCATCGTCATGACTAACCCAGGGTCCATCCCAACCTTGATGGCATTTTATCCCAAAGTGGTTGTTGGATTTTTGAACCAAATTACTACGACCAGAACCACTCTCTAAAATACCTTGAGCCAAGGTAATACTCGCCGGTATTCCATATAAGGTCATTTCAATCTTGGCGATAGGAGCAAAACCCTTGATGTACTCTTCTGTACTTCTAAACTCAAAACTCTTGAATCGACCAGGGTCATTGGGCAATTCTACTCCGTAATCGGTTTCAAAATTGTATTCTTCTGTGATGGATTCTATGCGCTGCACGTAATCACCTCCATCATTTTTTGGCAGGCTTTTCTTTGAACTGTCGTCACTGCGAACAACAGTATAAGTAGAGCCGCAAGAGCTTAGAAAAAGAGCTACGGCTAAAGGCAAAAAAAGGTTCTTCATTCGCATAACAACTGCGGCATATTCAATCGTTGGAGCCTGTGATTCATTCCCTGAATTCCCTGTAATCCTCCGGTGTGAATAGCCAAAATTTGAGATTCTTTATCAAAGTTACCAAAGTTCGCCTTATCAAAGATGGCATACATCATTTTTCCGGTGTAAATCGGGTCTAAAACCACTTTAGTTTGACGGTAAAACTCAATTAAAAAATGAATGTAATCTGAATTGATTTTGGCATATCCGCCCAAATGATACTCCTCCCACAATTCAAATTCTGATTGCTCTGATAAGTCTGCAAT
>WTJC01000029.1:3060-22673 GCA_011525015.1 Flavobacteriales bacterium
CATTCCAAATTCAACAGCCTTAGTCAGGGTTGGGTTTAAGGGTTGATGTGCCAATTCCGCTCCGCGAACAATGCCAATGGCCTCAAACTCATGTTCTTTTGCCGCAGCAGCTGTAGCCAGCAAATGATTGCTAAAGGCACCGCCAAAAGTGAGAAGCGTCTTTTTGCTTTGCGCTTTTGCAGCCTTGAGATTGTATTTCAACTTGCGCATTTTATTTCCAGAAATAACCGGATGCAATTCATCTTCTCTTTTGATGTAAAGTTGAATTTTTCTTTTCATCAACTCAGGATGATCAATTTTTTGGATACGCGAATTCATAGTGTTAAAAACAGCCCGTATAGCGTGTTAAAATTTGAGAAATCAAAGTTAAAGATAGTTTGACTTCTTATTTTTAAAGTATGAATCGTTCAGTACCCATAGAAGAAGGAGATTACTATATGGAAGGAGGGTATCGTGTATTTACCGAACAGTATCACCTCAAACGCGGTTACTGTTGCAGTAGTGGTTGCCGACATTGTCCTTATGGATACGATGTCAAGAAAAATGCCTTTTAAAAATAATACATATGAAATTCAAAAATTTAGTGTGCTTAGCACTTTTGATGACCTTTATCAGTTCATGTGGAAGTATTCGAGTATTTGCAGACTACGATCCAGAAGTAAATTTCACCAACTATCAGAGTTTTGCCTTTTTTAAACCTGGCATTGATGAAATGAAAATCTCTGAACTCGACAAGCGAAGAATGATGAAATCCATAGAAGTTGTAATGCAAGAAAAAGGATTTGTGCTTCAAGAAAATGCCGATATCCTTGTGAGTTTATCCACCCGAGAACAAAACAGAGTAGACATCTTTCAGGGCAACAATTTAGGATGGGGATGGGCGAATCCCTTTGGCTGGTATTCAAGAGGATTTTGGGGTCCTCCCTATTGGGGAAATCAAACCTCTGTTAGCAGTAGTGTTGAAGGCAGTCTGTACATTGATATTTTAGACAGTAAAAGCAAGCAACTCATTTGGCAGGGAAAAGGAACTGGAATGCTCAATCCCAGAGAAAATCCTGAAGAAAGAAGCCAGCGAATTGAAACCTTTGTGCGGTCTATACTCGAAAAGTATCCGCCAGAATCATAAGATTTAAAGTGAGGCTATCAGCTTTTTTGCTTCCGCAATAGCTGTGTTTAAACCGTCTGGATTTTTACCTCCGGCCGTGGCGAAGAAAGCTTGGCCTCCACCTCCACCTTGAATATATTGGCCAAGGGTTTTTACCATTTGACCGGCATTCAAGCCTTTAGATTCGACGAGCTCTTTAGCGATATAACAACTCAACAAGGCCTTAGCACTGTTATTCGATCCCATAACTACGATAGCGTTTGCATCTTTAGACCCAATTTCAGTGCAAATATTTTTTAGCGCTGCAGCGTCCAATTGATTGACTGAAGTATAGACGTTCATTCCATTTATGGTCTCGGCGTCTTGAAGCATTTGTTGTTTTAAAAGTGCAGCTTTTTCATTCAATAACTGTTGTAGCTGGCTTTTTAAATCAGCGTTTTCAGCTTGTAATTGTTCGATAGCGGTGAATGTATTTTGGGCCTTGGGAAACAGATCGTCAATAGCTTTGAGATCTTGCTCTAATTGTTGAAAGTACCCCTTGACCTCTTTAGAAGTCATGGCCTCTATTCTTCGAATACCAGAGGCAACCGCAGATTCTGCTTTGATTTTGAAATGCCAAATATCTGAGGTCTTCTGTACATGAGTACCTCCACACAATTCAACCGATGGTCCAAATTGAATCGTTCGTACTTTATCACCGTATTTTTCTCCAAAAAGAGCCATAGCGCCCTTGTCTAAGGCGTCTTGCATACTGATTTCGCGCTCTTCAACAAGTTCTATAGCTTCAGAAATCATGGCATTCACACTCTTTTCAATTTCGACAAGTTCTTCAGTCTGAACTTTAGAAAAATGCGAAAAATCAAAGCGCAGACCATTTTCGTTAACCGAAGATCCCCTTTGCTCTACGTGAGAACCGAGCACATTTCTAAGGGCATGGTGTAAGAGATGCGTTGCGGTGTGATTCGAACAGGTATTTCTTCGTTTTGCCTCATCGACTTTTAAGCTAAAGCTGGCGTCGAGATGTGTAGGCAACTCGTTTACAAAATGAAGTATTTCGTTATTCTCTTTTTTGGTTGCAATTACCTGTAAGGTTTCTCCCTTGTCGTTCTCAATACATCCACGATCTCCAATTTGCCCCCCGCCTTCAGGATAAAAGGGTGTAGACTCAAAGACAAGTTGGTAGGTTGTTTCGTTCTTGTTAGAGGTGATCGCTCTGTATTTGATCAAATTTGATTTTAATTCTAAGCTGTCATAGCCTACGAAAGATTCAAATTGTCCTTGGTGAACACTGACCCAATCGGTTGTACTGGTCGCGGCCGCAGATCTCGAACGCTCCTTTTGTTTTTTAAGCTCCTCTTGAAAGGCAGCATGATCGTATTTTAATCCTTTTTCTTCTAGAATTAAGGCAGTCAAATCAACCGGAAAACCATAGGTGTCGTACAGTTCAAAAACAGTAGCTCCAGATATGACCTCAGTAGTTGAGTTTTTAGTGATTTTATCTAACAGTTTTAAGCCCTGTTCTAAGGTTCTTAAAAAAGACTGCTCTTCTTCTTTTATCACTTGAACAATAAGCTGTTCTTGTTTTTGCAATTCGGTATAAAAGCCTCCCAACTCTTTGATCAGAACATCCACCAATTTATAGACAAAAGCTTCGTTGAGATTTAAAAAAGTAAATCCATAGCGAATCGCTCTTCTCAAAATTCGTCTAATGACATATCCAGCGCCATTATTACTTGGCAATTGACCGTCTGCTATAGCAAATGAAACGGCCCGCAGGTGATCAACAATCACTCGAATTGCAATATCTGTGTTTTCTTCAGTACCGTATTTTTTAGATGAGATTCGTTCCAATTCTGAAATTAATGGAGTGAAAACGTCAGTGTCGTAGTTCGAGGTTTTCGATTGTAAAACCATACACAGACGCTCAAAGCCCATTCCTGTATCTACGTGTTTTTCGGGCAGAGGCTCTAGACTTCGATCTGCTTTTCGATTGTATTGCATGAATACCAAATTCCAAATCTCCACCACTTGAGGGTGATCTTTATTCACCAAATCTGCACCTGGTATTTGCTTTTTTTCTTCTGGGCTTCTCAGGTCGATATGAATTTCTGAACAGGGACCACAAGGACCTTGTTCTCCCATTTCCCAAAAGTTGTCCTTCTTATTTCCGAGTAAAATTTGTGCCTCTGGAATAATCGCCATCCACAAGTCAAAGGCCTCTTGATCTAAAGCCAAGTCGTCTTCATCAGTACTGCCTTCAAATACGGTGACGTATAAATCCTCTTTAGAGATTTTATATACTTCTGTAAGCAGTTCCCAAGCCCATTCAATGGCTTCTTTTTTGAAATAATCTCCGAAACTCCAATTTCCTAACATCTCGAACATGGTATGGTGATAGGTGTCTTTTCCTACCTCTTCAAGATCGTTATGCTTACCACTGACTCTCAGACATTTTTGTGTGTCTGCAACTCTTTTAACCTCAGCTTTAGTATTTCCCAAAAAGTATTCTTTGAATTGGTTCATTCCCGCATTGGTGAACAAAAGAGTAGGGTCATTCTTCATGACCATTGGAGCAGAAGGAACGATTTGATGCTCCTTTTTGCTAAAAAAATCCAAAAAAGTCTGTCTAATTTCTTTTGAATTCATGTGGTGTAGTTTCTATTCCTATTACTGTCGTTTCTTAAGACAGGTCAAAAATAGAACAATTAGAAAGATTATGCCTTGGTGCCTTTGCAGTTCTTCGAGCTTTTTGTCCGTTAAAGGAGCAAATATGCCCCCGCTTATCAACTCAACTATTTTTAGTAAATTTGAGTTAGTTCGTTGTTAAAATGAGCAAACACTAAAAGTTGAAAACTGAACATGGCTAAACAACCACATTTTTATTACGATCCCGATAGCCTATCCTATAGAGAAGTCACCACCAAAAAAAGCAAAAAATACCTACGCACTTTTGGATTTATTTTAAGTTCAGCAGTGACTGGTTTTATCTTTTTCTTTCTTCTCAATCAAGCTGGTTTTATTACCACACCAAAAGAAATCAGGCTGGAATACGAAAATGAAAACTATCAGCAAGATTATGAATTACTCAAAGACCGGTCTATTCGTATCGAGCAGGCTGTAGAAAATTTGAGAAAGCGAGACGCAGAGATTTACCGTAGAATTTTTGAAATGGATCCTATTTCTGAAGAAAATTTCTACGCTGGTTTCGGAGGTATCAACCGCTATGAAAAATATCAGGGTTACGAAAATTCAGAACTCATAGAAGAGACAGTCAAAAAAGTGGAGCTTTTAGAAAAAGCCATTTCTGTGCATTCAAAATCGCTTGAAGACATTAAAGACAACGCACTTCGCAAAGAAGAATTACTTAAAGCAATACCTGCAATACAACCGGTTAAGAATGAAGATTTGAGAAGAATGGCTTCTGGTTTCGGGTATAGAACCGATCCCTTTACCAAGGTTCGAAAATTTCACGACGGAATGGATTTTTCGGCACGAACAGGAACGCCGATCTACGCCACCGGGGATGGAAAAGTCGTAAGACGTGACTCCAGGTCTGCAGGATACGGAAATCACATTCGAATCGACCATGGATACGGATACGTTTCCCTTTACGCTCACTTGAGTAAATACAACGTGAGAAGAGGACAACAAGTTCGAAGAGGCGATATCATTGGATTCGTTGGTAATACAGGACGCTCAAGAGGACCTCACCTTCATTATGAGGTTCGAAAAAATGGCCGTGCCATTAATCCTTTGAGCTTTTATGCGGGAACGCTTAGCGCTAAGGATTATGAAATTCTGCGCAACCGTGCTGAAATTGCAAATGAGGCCTTAGATTAATGCCAGTCGTTAACCTACCAGAAAAAAGATATTACACAATCGGTGAAGTCGCTGACGCTTTTGGCGTCAACTCCTCTCTAATTCGTTTCTGGGAAAAAGAGTTCAACAAACTCAACCCAAAAAAAAATTCCAAGGGCGACCGCAGGTATACTCCAGCCGATGTAGCATACATTGAACTCATTTTCAATTTGGTCAAAGAACGAGGTTTTACCCTTGAAGGCGCCAAACAAGAATTGAGCGCTAACCATCAAAAATTAAAAAACAAAAAACAGCTGGTCGACAAATTGAAAAATTTAAAGGCAGAGCTGATAAGTATAAAAGAAGAATTACAGAAATAAAGTACAAGATGAAAAAAGGATTTATTGCACTTATCGTTATTGGAGTAATTGGATTTCTTGGGGTTTCATGGTATGTCTCAAGCACCAATCAACTGGTTGAAATGAAAGGAGAGGCCACTAAACAGTGGGCAAATGTAGAGAGTTCATATCAGCGTAGATCTGATCTAATCGGAAACCTGGTCAAAACGGTTCAAGGCGCAGCAGAATTTGAAAGAAGTACCCTTACCGAGGTCATTGAAGCAAGAGCCAAAGCAACCAGCACAACTATAGACATCAATGCTGCAAATTCAGCTCAACTGGCACAATTTCAAGAAGCACAAGGTGAATTAAACTCAGCTTTATCTCGACTTTTGGTGAGCGTAGAACGCTATCCAGAACTCAAAGCCAACCAAAACTTCTTAGAACTACAGTCTCAGCTTGAGGGAACTGAAAACAGAATCAATGTAGAGCGCAACAGATTTAATAATCTAGCCGGAGATTACAACATTAGCATTCAAAAAATCCCAATGAAATTCGTTGCCTCATGGGGAAATTTCGAAGCACTTGCTTTATTCAGTGCAGATCAAGGTGCCGAAGATGCGCCAGAGGTTGAATTCAATTTTTAAACATGGCTGAGGCTCAAACCCTATTTAGCGCTCAAGATGAACAAGAAATTGTAAAGGCTATTCAAGAGGCTGAAACACAAACTTCGGGAGAGATACGTGTTCATGTTGAAGCCAGTTGCGGATCTAAAGAAACGACACAGCGCGCCATCGAAGTATTTCAAATGCTTCAAATGCACGAAACTGAAGCCCGAAATGGAGTACTCTTTTACCTGGCCTATGAAGACAAAAAATTCAGTATTTACGGCGACCAAGGTATCAATGAAGCCGTTGAAGCTCATTTCTGGGAAGACATTCGAGATCTCATGCAAGCAGCCTTTCGACAAGGTGATTTCAAAAAAGGCTTAATCGATGGCATTTCAGCCTCAGGAAAAGCACTCAAAACGTATTTTCCATACCAAAGTGACGATAAAAATGAACTCGATGACAGCATTTCAAAGGCCTAAGACCCATTACATTTTTACCGCCTTATTGGCCCTGTTGTGCTTGAACTTTACGGTAGCGCAATTTGAAATTCCCGCGAAACCCTCAGTACAAACCTCACTTTACGATTATGCCGATATTCTTTCAGCGGCTGAGGAGACTGCTTTAGAGCAAAAATTAATTCGTTATGCAGATAGCACTTCAACCCAAATTGTTGTGGTCAACATTTCGAGCACCAACGGAGAAGAAATTAATTTTTTAGGAGCCAATTGGCTCAGCGCATGGGGAATCGGTCAAAAAGGTGTGGACAATGGAATTTTAATCTTAGTAGCTGACCAAGATCGAAAAGTAGGCATCAATACAGGCTACGGAGTCGAGTCTATACTTACCGATGCTTTGAGTAAGAGAATTATTGAACAGCGTATCATTCCAGAATTCAGAAATGGAGACTATTACAGGGGGCTTGATTCAGGCGTTGAGGCCATTTTTGAAGTGCTCAGTGGTTCATTTGACAGCTCATACCAATCCAACAAATCTGATGATTTAAAAGGCTTTTTTGTCTATGTCTTTCTATTTATAGTGGTATTTGTCTTTTTGGCAAGTCGAGGAGGAAGAGGTGGCCCAAGAGGTCGAAGAAGAGGCTATGACCCGCTAACCGACGCTTTTATTCTCAGCAGCTTAGGAAGAAGTGGAGGGTCGAGTTCTGGCGGATTCGGTGGTGGCTTCGGTGGCGGATTTGGTGGCGGCTTCGGAGGCGGAGGCGGAGCCTCAGGCGGATGGTAACACCCTTTACTTTTTACGCATAAATAAACTCATCGGCACCCCGCTAAAGTCGTATTCAGACCGAATTTTATTTTCTAAAAAACGCTTGTAAGGATCTTTTATGTACTGCGGCAAATTGCAGAAAAATGCAAACTGCGGATAGGGCGTTGGCAGCTGGGTACAAAACTTGATTTTAATGTACTTTCCTTTCGTCGCTGGAGGAGGAAATTTTTCAATCAAAGGAAGCAGATAATCATTCAAGGCTTTAGTCTTGATTTTTTTAGAACGATTCTCATAAACCTGCACGGCAGTTTCTATGGCCTTATAAATACGTTGTTTTTCAGTAACCGACATAAAGACAATCGGAACATCCGTAAACGGCTCAATAGCTTTTTTAATGGCAGTAGTATATTCCTTTACAGAATGTGTGTTTTTTTCAACCAAATCCCATTTGTTGACCAAAATAACTACGCCTTTATTATTGCGGTGAGCGAGCCAAAAGATATTTTGAACCTGACCGTCAAAACCTCTTGTGGCATCTAAAATCAACAGACATACATCGGCATTTTCAATGGCCCGAACTGAGCGCATTACTGAATAGAATTCGAGATCGTCTTTGACCTTGGCCTTTCTTCGAATTCCTGCTGTATCCACCAGATTAAACTCAAAACCAAAACGATTGTACTTGGTATCTATGGCATCTCTTGTGGTTCCAGCGATATCGGTAACGATATAACGGTCTTCTCCAATAAGTGCATTTATAAAAGATGACTTCCCAGCATTAGGTCGCCCGACTACCGCAAAGCGCGGAAGGTCGTTTTCAGGTTCAGTCTCTTCAGGAAGCTTTTCGACTAAGGCATCGAGCAGTTCTCCGGTTCCACTACCGTTAATACTTGAAAGGCTGTAGTAATCCCCTAATCCCAAGGCATAAAACTCAACAGCCTCAGCCTCTCGCATGGAATTGTCTACTTTATTCACCGCTACAAAAACAGGCTTGTTTACACGTCTGAGTAGTTTGGCAACATCCTCGTCCATCCCCGTGATGCCCGACTCAACATCCACCATAAAAATGATGACATCTGCCTCGTCAATCGCAAGTTCTACTTGCTGGTCAATTTCTTTTTCGAAAATGTCGTCTGAGCCAATGACATAGCCTCCAGTATCAATAACTGTGAATTCTTTTCCGTTCCAGTCACTTTTGCCATAATGACGATCACGCGTAACACCGCTGACTGCGTCAACAATAGCTTCACGCCTTTGAATAAGTCTGTTAAATAAGGTGGATTTTCCAACATTGGGTCTACCTACTATGGCAACAATGGCACTCATACTCGATCTGATCTAGGCGGCAAAGTTATCAATAATCAAATTAACCTCAGAAGACAAAAATCGCCTTATTGTTGATAGCCAAATCGCTTGAGTTGATTGCTGTTAGAACGCCAATCTTTATTGACCTTGACATAGAGTTCTAAGTGAATTTTCTTTTGAAAAAAGAGCTCTAAATCTTCTCTGGCTTCAGTACCTACTCTTTTGAGTTTACTGCCCTTATGCCCTATGAGAATTCCTTTTTGGGTTTCGCGCTCTACCATAATCACAGCTCGAATTCGAATGATTTTAGCATCCTCTTCAAAACTTTCGGTAACTATTTCAACCGCATAAGGAACCTCTTTTTTGTAGTGTAATAATATCTTTTCTCTAACCTTTTCGTTGACAAAAAATCGCTCTGGTTTATCAGTAAGCTGATCTTTAGGGAAATAGGGCGGCGACTCAGGCAACAACTCCTTAAGTCGCTCATAAACGATATCTGTTTGGAATTTTTCAATCGCCGAGATGGGATAGATTTCTGCCGCAGGAAGCTGCGTTTTCCAATACGAAACTGCTTCTTCTAAGGTATGCTGATCGGTCAAGTCAATTTTGTTCAGCAATAAGACCACAGGAGTTTTGGTCTCCTGTAATTTTTTAAAAAACAAAGCGTCTTTGAGCTGCTTCTCTCCTATTTCAACCATGTACACGATAACATCGGCATCCTCAATAGCTGTTTTTACAAAATCCATCATCGAAGACTGTAATTCGTAGGCAGGTTTTATAATTCCAGGGGTATCTGAAAAAATCATTTGTACTTCGGGCTCATTGACAATTCCCAAGATTCGATGCCGAGTGGTTTGGGCCTTAGCGGTAATGATAGAGAGCCGTTCGCCCACTAACACATTCATAAGTGTAGATTTACCTACATTGGGATTCCCGATAATATTTATAAACCCAGCTCTGTGCATTCAATTACAATTCATTAGCCTTAAATCGCTGAAAATAAGATCTTGCCGCGGCATTCACTTTTGGTGAAAGCAATAATACAGCAATCATATTGGGTATAAGCATTAGAGAGTAGGCTAAATCCATCAAATTAACCACTAGGTCAACCGAAGAAATGGCTGCGATAACAATGGTGATGATATAAAAGTAATTGAAGTATTTACCCGCTTTTGTGCTTCGGGTTAAATAGCTCAAACTCTTCACTCCAAAATAGCTGTAGGTGAAAATTGTTGAGAGTGCAAAGGCCGACACGACAATCATTAAAATGACATCCCCGAATCCAAACAAGGTCTTTTTGAAGGCGATTAAAGTCATCAAGATTCCATTGGTCTCTGCTTCTAAATACGCTCCGCTTAATAAAATCACAAGAGCGGTGATCGTACATACCACTATGGTGTCGATAAAAGGCCCGAGCATAGCCACCAATCCCTCTTGTATAGGCTCATCTGTTTTAGATTGCCCGTGATACATAGGTGCAGAGCCTAATCCCGCTTCGTTAGAAAACATGGCTCTTCGTGCCCCTAAAATGACCACACCCCAAATTCCGCCTTGAATAGCGGTTTCAAAATTAAAAGCCTCTGTGATGATCAGTTTAAATGAAGGTAGAATAGAACCCAAATTTGAAAGCAGCACAAATAACACCGCCACAAAATATATGAGAACCATGGTCGGTACAATTCGAGAAGCCACCTTGGCAATTTTTTGTATTCCACCAAAAATGACCAAAGATGTTAAGCCAGCGAGCAGCAAACCGATGATTAATTTCCATCCGAAATCTCCAAAACCAGCAAGGGTTTCATTCGGACTGACCACCGTCATAAAGGTTTGTGTGAATTGATTGGCTTGAAAAATGGCCAAAAATCCTATCATACCGAAGACGGAGTAAAAAACGGCTAAAGGTCTACCAAATTGTTTGAGACCCGCATTCATATAGTACATTGGACCTCCTTGTGCAGTTCCAGAAGCATCTATAGCACGAAACATGACAGCCAAAGAACAGGAGTAGTATTTAATAACCATTCCCAATACTGCCGTTACCCATATCCAAAAAATCACACCGGGGCCGCCTAAGTAAATGGCGATGGCCACACCTGATATATTTCCAAGACCTACAGTCGCAGCAATGGCTGATGAGAGTGCTTGCCAATGCGATACTTCACCTGTTGCACCTTCTTTATCGTACTTGCCTCGGGTGATATCAATCGCATGTTTAAAATAGAGATAGGGCTTGAATCCAGAAGAAATAGCGAGATAGAGTCCACCTCCTAATAATAAAAAAAGCATGGCCCATTCAGTATAGGGCAGTAAAGCAGAAATAAGTTGGTCGATTGCATTCATAAAGCGCAAGGTAAACATTTTAAAACGCCAAAAAGAATCCTAAATTGATCACCGGTGCTGCCGAAAATCGGTCAGCAATATCAAGTGCCTGATTGATCGGATCAAAGGTGTATTTTCTAGCGATAATATTCTCGGTTGAAAACAAGTTTTGAACAGAGAATCGAAGGTTAGCGTCAAGAGATTCAAAAGGCAGTTTTTTATTCATAAAAAAATCTAAGCGCTTGTAGTTTTTGAGTGTTCTTTGATTGAAACCTTCATCATAGGTGAAGGTATAATCGCTTGGATTATTTGGATTTACATCAACTCCTGAAGGCGCAGAATACGGAACCCCATTTCTAAAGACTGCATTTAATCCCAAGGTGTAGGTGTTGAACTCGTACTGTCCGCCTAAGCTCAATTGATTTCGGATGCTAAAATTGGCAGGAAACCACTGATTAGAAGCCAATGACTGCTCTGCATCGAGATAGGTATAACTGACCCAAGCTGTTCCAGATTTAAAACGCTGCCTCAGTAGGGTATTGATTCCATTTGCGCGAAATTTGCCATCAGTAACGGCCTCTAAATCTGCATTTAAAAATCCAAATAAGGAGGCGTTCAATCCTGAATTTTTAGAGGCAAAAAACTCTAAATCAATAAGTGTACTTTCAAAATTATAATTGGCATTTAAGGCCCATTTCTCAGAACGCAAAATGGGATAATTGCTACCGTTGGCGCCCACCCAAATTTGATTTTGATTCTCTAGCGATTGAGAAATTGCTTCTTGTATCTGAAATGCATTTTGGCTCTTTCGTTCATAAATACTGTGAAAAGTCATTCGATTTCCTAAGCGGTATTGAAATCGCACTCGAGGTTCAAACAGTAAGGCCTCACTCGTATTGTATTTCTGCAAACGAACTCCTGTTTCTAACTGCATTTCTGGGCTTAGTAAATAAGAGGCATCTACAAATAGGGCCAGCATTCCTATATCGTATTGTTGCTGCCGCTCTGTTTTTTCTTCTCTAAACGATTGGGACTCTTTTTCGAAAATTTGTTTTCGATTGTAGTCTAATCCCGCATAAAAAATGAGGTTTTCTTTTAGGGGATACTCCAAAGATGTTTCAAATGAGGTGTAATTTAGGCTGTTTCCTCTCTGGTTGACAAACTCCTCTTGAGCTGAAGTAATCGTATTGTTTTCAATTTGATTAAAGCGAGAAGAAAAAATACTCTGCGAAAGGGAGGTAAAGGTGCTGTACTTTCCGTTTTCAGATTTCCATTGAAGTGACCATCCGTAATTCGAAGATTCAAATTGTTCTTGAACTTCAGAGCTGATTTGATCAAAGCTGTATTGTAATTCATCAATGGCATTGAAATGATGAAAACTCAATTTATTCTGAAGGTTGATTTGATGCTCTAAAGAGACCTGATAATCACTGTAATTCAAAAAATCAAAGCTGTTGTTTTGCTCGGTTACACTACTACCTTGTTTTATCTTATCGATATAAGGTGCTGCAAATTGTGCACTGCTAAAGGGGTTGCTGTGTCTAAAACTCAAACGCGCAAACCATTGATCAGAAATAGAAAGCCGAGTTCCAAATTCAAAATCCAATAAATTGACACCTACGCGCGCTGAGGCGTCCTCCTTAGGAACTTGAGTAATCATTTGTAGTTGACCTCCAATGTGATCACCCCATCGCGGTGCTAAGCCGTTTTTTATCAATTTTACTTGGTCGATTGAAAAGGGATTAATCACAGAAATTCCACCAAAAACATGAGATCTTTTGAACATTCGAATACCATTCCAATAAATAGCATTGTGGTCAGGCGCATTTCCTTGGATGTATAAATTACCAGTGGCATCATCAGCGTTTGTAACACCTGGAATGGTTTCTGCCATTTTAAACACATCATTCTGTATAGATCCAGGCGTGATGATATCGTCATTGCGATTGAAGGTAAAATAACGCTGAGATGATTTTTGAATTCCCTTGAGCTGATAGGTGAGCTTTACCTCATCTAAGGCAATTACCTCTCTTGAAAAATACAAGGTTTCACAGCTTGAAGAACGATTAAATCCCAAGCTAATAGCAGGGTACTCAGGGTGATTAAATTTAAGTAGTGGCGTATTGGTAAAAACATCCAATTGAAAAAATCCGTCTCGGTCTGTCAAAACACTTTTTTGATTGTAATTCAATTGTACGTTTGCTATTGGAGCATAGGTAAAATCATCTAAAATACGGCCACAAAGTCTCCAAACATTGCGTTTGGCCGTGATGTAATAATAGCGAGAATCCAAGTGATAAAATCCTAATTCAGTGTTGGCTTCTAGCCAGGATTGCACCGCCTTGATATCACTAAATTTTGTGGGATTGGAGACAAATACATCCGCTACAGCTTGTGCTCTATACGATAAAGACACATCAAAATCTGAAGCGATTTCATTTAGAATTTGTTTTAAAGGAACACGATCGGATTGGGCAGTAATTTTAATCGAAATTCCCCAAAAAAAGAAGACATAAATAACCCATTTAGTTCGGCAAAACAATAATGCTTTCTTGGGTTTTCTCATAGTTCAATTCAAATGGACGCATAACGATATTCAAAGATAAGTCAAGGTCATCAGAATTAATAGTACCGCTAAAGCCTTCTTCAAATAGAGGGTTTGAAGCGTCAAATTGAATGTCTATTGAAAATATAGCGCTTAACTCAGCTAACACTGTTTTTAAAGGTACATTATCAAAGTGCTCAATCGCATCAATATGATTGTTTAATTCGTGCGTGCGAGTATTCTCTAAGCGATTGCCAAACTCTTGTCCTTTCGTAATAACCTCTTGACGATTATCGGTTTGAACTCGAACAGTTCCACTAAAGCATTGAACATTAAAAATACCTTTTCGGTCAAATACTCTAAATGAGGTTCCCAGCACTTCAACTGAACCCAATTCAGATTGAACACGAAAATCAGATCCTTTTTCAACTTCAAAAAACGCATTCCCCTTTAAGTCAAGCGTTCTACGAAATGCATAAAGCACTTTGTTATAGGAAAAGCTAGAGTTGGGCTCTAAAGTAACCCTTGACTCATCGGGGAGTACGACCATTTGTAGGCTATTTGTAGAAGTGTATGTCGTTTTTTGTAATCCGACAATAAGACCCATTAAAAGCAATAACGAAGCCGCTACTGCAAATGGTCTTAAAACTAATATTTTTGACTTCTGAGGTGCTTTTTTAGGCTGATCTAAAAGCTTAAAGAATTCATCTTTTCGTTTTTGATCACGCTCAGGAGCTGCGAGTGATTCCAATTCGTTGAGAATCACTCGATACGATTCAACAGGATCATCACCCACCTGATCTTTGAGTTGTTGATCGGACACTTCTCCTGAAAGCCATTTGGCTAAAACGTGTTCTTCCTTTTTCATACGTATTTCTTTGCTTCAACGATTTCACTGCGTATTAAAACCAGTGCGTTGTGAATTCTTTTTTCTATAGTTTTAACAGAGACCTCCATGATTTCAGCAATCTCTTTATAGGTCTTTTTCTCAATTCTACTGAGTAAAAAGGCCTGTCGTTCTAAAGGTTTCATAAGTCCAAGAACCTGATTGATTCTGACTTGAAATTCTTTGGTTTCCATTTCAAATTCTGGTGAATGTACCTGTTTCGAACCCTCAGCCTGAGCCACAAACTTTCGTTTATTCTCATCTTTGCGAAGCACGTTTAAACTGTCGTTTTTACCCATTGTATACAAGAGTGATTTGATGTTTACATCAGAGTATTTAGCACAGTTCTTCCACAGATTCAAAAAGACATTCTGGGTGACATCTTCAGCCATAGTAGGGTTTCCAAACTTATACACTAAAAAGCGATACAGCTCATCAGAGTAGTTTCTGTAAATCCCTTCAAAATATGTTTTGTCACACAATCCCATTGATCTCATTCTCTTTGAAACTTATGGGAAGTTACTTCAACGGCCACCTCCCATAATTTTTTCAATTCAGACGCTAGTGGTCTGAGAACCTAAAATTAAAATGTCAATCTATTATTATTCTATTCGTTGTATCACTAAAGTATCTACTGAACCATCTCCTCCACTTACATCTTCGAGTTCAACAGTGTTTTCTGTTAATCCAGTAACATCCCATGAATTAGTCAATTCATCAAGAGGCTCGGCTTCACCTAAATCGATGATCAATTCTAACTCAGCAGATGAAGACACACTTACAGACCATGTTCCTTCTGTAGTTGTTTCGTCAATCACAGCCGTTAGTACACCTTCTTCTCCAAAACTCAATACATAATTTTCAAAAGCCGCGGTGTCATCTGTACCGTCATCGATATAGCTAGAGACGCTCCAGTTTGTCGAGCCTAAAAATGCTACGAACTCAGCCATGGTTTCATCTTCTCCATAGTAATAATCATCGTCTTCACCTTCATCATCTCCGTAATATGGGTCGTCATCAAAATCCCATCCGTCGTATTCGAGAATTAAATTACCGTTGCGATCAAAGAACAATGCCGTATCATTATCTAATTTAATACCGATTATAAAATTGAATTTGATTTCGACATCAGTGATGTAATTATCTGGATAGTTTTCAATCAAATAATCGATGATTCGCTGTCTGACCTCTTCATCTAAATCATCAAAAGAAACCTCTTCATGACCGTTTCGATACGAGCCTCCATAGCGAATGAAATTACCTTCTAAATCAAAGTAAAGAATCTTACGAGGATTTAGTTTTACACGTAAATAATCATTCAGTTTTAAAATTCTTACAATCTCAGAATCTGGGTGATTCTCTGTGATAAAAATTGTGATGTTATTCGCCACGGCCTCTTCGAGGTCGTCTAATTCGACCACTGCAACTCTTCTGTCATCTTCTCTGAAATCAAAATCTCCATCATAAGCTCCGAGGAAGTTTCCTTCGCCATCAAAGAATAAACGCAAGTCTGACTCAAGTTCTACTTTGATGTAGAGTGCACCATAGCGCTGAAGCTCATCTACCATATCATCAGGATGATTATTGGCAATATAATCTTGAATGCGTTGTGCAACTTCTGGATCTAAATCTTCGAATGTAATTTCTTCTCCACTTCCTCTATGACCGTGATCATCTACGTATAGAATTTGTCCGTCGTAATCAAAATAAAGTTCAGTGCGATTCGAGAGCTTAACCTTAATGAAAGTTGGATAGATTTTAACGTAGCGAACATCTAAATTTGGATAGTTTTGATCCAAATACGTTTGAATTGCCTGTGCAACAGCATCGTTAAGTGCATTTAGACTCGTGTTTTCTGACTCTTCGTTGTTCAAAAACCCATCGCCGTCTTCGTCTTCGTCTTCTTCATTTGAATATCCATCACCATCGATATCGTCATCAATTTCATTGGCAATTCCATCGCCGTCAATGTCATCATCTTCGTCGTTTTGAAGACCGTCACCATCAATATCATCATCGTGTGTATTTTTAATTCCATCACCATCGGTGTCGATCGCCCCTTCATCAAGCACACCATCACCATCCGCATCAGCGTCGGCATCGTCATTTATCCCATCACCATCAGTGTCTGTTCCGTTATCTACAGTTCCATCGCCATTGGTATCAGCATCAGCGTAATCATTGATTCCATCTTGATCAATGTCCTGAGAAGTTAAAACCCCCCTAAGTTCTGCAACAGGTTTTGAGTTTGGGTTTAAAGGGTTCTCATCTCCTTGTGGATCCAATTCCAATTCTTCAAGGTTGTCAACTTGGCAAGAGGCCACAAGCACAAGGCTTATCAAAAAAATCGATTTGGTAATTTTTTTCATAAAAGTCAATTATTAAATTTTAAGTTAAGTATTATAGGTATTAAACACGACTACCTTAAAATACCCTATCAAAAAACTCAATTTTTTTAAAAAAATTTTTCGCTTGAGCTAATTTCAGAAGTTTACTACTTCATATTAGCTTTAATTTAAATGTTTTTATACTTTTAAAAGACTAACTAACAAGAAGAAAATAAATGGCTAAACTCAATTCAAGACGAAGTTTTATCAAAAAATCAGCAGCAGCTAGTGCTGGATTTTTTATTGTCCCAAGAAATGTTCTTGGAGGCCCTGGATTTATCGCACCAAGTGACCAACTCGGTATTGCAGCAGTGGGTTCAGGTGGTAAAGGAAGTTCAGATCTACGCAACGCCTACAACGCTGGAGTAAATAGAGTTGTGGCACTATGTGATATCGATCCTAAACGTGCAGGTGACTCGATCAAAGCACACAAAAAAGCGAAGTTCTATTACGATTATAGAGAAATGCTTGAGAAAGAAAAAGGCATAGACGCGGTGACCATTTCAACACCAGATCACACGCACGCGCTTATAGCCTATGACGCAATGATGAGAGGCAAGGCCGTGTACGTACAAAAGCCATTAACACATACTATTGCTGAAGCCAGATTACTTACCGAAACTGCTCGCGCTCAGAAAGTAGTAACTCAAATGGGTAATCAAGGTGGATCGAACGCCGGAGTAAACAAAGTTATTGAATGGGTTAAAAGCAATGAAGTAGGTACCATATCTAAAGTAAATGTATGGACGAATAGACCCGTTTGGCCCCAAGGAGTGAACATTAAAAAAGAGGATGCTTCTCAAAGACCAGAAGACATCGCCTGGGATTTATGGATTGGGCCGGCCAAAAGCCGACAATACACCCCTGGCTTACACCCCTTCGACTGGAGAGGTTTCTGGGAATACGGAACAGGAGCACTCGGAGATATGGGATGTCACTTATTTGACGCACCATACAAAGCTCTTGGATTAGGATATCCATCAGGTGTTCAATGCAGTGTAGCTGATGTTTACTCACAAATGTGGACTCCAGATTACACCCCAGAAGGCTGCCCCATTTCAACACGCGTAACTATTGATTTTCCAGCAGATGAACTCAATAGAGAAGGCGTTGTTTTTGAATGGACTGATGGCGGAATTCAACCTGCAATTCCAGATTTATTGGTCGAGCAAAATTTCCGTCCAGATTCAAGTGGCGTTATGATGTTCGGTAGCAAAGGAATTATTACCGTAGACACTTACGGAAACAATCCTAAATTGTTTAGAGAGGGAGAAGAAATGGTGCATTACGACACCAGCTTCCAAGAAAATCTAGACCTCAAGCACAATCAGTCATGGACAGAAGCCGTAAAAGCAGGTTTTGACTCGGCTGAGCACAAGGCACTCACCTCATCGTTTGACTACGCAGGACCATTTACCGAGACCGTACTCATGGGTAATCTCGCTATTCGATCTCATCAACTCAGACGACCAAGAGAAAACGGAAGAGGATTTGATTATTACGGAAGACGCAAATTGTATTGGGATGGAAACTCCATGAAAGTAACCAACTTTGATGAAGCCAATCAATTCGTTACCAAACCTTATAGAACCGGTTGGGAATTAGCCAACCTTTAAAATACAAGCCCGCTTTACGCGGGCTTTTTTAAATCTTTATGACAGATAACATCCGTGTTTTACACGCTAAATACATTTTACCCATTATTCCCGTAGACACGGTCTTTGAAAATCACTGTGTGGTGATCAAAAACGGGGTCATTCAGGAAATTATTGAAAGCAGCGAAGCGCGTGAAAAGCATCCTAAAGCCGAGCACCAAAGTTTTACAGAAAGCATTCTTATGCCTGGGCTGGTCAATACGCACTGTCATTCTGCAATGACCCTTCTCAGAGGATATGCCGATGACTATTTACTGAGCGATTGGTTGCAAAAACACATCTGGCCTGCAGAAGCCAAATGGGTTGACTACGACTTTGTATATCAAGGAACTACAATTGCCATTGCCGAGATGCTTAAAAGCGGTACCACCTGTTTTAGCGATATGTACTTCTTTCCCAACGCGGCGGCTAAAGCAGCACTGGACACAGGCATGAGAGCTGTATTGTCTTTTCCTGTAATGGACTTCTCTAACCAATGGGCCAAGAGTTCTGAAATGCATTTAGAAAAAGGTCTGATGGTCTATGAGGACTTTAAAAAACACGAATTACTGGATTTTAGCCTAGGTCCTCATGCACCTTACTCAGTATCAGACCAAACCATTTTTGCTGTGATTGAAGCTGCAGAAAAAAACGATTTAGAAATTCAAATTCACCTTCACGAGAGTGAAAAAGAAATCATTGACTCTATAGCAGAGTATGGCGTTCGGCCCATTAAACGTTTAGAAGACCTAGGTCTTTTAGGGCCCAAACTGCAAACGGTACACATGACCCAAATCGACCAGGACGACTTAGCAGCTATTGTGAGAACTGGCACAAAAGTGATTCACTGCCCGAGTTCAAACACCAAATTAGCATCTGGAGTCTGCCCTGTTCAAGATTTTGTTGACCAAGGGGTAACCGTTGGTTTAGGCACTGATGGAGCTGCGAGTAACAACATGCTCGATTTATTCGCAGAGTTAAGACTGGCTTCCTTACTGGCTAAAATCAAAAGTTCAGATCCACGTGCCTTATCAGCTCATCAAGCACTTCGTATGGTCACCATTGAAGGCGCAAAAACGCTGGGACTCGAAAAAAGCATTGGGAGTTTAGAAAAAGGCAAAAAAGCAGATCTTATCGCCGTTGATTTAAACAAAATTGAAAACAATCCTGTCTACCATCCAGAATCCTCATTGGTCTATACCTCCAGTGGAACTGCAGTCACTGATTCATGGGTTAACGGTGAACCTCTGCTTTCTGAAGGTAAACTTCGCGCTTTAGATGAAACAGCACTCCTTGCAATAATGCGAGAATGGTCAGCAAAAATTAAGGCTTAGTTTCTACTTCTAAAGCCATACGCATAATCGCCTTGACATCTCTAGAAGATATGCCAAACTTTAAGTCGTACAATCCAGATTCGAAGTTCCAGTCTGACTTTGACTCATCCCAGTAATGGAGATTCGATAA